>JAISJT010000077.1 GCA_031261395.1 Eubacteriales Family XIII. Incertae Sedis bacterium
GGGCGGCCACGATTGCGGCAGCAAGCGCCTGCGTATTCCCCACGCGGGTCCCCGTCAGACCAAACGCAGCGGCGAGACTGGAGTAGTCGACCACATCGGCCAGATCCGTCGCTGAATACCGTTTGCTCCAAAAGAGATTTTGCCACTGGCGCACCATGCCGAGCGTCCCGTTCGCGAGCACAAAGATATGGATATCCAGACCCAGCGAAGCGCACGTCACGAGTTCGTTCATATTCATCCGGAACGAGCCGTCGCCCGTGATGAGGATGACCGGCTTTTTCGGATTGGCGATCTTGGCTCCGATCGCCGCGCCGAGTCCAAATCCCATCGTGCCCATACCGCCGCTCGTGATGAGCTTTCGCGGCTTGGAAAACGGCCAATGCTGCGCGGTCCACATTTGATGCTGTCCGACGTCGGTACAGACGATCGCCTCATCGCCGAAAGCGTCATGGATCTGCGCGATGATATTGACCGGCGTGAACTTGTCCGTCACCGGGATTTCCCGCTTCCAGGATTCGATGCGCTTCAGCCATTCCTTGTGCTTGTGATTTTTGACAAGGGGAAGCAAGGCGCGGAGCACCTCTTTCACGTCCCCGACGATCCTGTATTCCGCCGGCACATTTTTGTCGATCTCAGAACGGTCTATATCGATATGCACGATCGTCGCACCCCGGGCATAACCCTTCGTATCGCCCGTGACACGATCCGAAAATCGGCCTCCGATGGTGAGAAGCAAGTCCGCATTGTGTACAGCAAGATTGGATTCGCGCTCTCCGTGCATACCCATTATTCCAAGAGACAAAGGATCTTTGCGGGGGAAGCAGCCGAGACACATCAGTGTCGTTGCGACCGGGATCTCAGCCTTGTGAGCCAATTCGGTCAGCTCCGCAGACGCGTCCGACAAGCGCACCCCGCCGCCCGCGTGGATCACGGGGCGCTCAGACTTGTTGATGAGGCCCGCAAGATGCTCGATCTTGTCCATGCGCAGACGCGGCGCAGGGAGCTTCGCAAGAGGCTTCGCCGGCGCATATTCACAGGTGGCCGTCATGAGGTTTTTCGGCACGTCGACCAAGACAGCGCCGGGCCGCCCGCTCCTGGCGATTTGAAACGCCTCACGGATCGCCGGTGCGATCTCAGACACCTCGCGCAGCGCGTAGCTGTGCTTCGTGATCGGCAGCGTGATCCCGATGATGTCGACTTCCTGGAAAGCGTCGCGCCCTATCGATGAGGCCGGCACCTGCCCCGTGATCACGACCATCGGCGAGCTGTCGATATTGGCCGTCGCGATGCCCGTCACGGTATTGGTCGCCCCGGGCCCGCTCGTCGCAAAGACGACGCCGACCTTTCCCGTCGACCTGGCGTAGCCGTCGGCCGCATGCGTCGCGCCCTGCTCGTGCGCCGTCAGGATATGCCGGATCCGCCCGTCTTTCGTATAGTCGTAGAGGGCGTCATACAGCGGCATGATCTGCCCCCCCGGATAGCCGAAAATAGTATCGGCCTTCTGCTCAAGAAGGCATTCCATAATAATTTGTGAGCCTGTCAGCAACATAGGATTGCCCTATTTTCCTTCTTTGCCCCAGCTGTACATCTTGCGCAGTTCGCCGCCGACTGTCTCGAGCTGGTGCTCCGCCTTGATGCGCCTTGTCGCGAGGAAGTGAGGCCGCCCGACCTTGTTTTCCGTGATCCAGCGGGTCGCGAACGTCCCGTCCTGAATCTCCTCGAGCACCTTCTTCATCTCCTTCTTCGTCTCGCAGGTGATGATGCGCTTTCCGATTTCATAATCGCCGTACTCCGCCGTATTCGAAATGGAGTCGCGCATCTTCGCGAAGCCGCCCTGATAGATGAGATCGACGATCAGCTTCATCTCGTGAATACATTCGAAATACGCGCTCTCCGGTTCATAGCCCGCTTCGACAAGCGTCTCGTATCCCGCCTGCATCAAAGCCGTCACGCCGCCGCAAAGCACGGCCTGCTCCCCGAACAAGTCCGTCTCGGTCTCCTCGCGAAACGTCGTCTCGAGTACGCCCGCCCGCGCGCCGCCGATGCCCGCAGCATAGGCAAGCCCGATATCATAGGCCTTGCCGCTGGCATTCTGGTAGACCGCGATCAGACAGGGAACGCCCTTGCCTTCCACGTACTCGCTGCGCACAGTGTGCCCCGGCCCCTTAGGCGCGATCATGATCACGTCGATATCCGCCGGCGGCTGGATCTGCCTGAAATGAATATTGAACCCGTGGGCAAACGCCAGCGTCTTGCCGGCCTTCAAATTGGGCGCAATGCTCTCCTTGTAGATATCGGCCTGCAGTTCGTCCGGCACGAGGATCATGATGAGATCGGCCTGCGCCGCCGCATCAGGCGCCGAAGCGACGCGAAGTCCGGCGGCCTCCGCCTGTGCCCAGCTCTTGCTCCCCTCATACAAGCCGACGACGACGTCCACGCCGCTCTCTTTGAGATTCAGCGCATGCGCATGGCCCTGGCTCCCGTAACCGATGATTGCGACGGTCTTGCCGCCGAGATTGCGAAGGTCTGTATCGCTTTCATAAAAAATCTTTGCCATTGTAAAACTCCTTCCTTTTGTTCCAACCATTTATATTACCACAACAGACCTCATCTGTGGGGAAAAATGCGGCGCGAACCAATGTCCGTGCCGCATTTTGTTTGCGAATAATAATTTTGCTGCCGCCGGCCCTATCGAATCCTACGCGGTTTTCGCGATGTCATCCCCTTCATCGTCTTCTTCGTCTTCCTTATTGGCGACTCGTTTATGGACAAAGACGAGCACGAGGTGAACCGCGAAGGTGATGATCACGTAGAGCGTCCACTTGTTGATCCAAGCCATCGGCAGTGTGAGATCGTCAAGCAGCAGCCAGACCACGATCACAAGCACGCCGACGATGATCGCCAGAATGCGCGTGAGGTTCGTACGCTTCTGTCTCTTTTCTACCGCCTTCTCTTCCTCATCAGTCAGGCTCCGGAAACGATTTTCCTCCGCCTCTTTCCTGCGTCTTTTCCGTGTGGCTGCTCCGACCGACAATACGATCGCGATCAGCACACCGATGATACTGAGGATCATCGAGAGCAGACTCCAGACATCCGCCCCCTCGAAACTGCCCCCCGGCACATTGCCGCCAAGCAAGTCAATTAGAGGATTTCCGGTCTGCCTTTCATACGGTGAGGGATCAACAGGCGCTTCCGGCACGACAGGTTCCGGCTCCGGCCGCGTAGTCGTCGCCGTCGGCGGAATCAGCGCCGGCCCCGGAGGCTCGGGAGCGCCCGGAGGCGTCACATCCGGAGGAACAACGATCGGCGGTCTCGGCGGCCTCGGCGGCACCGGCGGCTCAGGAGGCGTCGGCGGCGGCGGGTCATCCGGCGGCGGATCTTCGTCCTTGTCCCACTGCGCATAGAAATTCATATTCTTCAAGATGACAAAGGTATCTCCCTGAACATAGATCTTGGCATTGGCCGTGCCGCTGCCGTCCGGTTTCGTATTCCAGCCGACAAAGGTATATCCGTCCCGGACAATAGATCCCCGGCCAAGCACCTTCACCGTTTTCCCCGGCAAATACGGCGACTTCGCATCAACCTGCGACCCCCGCCCCCCATTGGCAAAATAAGTAACGCTATACCGCGTATCATCCGCCCACTGCGCGTAGAGGGTGACAGTACCGTTGATGGTAAACGCGCTTACTTGGTTTTCACTGTACGAGATACCTGATCCGTCTCTCTCTGTGTTCCAACCGACAAAGGTATGACCGGATCTTGTCATACTTCCCCGATCGAGAATACTCACCGCATCGCCGCGATAGTAGGTGACGGTATCTGTCTGCGATCCGCGGCCGCCATTCGCATTGTAATACACCCGATGCAGATTGGGCTCATTTGTGACGGTGATATAGTAAATCGTATTGCCGTATTGACCGGTAGCGCCCTGCGTTGCACGCGGAATGACAGGCGTCTTGTACCCGGTCGGATTGTTTGTCTCCACGGCGGAAGGGAAGACACCGTAGTTGAGCAGACTCGCTTCGATCGTCTGCTGATAGCTGCCGCCCGTCAACTGAAGATTGTCAAAGGTCAGCGTCTCAATCAAATTTTTCCCGCCGGCATCGGTCCCGAAAATGTCCACGGCAAAGGGATGTGCCTTATGACGCGGATCCGCCGTATTGTCCTTGAGCACCTTGGTCACCAAGAGCCGGTTGTAAGGCACGTGCGTACGCACACCGAGGGTCAAAGGCTCCGCGGTGACCGGAGCCGCGCCCACCGTGCCGCTAAAGCCAAAGGAGTCAAACCCCGTCAGATACGGAATATTGTAACCCTCGTCCAATTGCGCGACAAAGGTGATTTTCAGCGAACAACCGGCTGGAACCGTATAGGTACCGCTTGCCAAAGAAATGCGAATCGCGGTGACATCCGATGGATCACTGATCGCAGCGGCGTCCTTCCAGCGAGAGATCGGCGTCCCTTCAAAGTCATCATCGCCAAAGACCTCTGTAGGGCCGCCGGTAGCGTATTCGATCTTCCAAACGGCCAAATTAAATGGATCCAGCAATGCAGTTTCCGTTCCTGGTATCGGGCTTCCGTCCAGATAGACCAGAGATGGCGTCACATTTCCGAGCGTGATTGGCGTAGGTGGACTGACCTCCGTGCTATTGTCCGCCAGTACGACCCTGACCTGACTTCCGCGCTTATCGGCGCCGGTGACACGGGTGTCATTGAGTTGCGGCAGCCGGTTGATCACGACAGGATTCTCAAGGCCTGCCGATGCCGGTTTGATATTCAGGAACATCGCGTAGGTAAACGTGTGATCCCGTTCATCCGCCGAATCGCCGAGGGTCAGAATCCGCGCATTTGCATTTGCCGTTGAAACACTGTTGCTCGCGGCCGGCGCCGGATCATCCTCGGTCAGCGTCATACTGGCATTGATCCCAAGAGAACCAAACACACTGATGCTTGCGTCTGTATGCACCAAATGCTGGTCGGCTGCGCCAAATCCGATGCTGCTCAGATTTTGATAATCGGCAGCATACGTCAGCCCTGTCAAAGGCTGCGCCGCACTGACAATGTTGTCATAGAAGAACTGATCCGCAGTCTGTTTCGGTACAAAATAGCCCTGGACGGCGTATTCCGCATACCGCGAAGCATCCGTGGCCGTGCGAATCGTAAATTTCGGATTGCTTGCTACGGCTGCCGCAGGGATATCATCTTTTATCTCCCACACCAAGTATTTCGTACCGCCGACATCGGTGATCTGGGGACTCGGATTCGTGAAGAAAGCCGGGATCAATTGGTCGATTCCCAGCGGATCCCCCGAATCTTTTTCAAATCCCAAATAGGTCAGACCGGCAGGAATCGCCAGGACCACTTTGCTGCCCGCTTTGATTTCTGCGGTGGCATTGGTAAAATTGCCAAGCGCTACTTCAAACGCGACATTGTCCCCGCGGGAAATGGTATCCACCGCAGGATTGTAAGGTGACAATGTCTCTTGGGCGCCTGATGCATTTATGATCTTGGGCGCGATGCCGACAAACGGAGATGTCGAAGCGTCGGCCAACGTCACGGCAACCGAGTTTTGATAACGGTACACAGTGCTCGCGTCGCCGTCCCAATCTTGTGTATCTCCGGGTTCACCGTATGTTCCGCCGCCGGTAGTCAGGTGAATCGCCGTAGCTGGCTGCGAATCGGAACCGTCCCTGAGCGGATACATCGCGACATGATTTGCATACGTTTTCGTATTGACCGTAGCTGTCGTGATATCACGGTAGTCACTGAGCGCGGCGGCCTTGTTCACCTTGCCGCTATACGTGATCACGATCTTGGCCGGCTTGGTTTTGGACGTGTCCGAAGAATCCTTCTTTGCCTTGTCCACCGTGAGCGCACTGCCGTTCGGATGTGCCACGCTGTTTGGCCGATCGGATCGGTCAAAAATCACACGGCCTACCTGATAGGTAGCGCCCCATGTCGGCAAATCGTAGTCATAGGTATTGTTCGTCATGACATGGAGGGCATACGGCCCGTCTGCATCGCCGCTGCTATCATAATAGGTGATTCGCGGCGCACCGGAGCCCGTAGTCACCAGACTCTCATAACGCGGCAGCAAATCCACGATCCTGCGGAGATCCAACGGAGCCAGGCTGTGGTTTTCGATCGTCACCGTATAGTCGCGGACGAGGTCGCCCGCGTTGGACAGATTGAGCGCCGCGCTCCCCGCGCTCACTTCTTTTTTGATACCCGCCGTGATATAGTCACTGTTGATCAAAGTCAGGTCAACATAAGAAAGAACGTAACTCTTGGATCCTGTGAACGGATCAACCGAAGTACCTAAATCCACCAAGCTGCCGGAGGCCGAATGGATGTCATCCGAATCCTCCGCCAAATAGACTTTCGCATTGTTTCGCGCAGACACATTTGGCGATGTTTCCGGGATCCCCGGATATTTGTCGGAGAGGGTATCTACCGTTGCGCTGTACTCCACCAGGATTCTATTTTTGGCAACCTTATCGGTGACGCCGTAGAGAGGCACAGCCGTTGACGTCAGGCCAGCCGGCAAATCAAGCTGAGGCGAAAATTCGATGGCAAAGGAATCGTTCGTCACCGGTCCTCCCGGAGGATTCTCACCGGGGGTATAGGTGACAGTATAAGCAGTAGGGTCAATTGGTGTGCGGGAAAGCTCAGTAGCGTCATCGTCCAAAATGACTCTGTACACCGTCAAATCCGGCACTTCCATCGGCGGATTGGAGGCATCGGGCACGGTATTGAGCGAAACATGTGCCGGCAGCGCATCGGTAATACCGGTAATATGCAAGACCTTGTCGATGCCGTAGCGGGCATGATAATTGCCGATATCGATGGTGTACGCCACCTGATCCTCATGAATCAGATTGCCTATCTTTGGCGCCGGAGATCCCACACCCTTGGCGCTCTTGACCACATGGGAATACCCGATTTTTGAAGCCGTACTGTCAGCGATGAGTTCGGCATAGCCGCTGTCAATCGGATGATTCGAATTCGGGTTTTGTCCATCATAAGTCGTATAGAAATTATAGAGATAATCGCCGCCGATTACACTTGGCGCCACTTCCATGACATAGGCATATTCAATCCACTCCCCGGGCGCCAGCGTACCGGTCAATGCGATATTGAAAGTACCGCCGGTGCCGCCTGAAATGATTGCCGTAGGTGCGGCAGTGACAGAGGATGTCAAGTTCAACGGATCATCATACACAAAGAACTTGAGCGGGCTCAATACAATTGCACTGGATGGGGAGTAGGCGAGGTTAGGGATTGCCCGGGGGTTTGTACTTGGATCCTCCGGAAGCAACGGATTAAACGCCGGATTTGGCATGTTTGGCGTCAAGCCGGCTGCAATAAGTTTTTGCGCATCCGCGCTATTGTTAAAATCCGTATAGTCCAGCGATCCGGTCACTGGCACAAAACTATCCGCGCCGTCATAGTTGACGTAAGTATCCGTCACGATTGGATTCGTGATCGGAGCATCGGTGGTATTCATCACCTTGATTTTGAATAGAATCAAATCTCCGGCGATCGGATTTCCATCCGCCAGGACACCCTCTGAGATATTGCTCGCCGTTTTGCGGCCGCTATTGTCCGAAGGCACCGGAGGACCCCACTGAAAGCGTCCTTTCCCGATGACGTCACCGGAACTATTCGAGAGTTCAAATTGATTTCTGAAGGTCGCCGGCGTTGCTATACTACCGGTCATCGCCTTTGTTGTATAGGTGATGATCAGTTGCGTATCAGCCGGAATCTCTGCGCCGGAATCAAAATTGATTGTCAATGTCGCCGGTGTAGTCCCGCTCTTTGGAGCAACGGTTACCACACCCGACGTTTCCAGATCATTGCCGCTTCCGAGCAGATCGTCCAGTGACGGATTTGACGAAACGGTTATTGGAGTAGGAGTACCTTGCGTGATGGAGCCATCCGCATTTTTTGTAATACCTGCCATGTAGAGTTTCACATTGGCGGCGACGGGGTCATTGATGAATGAAGTATCCGCGAGACCGGTTCCGTCTCCCGTATAGTATTCTTGCCCCGCGCTGAGGGTATCCACAAACGTCTCAAATAGCATCGTGACACCGGGGCCATTGGCATTGTTGACCCAGGCCGTATAGCCGATCACATCCCCTGAGACCGGGAGCGTATGATCACCTGTCGTGAGATTTGTGCCGCTTTTGTGATAGCCATAACGATCCCGCATGTTCTCGCTTTTGATTTTGTACATAAACTTCGCGATATCGCTCTGCGCATACTTACCGGATACGCCGTCAACTGTATCCGTTTCGGTATCGATGGGGGAACCCAAATCCGCCGTAGTGTACGTGTACTTTGCGGTCGCGGTATTGTATATATAGTCATACTCCCGGTCAACATCCAAATTCTGCACGACATAGCCGATACTCGGCCAGGTCTTGATCTCAAAATTCTTCGGAATATTGGTATAGGTAATGACTATTTTAGTTATGTTTCCGTAATCAGAATCACTCTGGTCAATCGTATAGAGCGACGGCACCGGAAAATCTGTATCTGTATACGTCTTCGAAAGCGACGGAATAAGTGTTGTTCCCTTATAAAACTCAAACTTCAACCCTGCGCCTGTATTAGGCCCTGCAACTTCGCCCGGATCAATAAAAATCGGCTGTATCTCATCGTTGACAAACCCATCATCCGTGATAATCAGCGATGGAATCACAGCCTTTTGCAAATTTCGGAAAGTCGTATTCGTGCCGCTGCCCGTATTGGTACCGGAAAATTGATAGGTGACGATATTGCCGGCAAAAGCGCCAAGGGTATCGTCTACCGTACCGGTCGTAGGCGTATGTGCGATTTCCACGATCTTCTTGCCAAACGCAAAATGTCCGCCTGCAAAAGTCTCATAGCCCGATTCATTGTCATTCTTGTAATACAGCGCGAAGTCACCCAAAACAGGATTTTTGATGCTCTGGTCCGTCGTGCCAATCACCGAAACAGCTTTCCATGGCGAAATAAGGCTGTCCGGCTGATCTGTGGGCACTGCATAACCGGCTTGCGTCCCGTCCACCTGTTTCAGAAGGGTGACGGGGGTGCTGCTTGTCGCGCCGCTGCCAAGGCTGTATTCAGATATGATATCCACCGCATTGAATTTCGCGTCCTTGATTACAAATGAAGTGGAAGAAGGACTGAGATCCGCATCATTGCTATCATCTCCGTCATTCAATGTGCCATTTGTCAGCTTGCTCACCAAGGTAAAGTCTGTGATATAGGTTTTTGGGCCGTACCCGAAATCACCTGTTACGGTCTCGTTGATCAGACAATACTCATCCGGCAATGAAGCTCCAAGCAAACCAAGCTCTGCCTGCGTGCCTGCATACAAGTGAATGCTACCGCCGGCATCATAAAATTGCGAGTCTGAAAATGAAATAGTATCGCTGCCTTTTTCAATGAGCAACAACGGATTGTTTGGCGAACTTGCTTGCATATCCACAACGTAGCGGCTTTGCAAAACAGCGCCGTCCGCATACATTTGACCCGGACCGGTCATGGTGGCCGCCTTCGAGGTGGACAGACTCAGATTGATCGGAGCCGCATCTGCGCCGGTGACCGGATTGGTATTGGTTGCGCCCAATCCGCCCGTATACGCAATCCCCGAAGTGAGCGGATTCCAATCGAACTTATCCACCAATGCCGTGAATCCTGTGTTTGTCTTGGGCGGACCGGATGTGGTCGTTGGGTTTCCGGCCCCGTCAGAATCATACGGCAGGACATCCACCGTGCAAACATCCCCCTGAGGCGTCACAAAATTTTTAAAAGGCGTCACTGTGAAAGTAAAGTCCCGCAGAGTTGTAGACGCCATCTCGCCCCCGATCCATGTGACCCACCAATATCCCGTGTTCGTATTCGTAGGCGTAGGCCCGCCAGCATCGCCGGGGGACAAAGTATACTGTGAGTTGGAGCGCACCGACACCGGCGCGAAATTCTGACCGAGATCGATCCGGAACATCATCTCTCCGGCAGCGACGGCTTTGTTCACAAGGAATTGAACGACCACCTGAGATTCTGCACCGGAGCGAACAGCAATAGAGGTATTGTCTGTTTGAGTCTCACTGCCCAATCGGATCGCGATCACACTGATGCTATCGGCATCCAGCGGACTGACGTCTTCGGGCGCCTTCTCTCCTACTTTTCCTTCATCTTCCGGAGCATTCGCATCAGCTTCGGGTGCGCGGGCGGGATCTTCGGCCTCTTTTTCGTCATCCTCCGCAGGCGCGGGAGCACCGGCTTCTTCTGCGGGGGGAGGCGTCTCGTCTTCGCTCGCGGGCGGCACGGAGCCTACGGCTTCTTCCGCAGGCGGCGCCTTCTCGCCTTCGTCCGCAGGCGGCGCTTCCCCGGCTTCGTTCACAGGCGGCGTTATTTCAGCGCCGCCTTCCGGTGCGGGTTCAGAATCGCTGACCGGCGGATTCGCCGCATCACTCCCGCCTTCCGGCAGCTCGCTTCCTGCAAAAGCCACGCCCGCCGTACCAACGACGGTGACGAATGCGAGAAATATCGCCAATGCACTAAATTTCAATTTTTTTCGGTTACTAAACAACTTAGGCCTCCTTCTGCTATTATTGCGATACGGCATGTGTATCTAAGCATTCCCCCCATGCGACCATTTCTATTAAGTGTATACCTTAATCTACATAATACAATGCCTACTCTCAAAAATCGTGCCATTCTACACCATCAGGCTATATTTTGTCTGCCAGAATCCCGTCACATACTAAAAAAATATGTTCCGCTTCGGCAATAACAACAATGTTACAAAAAACAAACGCGGCCCCGAGGATAATGGGGAGTAATGGGAACCTCGGAGCCGATATATGCTGCTAATCTGGAATTAGCTTTACCCCCTTTATTATCTTGTCAATAGATAAGTACCGAAACAACGAAAAAAAACTGCCTCGGTACAAAAAAATCCGCACTCGAGGTTTTTCTCGTACTGCCGTCATTTTCCGTAAATAAAAGGCCTTATTTCTACGCAAATTGACGGCAGTACGAGTTTGTGGGTGAGCCGAGACCCGTTAAAACAGCTCTTCGAAAATCGCGTGCAGCTCTCCGTTTTCCAAGAAGACGTAGTTGTTTGCAAGCAGGCGCTGCTGGTTGTCCACGGTCGATGCCGTGAACTCGTCGATCTGCGCCTCCACCATGCCGTAGTCCTTCAGCGGCTTCTTTTCGATGAGTTTGCCGAGGAAGGCGTCGAAGGCGTCATAGACCGATAGCGGCGCGGCGTCCGCGCTCAGATCAAGGATCCCGCGCAGGATCTCCGTCAGATTTTGAATCTTGCCGTCCGGCGCCTTCGCGATATATTTCTTCATGACCGCCGTGAAAAACTGATAGTTTGCCTCGCCGTGCGGCACGTGGAAGGCGCCGCCGATCGAATAGGACAAGGCGTGCACCGCCGCGCAGCCAGCGTTGCCAAAAGCGATGCCCGCATAATTGCTCGCGATGACAAAGTCCTTCATATAGTCAAACCGCTTTTCCTCGCCGCCGGAGGCGATGGCCTTGTAGCCCTTCATGATGAGGCCGATCGCTTCGAGCGAAAACACCTCGGTAAAGGGGGACGCCTTTGGCGAGAGGTAGCTCTCGACCGCATGAATGAGCGCGTCGACGGAACTCGTGATAAAGACTTTGTACGGCAGGCCTTTCATAGTCTCAGGAATAAGGACCGCAAGATCCGCATAAGTTTCATCCACCGCGATGCCCTTTTTCAGGTGCAGGCGCTTGAGCTCGGCGATCGCGACATTGGTCACTTCGGAACCCGTACCGCAGGTCGTCGGTATGGCGATCAATTTTTTCACCTTGACCGGGGCGCAGACGCCAGTGTACAAATCCTCCGACTTTTCCGGCACGTCGAGTGCGAGCACCTTGCAGATGTCAAGGATCGTACCGCCGCCGAGGGCGATGATGCGGTCATAATCATACTGCGACGCTTCGCGCACGATACCGTCGATCATCTCATCAGACGGCTCGCCCGTCCCGAATTTTTCCTGAAAGATCACCTTGACCTTTGTGCCGAGCGGCTCGATATACGGCCCGAAGAGCCATTCGTTCGTCACGAGCAAGTCGCGCTCACCGATCGGGTATTCCGCATGAAACGCAGCAATCGTATCAAAGTAAAGTATCGTCGGAACCAATCTCAAAGCCTGCATGTCGTCCTCCTTCTCAAAGTGCACTATTACACTAAATAAAGCGTTTGTTAAATTCGGCGCGCAGGTCTGCGCGAAAGTCCGGATGCGCGATTTCAATCAGCGCCTTGGCGCGTTGCCTGAGGCTCTTGCCCTTGAGTTCGGCGATGCCCTGCTCCGTGACCACATAATCGACATCGTCGCGGCCTGTCGTCACCGGTGCGCCCGGAGCGATAAAGGACACGATCTTCGAAAGGCGTGTACCGTCCTTCTTGACCGTGGAAGAAGGCATCGCGATGATCGCCTTGCCGCCTTCCGCCATCGCGCAGCCGCGTACAAAATCGACCTGACCGCCCGTGCCGGAAAACTGCCTGAGCCCCATCGCAGTCGCCACGACCTGACCCTGCAAATCAACCTCGATCGCCGAATTGACAGCGACAGGCTTGTATTGCCGCATGATCGTCATGGGATGATTGACATAGTCGGCGGGAAACATCTCGATGTCAGGATTGCCGTCGGCCGCCCTGTAGAGGCGCTGCGTACCCATCAGGAACATCAGCGTCATCTTTCCGCGGTTCTCGGACTTCCTCGAATTGTTGATCACGCCCTTTTCGAAAAGCGCGAGCGTCCCGTCCGAGATCATTTCCGAATGAATGCCAAGATCTTTTTTGTTTTCGAGAAACAGCATCACGGCATCCGGGATCCCGCCGATACCGAGCTGAAGAGTGGCGCCGTCCTCGATGAGCGAAGCGCAGTTGGCGCCGATCGCTTTTTCCACATCACCTATGACAGGCGGCGTGATGTCCCAGATATCCTCGTCCGCCTCAACGATATAGTCAAATTCCGAAATGTTCAGAAAGCAATCGCCGACGGTGCGCGGCACGTGGCTGTTGACCTGCGCGATGACGAGCCTCGCCGTCTTCACGGCCTGCATCGTATAGTCCACGCTCGCGCCCATGCTGCAGTTGCCCGCCTCGTCGGGCGGGGACACCTGCACGAGTACGGCATCGCAAGGGATGCGCCCCGTGCGGATCAGGCCCGGCACCTCGAAAAAGAAGGCCGGCGTGAAGTCCGCTCTGCCGTCTGCGAGCGCGGCCCTTGAGTTTGCGCCCGCAAACAGTGGATTGTCGATAAAATACTTTTCATAGCCCGGCTCCGTGATATCAACCGGGCCGTTGCGCACCATGTGGAAGACCCTGAGGCCTTCAAAGCGCTCGCGCGCAGCCACGAGTGCGCGCACGAGAGTCTTGGGCTCCATGATCGCGTGGTGGAGCCACAGATTGCCGGCCTCCGGCAGATGGGCTATCGCCTCTTCCGCCGTCACGACCTTGCTGCTGTACAAACCGTCTGTTGATCCCATCTTTGCCTATGCCTACTCCTTGATCCCCGCGATGACTTTCGCCAGTTCCTTCTTGCCTTCGATATTGCCCTGCCGCGCGATCATGATGCGCTGCGCCTGCGGCGATCCGGCGCCGTGCATCGACTCCGTGCGGTAGCCGACGGCCGAGGATCCGAGGCAGATATTCTCGAGGAAACGCAGGACGCGCATGCGGTTTTCTGTCGTAACACCTTCGGCGCCCGCAAAGAATTTGTCGCACCATTCCCCGAGAGAGAAATTCGAAGCCGTGGGAACTTTGAGATCGCTCTTGAAGTCCTGCTCGGACGGCATCGTGACCATGAGTCCGCCCGCGATATCTTCCGCGAGGCGTACGATCTCGTACGGAAATCGTGTAACATTTTGTTTGCAGACATTGGCAAGCAGCAGATCGATCTGGAAATTGCCGGCCTTTGTCGCACAGCCCTCGCATGAGCAGGCGATACCGCAGCTATACAGCGTCTCGTTCAGATGCGTCATCTCTATGAGTTTGTCCTTCACGTGTGAGGCCTTCTGTGCGCCGTTGTATTCGGCCGCGAGCGCCGCCGCGCCGATGATGACGTCCCCGACGCCGACCTTGCATCCGCCGTAACTCTGGCGGTGATACCCCGCAAAACGCTCGACAAGCATAGCCGCATAGTCCGCCTCTTCGCAAAGGAAGATGCGGTCATTCGGGATAAAGACATTGTCAAACACGACGAGCGCTTCCTGGCCGCCGAATTTTTTGTTGCCGAGATCGATATCCGCGCCGGGCTCGAGCTTGCGCGTATCGGAAGCCTGACGACCGTAGATCATGAACAGGCCGGGTGCATCCGACGGAGCGGCAAAGCAGACCGCATAGGCTTTATCGCCCTCCGCGACCGCCTGTGTCGGCATGACGAGATGCTCGTGCGAGTTGATCGAGCCGGTCTGATGGGCTTTGGCGCCGCGGACGACGATGCCGTCCGGGCGTTTTTCGACGATGCGCACAAAGAGATCCGGGTCTGGCTGATCCCGGTGCGTCTTGCCGCGGTCACCCTTAGGGTCTGTCATCGCGCCGTCGATGGTCAGATCGTTGTCCTGCACATAAGTAAGATATTTTTTGAAATTTTCATGATAGTGTGTGCCGTATTTTTCATCGCACTCGAACGTCGTCGAGAAGACCGCATTGAAGGCGTCCATGCCTACGCAGCGCTGGAAGCATGAAGCCGTCTTCTGCCCAAGCAGACGCTGCATCTTGATCTTTTTGATAAGGTCGTCCGTGCTCATATGCAGATGACAAAAGCGGTTGATAGTCCGGCCTGTCAGGCTGCTCGTCGCCGTCATCAGATCCGCATACTCGGGATCGTGCGCGAGATCATAGGTCATCGCCAAACAATTGATCGATGGCCGGATGATCGGATGGTCGATCCAGTTCGGTTCTTTTTTCCCGAACAAATACACCTGCGTATTGAGTTTGCGCAAACTCTCGATGTATTGTTCCCCTGTCATTAATGGCATATCGTCCTCCTTGTGTTCTCTCTCAAGCATACAATACAATTCTACACCTCATTCACACATATTCAAGAAAAACAGACTGTGAATTGGCACAAAATAGCATAGAATAAATTGCGTAGCGTGCCAACAGTGTGCCAAATCAAATAAAATTGGCACACTAACGTTCCGCTACGATCAGCAGGCGTCCGAAACGGACAGACACCGTCACCGCTTCCTCATTAATAAATTCATTGCGCACCCCGACTGGATAGCTCTGTGTCAGCACGGCATCGTTCAGCTCGTATTTCGCATTTTGGATAACTACGCCGCTTGACCGCTCAGCATAGGAAAAGACGGAGAATTTCGCGCCCGGTGTCCCGGCAAACAGGATCGGGGATGCCGGCTTTGGCTCACGCCCAACGCGCACAGCCTCCCCGTCCGCCATGAACAACCGCTCAAACCGCCCCCCGTCATCCCGGGCCCGCCCACTGTCATCCCGGATCCGCTCACTGTCATCCCGGACCAGCCCACTGTCATCCCGAGCCAGCCCCCTGTCATCCCGGACCAGCCCACTGTCATCCCGGGTCCGCTCACTGTCATCCCGAGCCAGCCCACTGTCATCCCGGGTCCGCTCACTGTCATCCCGGACCAGCCCACTGTCATCCCGGGCTTGACCCGGGATCCACGTCACGATCTCCGCGCAGCACTCCATATCCGCAAGAAAAGACAGCGCCTGCAGATTCGCCATCGTGTGACTGAACTCCCCCCCAAGACCGCCCGCGATAGTGAACCGCCCAAATCCCAGCGACACGCCGTGCTTCACACAAAGCATCGTGTCTGTATCATCCTTATCTGAAGGAGAGACCTCAGTTGCGATACCGGCAGCGCGCACGGCCTCCAAATCGGCGCTGTCAAAATCACCAATCACGATATCGGGACGAATCCCTTCGGCCACGCAGCGCGCATAGCCGCCGTCGGCGCAACAGATATAGTCGTCTTCGCCGAGGCCGCCCGGTATGCAGGAGGCGACCGGCTCCGGCGTGCTGCCGGCCGGCGATCCCGGCACAATCACAAAACGAGACAGCGTGTCCTTCACCTTCACCTACTCCGATGCAATGACGTCCACGATGCCGAATTTGCCCGCCATGCAGATCTTGCCCGGCGTGCCGTTTTTGTCCCGCGCCGGATTGATCTTGACCAGCAGCCCACCACGCGATTCCACAACGACCTTACAGGCGTCGGGACAAAGCGCACAGGTCATCTTTGTTTTGGCGGTCTCCATCGGCACGGATTTCTTCAAGGCAAGCCGCTCCTGCAGCGCGCCGGTCGGACAGACGGCTACGCACTGCCCGCAGGACGTACAACCGGACTCCGCGAGCGGCACAGCGAAAGCCGGCTTGACCACCGTGTCAAAGCCGCGCCCCGCAAGGCCAAGCGCCGACGCGCCTTCCACCTGATCGCAAATACGCACGCAAAGGCCGCAGAGGATGCACTTGCCCTCTTCGCGAATGATATAGGGATGCCCGTCATCGGTGTCATCCGGCGCCGCCGGCAGACCTTCCGCATCCTTCACGGAAACCTCCCCGGCAAAGCGCTCGGGCGCTACCCCGTAGAGATTTGCATATTCAAAAAGTTTGCATTCGAAGAAATCGCCGCAGCCGCATTCGAGGCAGCGCATGCCTTCCCGTCCGGCTTCTTCCGGCGTCCAGCCGGCAACCACTTCTTCAAAATTCCCGGCGCGTTTCTTTGCAGCAGCCACACCCATCTTTGGCCGGCAGGCCCGCTCGCGGTCCTCAAAGGTTTTGGCCGTCAAATCGTCCCGCGTCACCAAATACGGCGGACGATAGGCAACATCCTCACCGCGCAAATAAGCGTCCATCACACCGGCAGCCACCTTGGCGTCCGCAATTGCCTCCACCGCGATCGAGATCTTGTCATTGCCGCAGTCGCCGCCCGCGAACACCCCTTTCAAGCTGGTGCGATAGGTCTCCGGATCGTAAGCAATACCCTTTTTGCGCGTCAGCTCCGGCACAGTCTTGCCAAAAATATCCGGCGTGACCGCCTGCCCGATCGCCAGGATCACGCTGTCGACCGCCAGCGTCTCCGTCTTGCCCTTCACAGGCGTCGGCGAACGCCGTCCCGAAGCATCGGGCTCCCCGAGTTCCATGATCTGCAATTTGATCTTCACCACGTGCCCCGTCTTGTCCTTCAAGATCTCGATGGGATTGGTGAGGTTCTTGAAAATAACACCCTCTTCCTCAGCCTCCTCGATCTCAATAGCGTCGGCCGGCATCTCGTTTTTCGTGCGCCGGTACACGTTGTAGACTTCCTTCGCGCCCAGACGCACCGCCGTGCGGCAAGCATCCATCGCCGTATTGCCGCCGCCGATGATCGCCACACGTTCCCCAAGCAAAGGCGCTTCGCCCAGCACCGTCTGCCGCAGCATATCGATCCCGCCGTAAACCCCGATCGCGTCTTCCCCCACAGCCCCGGTCCCCGTAGACACCCAAGCCCCGATCCCGACCGCCACCGCATCATGCGACCCCCGGATCTTCGCAAAAGAAATATCTTCCCCCACGCGCACCCCGATCCGAATCTGTACGCCCATCTTTTTCATAATATCAATTTCCTGATCCAGCACCGCCTTAGGCAGCCGATATTCAGGAATCCCATACCGCAGCATACCGCCCGCAGCAGGCATCGCCTCGTAAATCGTGACCGCATGCCCTTTCCGCCGAAGGAAATAGGCAAGCGACAGCCCAAACGGCCCGCCGCCAATGACGCCCACGCTCTTCCCTGTCTTCTTCGCGCAAGGCGGGATCCAGGGCTTGCCGCCCAACAAATCCCGATCTCCCATAGACCGCTTGACCCAAGCGATCCCGACCGCCTCATCCACCAACCCGCGCCGGCATTCATCCTCGCAAGGATGCGGACAAACCCGCCCGATCGAAGCAGGCAACGGAATATTCTCCTTAATCAACCGCAGCGCCTCATCATAAGCGCCATTCGCCGCCAGCCCCGCATACCCCTGGCAATCCGTATGCGCCGGACAAGCCCGCAGGCAAGGCGCCCGGCAGTCCCCCTTATGATTGGAAAGCAACAACTCCAAATTCGTCTTGCGAGACTCCCGCACGCGCGGCGTATCCGTCAAAACACTCATCCCGTCCGCCACTTCCGTAGCACAAGCCTTCAAAAGCTTAGGATTCCCCTCAACCTCCACCACACAAATCCCACAAGCTCCATATATCTCAACCCGCCCATCAAAACAAAGCGTAGGAACAAACACCCCCGCCCTCTGAGCAGCCCCCAAAATAGTATCCCCGCGCCTCACAGCACACTGTTTCCCGTCAATCAAAATATTCAAATCAGTCATCCTTCTTCACTCCGCACCTAAAGTCATGCATCCCCAGCAGATACATGGATGTCCGGAGAGCCGCCTTTTCGTTTCCCCGCATATCTTGCATGATGCATCCCCAGCAGATACATGGATGTCCGGAGAGCCGCCTTTTCGTTTCCCCTACAACTCTCAATAGATGCCAAAGTTCCGGAAACGAAACCAGCGGCCTCGGAGGACATCAATGTATCTGCGGCGATCATCATCCCTCTCAATCCCTCACCACCCCAATAAAGTCCTCCATCCCAAAAACGGAGGCCGAAAATCCCAGCAGATACATGGATGTCCGTAGGGTTGCCTTTGCGTTTCCCCCACAACTCCAAATAGAGGCCAAAGTTCCGGAAACGCAACCAGCAACCCCGGAGGACATCAATGTATCTGCGGCGATCATCACCCCTCTCAATCCCTCAACACCGCCCCAAACGCGCAAACCTCTTCGCACCTCCCGCACTTAACACACTTCGCCATGTCGATACGGTGCCGCTCCTTGACACTTCCCGTGATAGCCCCCGCAGGGCAATTGCGCGCGCACTTAGTACACCCAATGCAGGCGTCTGTTATTACAAAAGAAATCAGCGCTTTGCAATAATGCGCCGTACAATGCTTGTTATAAATATGATCCTCATACTCGCTGCGGAAATAGCGAATCGTCGTGAGCACCGGGTTCGGCGCCGTCTGCCCCAGCCCGCACATAGACCCATCCTTGACCTTGCCCGCAAGCTCCTCGAGCAGCTCGATATCGCCGTCACGCCCCTCGCCCGCAGTAATGCGCTCAAGGATCTCGAGCATCCGCTTCGTCCCCAGCCGGCAATAATTGCACTTCCCGCAGCTCTCCTTGCGCGTGAAATCGAGAAAGTAGCGCGCCATATCGACCATGCAAGTATCCTCGTCCATGACGATCATGCCGCCCGAGCCCACGATAGCGCCCGTCTTCGTGATATTTTCATAATCGACCGGCGTGTCCGCAAGCCCGGCAGGAATACACCCGCCCGAAGGCCCGCCCATCTGCACCGCCTTAAAAGCCTTCCCGTTCTTAATCCCGCCGCCGATCCCAAAAATGATCTCCGACAGCGGCAGCCCCATCGGCACCTCGACAAGCCCGCCCTTGCGGATCTTACCCGCCAGCGCAAACACCTTCGTCCCTGGACTCTTCTCCGTCCCATAAGCAGCAAACGCCGCGCCTCCCTTGGCAATAATATAAGACACATTGGCCAGCGTCTCGACATTATTAATATTGGTAGGCTCCTGCCAATAACCCTTCTGCGCCGGAAACGGCGGCTTCAGCCGCGGCATCCCCCGCTCGCCCTCCAGCGAAGCGATAAGGGCCGTCTCTTCCCCGCAGACAAAAGCCCCCGCCCCCGCCTTGATGCGGATATGAAAAGAAAAGCCCGTGTTAAAAATCC
>JAISJT010000082.1 GCA_031261395.1 Eubacteriales Family XIII. Incertae Sedis bacterium
CCCGTGCGCGGCACAGCGCCCGCCTACTTCGCGGACGGCCTCGACAACATCCGCGCCTACACGGTCAATTATCCCGACTGGGATGCGTACGCCAAGAGCTTCCAGCTCTTCTATGAGGCGGACGTCTGCTACCTCGCGCACCGGCAGTTCAATATGTTTGGACGCGACATCAAGACCGCGATGGTCGAGATCTTCACGCATCCGGAAAAGCAATTCCGCGATATCCCGGCTCTGGTGGAAGATCCCTACCTCAAAGAGCAAAACGCTCTGTCGAAAATCGACGTACAGATCGTGATCGCCGGCATCACGGATCGCGACCTCGACTACAAGGAAAAAGCTTTCGACGCCATCCTCGAACAGGTCGGCGCTCACAAGTCCGAGTACTACCTGCAGCCGGACATCGAAGACTTCGTCAAACTGTACCTGCTCCGTCTGGCGCGGAAAAACTACAACTACACGCTCTGCAGCTCCTACGAAGGCAACTTCGGTCTCTCGGCCAACGTCTTCGTGGCGGCGCCCCTGATGGAAGAAGCGGCGGCCCTAAAGCGCAAGTGGGAGCAAACTCACACGGGCGTGGCAGCGGTCGGAGGCGACTCCGACATGGGTTCCGTTTCCGGTATCGGCGGCGGCGGCACGACCGGCTGGGAATTCTTCGTTCACTTCGACGGCTTTGACAAGGAGTCGATCTATGATTCCAACGCCCATATCGAAGAGACGACGGCGTGGATGAAAGAAAAAGGCCTCGGCGTGGACTTCGGCCGCTGGAACGCAGATGCGCGCCGCCCCGATTCCTACAACTACACGCAGGAGGAGCATGACGCCTTCTACGAGAAACTTCCGCAGCCCAGTATGGCGATCTACCAGTGGAAGATCCGCGAGTCCTTCAACCCGAACCACCTGACAGGTTCCTACTACAAGACCCTGACTCCCCCGGAGCTCCGCGGGAAGAAGTAACCTTTGTCATTCGCCGGATTGACCGGTGTCATTCGCCGGCTTGACCGGCGAATCCAGAAACAAATAATCGTCCGGGTCATATTGATCCGGACGATTCTTATTCACTGGATTCGCCGGTCAAGCCGGCGAATGACGATTTATTCTCCGCTGTATTTCGCAATCAGTGAGCTGCGCAGCTCCCACAGCTCCTGCGAGAGGTCTACGTAATAGGGCTGCGGATTTTCGAAGCGTGTCGTTTCCTCCCAAAGGGTTTCGATTTGTGCGAGGCAGTAGCTGCGAATCTCTGCGACCGGGGGACTCTCATAGACGAGTTTGCCGGCGGCATAGATCTGTCTGCGCAGTTCCTTCGCGACGAAGTTTGACAACCGCTTGTGCTTCCACGTAAAGGAGGGGTCGAAGATCGTATAGTCATCCCCGGCAGGCGCCTTTTCATTTGTCAGCGTGATGACGTCCGCGACCATACGCCCGCTGCCTTTGTCATAGAGGCGATACAGATTTTTGAATCCCGGGTTGGTGATCTTCTCCACATTCTCGCTGAGTTTCATACGCGGTTCGAGGACGCCGTCCACCTCGACGCCCGCCATCTTGTAGACGCCGCCGAAGACGGGATCCGACGCTGCCGTGATCAGCCTCTCGCCTACCCCAAAACTGTCGATGTGCGCGCCCTGACGCAGGATCTCGCGGATCAGCCACTCGTCCAAGGAGTTGGACACAACGATCTTGCAGTCCGCAAGACCTGCATCGTCAAGCATCGCGCGCGCCTTTTTTGTCAGATAGGCCACGTCGCCGGAGTCGATGCGGATACCCATCCGCGAGGGCTGTTGCTCCTTGAAGACGCGGATCGCATTCGGCACGCCCGAACCAATGACTGAAAACGTATCCACGAGCAGAGTGCAGTTGTCGGGGTAAAGTTTGGCATAAGCCGAAAATGCCTCATACTCGCTCGGGAAGACCTGCACCCAACTGTGCGCCATCGTGCCGAGGGCGGCGATCCCCATATCCCTCTCGCAGACCGTACAGGCCGTTCCGACGCAGCCGCCGATGTAGGCCGCGCGCGCTCCGAGTACTGCGGCCGAAGCGCCGTGCGCCCGGCGCGTCCCAAATTCCATGACCGCTCTTCCCTCCGCCGCGCGCACGATGCGGTTGGCCTTCGTGGCAATCAGACTCTGATGATTGATGAGCAGGAGCAGCATCGTCTCGACGTACTGTGCCTGAAGGAGCGGTCCCCGAACGGTCACGATAGGCTCGCCCGGAAAGATCGGCGTCCCTTCGGGGACGGCCCACACGTCGCACCCAAATTCGAATGTCTCAAGGTATTTCAGGAAGGCCTCCGAGAACCCGCCCTTGCGGCGCAGAAAGTCGATATCTTCGCTGTCAAAGTGAAGGTTTGACAGATAATCGATGACCTGCTCGAGCCCAGCCATGATGGCAAAGCCGCCGCCGTCCGGCACGCGCCGAAAGAAAAGATCGAAGCAGGCGATCTCTTCAGCGATCCCGGTTTCAAAATAGCCGTTTGACATGGTGAGTTCGTAGAAGTCGGTCAGCAGGGTGATATTTGCCTTCGTCATGGCGGGGCGCCTCCTTTTCTTAAGTTCCATTGTAGCCTTTGTGCTATACTGAAAGCAATGATGAATTATGATAACAATTATTTTGACTGGGCGCTTTTCCGGCGCGATGTGCGCCGTGACATACGCGATTGCGCGTTGTTCCTCTTTTTGTTCTATGCGATCAATATAGTGGCGACTGTAGTGATCGAGACGACCATAGTCTTGAGGAAGGCTCTCGGATCCATTTTTATATCCGGCGATTTTTCGATCGACACCATCACACAAGCGGCTACGGACGGAAATACGCTCGCCATTATTTCGATCGTCGGCATCGTGGCGGGGGGCATGGCTTTCATGATCCGCCGCAAAAAACGCTTTTTCACGGACCTGGCGCTGCCTGCAGCAGAACCGCTGCGGCCCTGGATCTTCATCCTCCTTGTCGTAGTGACGCAGGGCATCCAATATGCCACCGGTGCGATTTCGACCTTTGTTGAATACTTGCTGCCTGAAGGGATATCCATCGTTGGGAATTATGACGCCCTTGTCGGAATGCTCTTTACTCCGTTGGGCCTGGTCTATGTCATCCTCATTGGGCCGGTCTTTGAAGAGCTGATCTTTCGCGGCGCGATCATGGGCCCGCTGCGCAAATACGGAGACAATTTTGCCATCCTGTTTTCTTCCCTGCTCTTTGGACTCTATCACGGCGTCGTCTTGCAGATGCCTTTTGCGTTCGCTATGGGACTGGTGCTCGGATACGCCTGTACGCGGTGGTCGCTGCGCACATCGATCGCGCTTCACATCCTGACGAACGGTATTTCCGTATTGATTTCAACCGAGGCTCTTGCCATCCCCGGCGGGATCGCCCTTCTGTTTTGCGGCGTTTTGACGCTCATTTTGTTCTTTGTGTTTCGCCGGCAGTTGATGGTGCGGATTCGCGAGGGCCGGCCCTATTACGGCAGCACGACTTATGCGAACGGTTTTGCAAGCATCGCATTCTGGCTTTTCGCCGCCGCGATGATCGGATTTGCGATAGCCCAGCTTTTCGGAGTCACAGAACTGCAATAGAAATTTATAGGTTCAGACACAAAACCAAAACGCCTGTGTAACCATGTCAGGCGTCATTTTGGGTAAACTTTCTACTATATAAATGTATTTTGTAATAATCGAAAGGGTGAAAGACACGTGAGACACCATAGAAAAGTCCTTGTTATCGGAAAATTCAGGCTGCCTTTGGGCCCGAAGATGGTCAGAAAAACGACCCCCGGCAGGCATTCCGCGAATGAGGAACGCGCTTTCGGTGATGTACGGGCTGTCTTCCGCAGTGTGCCGGACTCTTTCGGAAAGATGCGGGACGCCTTCGGCCGCACTACAGCGCGGGTGCGGGCGGCAAAAAACCCCATGGCCGGTAAATCCGTACGTTTCGGAAAACGCAAGCTCCCCGTGGCCCTTTTGACGGTCGTGCTTGTTGCGGCTGCGGCAATCGTACCGACAGCTATGGCCTTTGGTTCCGCCGAACCGGCCGCGCCCACCGGCAAAAATCTCGGAGACAGCATTGAAATCACAAACGCCTATTTCTATCCCGGTACCCCGAGCGACAAAAACAAGATCGCTATCGGCCAGGACAACACCTATGAAAACGGTGTACCGATTCAGAACGGTGAATATACGCTCTTCTTTGAATGGCTGCTCAAGGATCAGGCCGCACAGGCCGCAAGCGGAGATTGGTTTGATCTCACGGTGGATCTCGGCCTCACGGACATCTCTGCCAAAATCAAAGAACAGAAAGGCGCCTCCCTGCTGCGCGGTGACGGAGAAGCGGCCGGGCGCATCTCGTGGATCAACGCCCAAGGCTACGCCGGACAGGGAAATATCACGCTCCGGGTCACTTTGAACGATTCGGATATTGCGGCTTCGGATAGCGCGAAAGAAACAGATGGGACAGACACGGGTCTTTGGGGTTTCCGTTATGAAGCGGCAAAACGTGACGGCACGACCGATACCGTTTGGCAGATCACCGTGGGCGCCGCGAAAACGCCTGCTGCCGGCACCCATGTCATTCCGCAGCCTTCCGGCGCTCCGGCCGAAGATGGCGTAGTGAAAAACCCTTATGACAAAAATGAGCCCGGTTACCTCAATCTGGGCCAGCGGTTGACGCCGGATGCCGCCGATGCGGCAGACACGATCGTTTCGTGGAGCGTCTTCGTCAACGGACACAAACACAAGACCATAGAAGAATGGGCCGCCTGCCCAAACAATACCGACGTCAATACCTTGAATGACGATCCTGCGCCGGCGGCAGGCGAGACCTTTACCATCGCCGCCACAAGCACAGGCCTCCATCAGACCTGGCTGCGCGACGTCACGAATGCAGACGGAAAAGCGGCCATCGATCCTGCGTCGCCCGTCCTGATCGACAAATCGGCCGGACGCTACGGCAAGAGCTCAGGCGACCGGGGCGGCGCCGCCTATCTCAAACTCTTCTACGTCAACAGCGCGAAGATCTGGGGGGAGCGTATCGATCAGCCGGACTCCGGATATCAGGCGCCGGCATCCGACAAAACCGTGGCGCACAAACCCGCGGAAGATCATCCCGTTGGAGCCTATGACACGTATTTCAGCACGGGACTCGTCAATGAAGGCGAAGAAAGCGCACTGCTCTACGCGCCAAATTATAGCGGGACGGGAGAAAATTATTATAATTATCTCACACCTGTACCGCCTACAGATATCAAGTCGATCACGCTGTCGGAGAACGGTTTTGAGATAGAGATGTTCACCGATGCCGTATTGGGCCGCACGCTGGCGATCAGCCATATGACGAAGGCGGCCGCAGATGCCGAAGGCGTGTACGGGCAGAATGTTTCGAGCAGTATCGCGATTCGCGGTGTGAACGGGGACGTCCCCGTCGCTGTGGGCTCTGCGCGCATCCTGCCGGGCGGCGCGGTCAGCCCGGACAAGGGCAAATTCGTTCTCGAAAATCTGGATCGCCATACGACGCTTCCGCTGAAAGATGTTGGCTTTGCGGTTGCGGCCTCCAGCACGGACGCCCTGCTCGCGCAGGTGGTGAACTCGGGCCTCGGGGAAAATGCCGTCCTGAAGACAGACGCGAACGGGAAGGCCGAGATCACGCTGCCTCCATTGCCCTGGAGCGGCAACCTCACGCTCACGCTCACGGAGACAGCGCCGGAGGGCTATGTCAGCGTGAACCCGATCGCCGTGACGATCGAGCCGGTGAACGGGACGGTGATTTCAGTTGCTTCTGTCCCCGCGGAGGCGGAGGCCGAAGATCAGAAACCGGCCGAGACCGAAATCGCAGCCAATCGCTTCGGTCTGATTGTCTGGAACAAATCCATTGCGAGTGATACAAACTCCTACGATGCCGCACTCAGGACCTTTGTCAAAAAGGTCGAGCGCGGCGAGGCAGGCGGATCTGCGAAATCGGTTTTCCTCAACAGTGAACCCAATACGGATGTACCGGATGCGGAAAACGGTGACCGCGTCCTGGTGCGCGTAGACGTCTACAACCAGGGGCGCAGCGCCTTGCAGGTCACGAAGATCACGGCCTACGTGCCGGCCGGCATGAAATTCGATCCGGCGGCGACCGTGCAGCATCCCGAAAAGGGACAGGACCCGTACACCAATGCCCTTTGGCAGCTCAAAGAGGGCACTGACAATATTGTAGAATACATCGGCCCGGCGATCGACTTCGCCTGGAATATCTGGCTGGGCACAGAAGGCATTTATCCCGAACACCGCTTGCCGCTCGTGCTGACGGTGGATGCGCCGGCGGACATCCCGGACGGCAGTCTGCTGATAGGCGTCGCGGAGATCACGGAAATCAAGGATTTGAACGGCGGCAAGGTCGAGGATATCGACTCCACGCCGGATGCGGACAAGGACAACGACGGCGCTGTGCCGGGCGTGGAATATGGCGAAACGCCGCCGCCGGGAACCGTGACAGACAACGATATCGAAGGCCGCAGGATCAATGAAAACGGTGAGCCCGACCGCGCCGCCGACGAAGACGATCATGACTACACACAGATTCGTCTGTCAAAAGGAGTATAATAACTGCATATGCGAGATTTTTTCTATAACAAAAGCGATGTTCTGATCGCCATCATTATCATTCTGATTGCCGCCTTCGTCATTTATACGAGAGTCGGTGTGATAATGGATTATCCGTCGAAGGCCGCCGGAGGCGAAGGAACAGGGTATTTGCCGGGTATACAGGAGGTCTTGGCCGAAGGCAGCGGCGATGCGGGCGAAGAGGATGCTGGCGGTGAGGATGCATCTGACGGTGAAGACTCCGCGGATATCTCCGAACCGGAGCCCGCCACACCTCCATCTGATCCATCTGACGAAGAGGCTCCTGCTGAAGAGGCGCCTGCCGAAGAAGCCCCTGCCGAAACGGTCACGCCGCCGGCGCCGCCCGAAGCCACTTCTCCGGCAGAGGTCACCATCACGGTTTCCGCAGGGGATGTGGGCAGTACGATCGCAGACAAGCTGATTGCCGCAGGAGCGATCACGGACAAAGCAGCGTTCCTGGCCGAGGTGGCGGCGCAGCAAGCGGAAACGAAACTCAAACAAGGGACATTCAAGATCCCTGCCGGCTCGACGCTGGCCGAGATCGTCAAAATAATTGTAGGATAGGCGCAAGGAGCGCAGGAAAGAGAGGCTCACTATGCCATTGGTAACGTCAAAAGCTATGTTTGAACGCGCCTACAAAGAAGGCTATGCGATCGGCGCATTCAACGTCAACAATATGGAGATCGTACAAGGGATCACAGAGGCCGCAAAAGAAGAAAACGCGCCGCTCATCCTCCAGGTGTCAGCAGGTGCGCGCAAATACGCCAAGCATGTATATCTGATGAAACTCGTAGAGGCGGCGCTTGAGGATACGGGTCTGCCCATCTGCCTGCACCTCGATCACGGTCCGGATTTTGAGACTTGCAAGAGCTGCATCGACGGGGGCTTCACTTCGGTAATGATCGACGGATCGTCGCATTCGTTTGAAGACAACATCGCGCTGACCAAACAGGTCGTCGAATACGCGCACGCCAGAGGCGTGGTCGTCGAAGGTGAGCTCGGACAGCTTGCCGGCGTGGAGGACGATGTCAATGTGGAAAGCCACTCCTATACCGACCCCGGGCAGGTACAGGAATTCGTCGAGAAGACAGGCGTCGACTCGCTGGCCATCGCCATCGGCACCTCGCACGGCGCTTTCAAATTCAAACCGGGACAGAAGCCCCAGTTGCGTTTTGACATTCTTGAGGATGTCTCCCGGCGTTTGCCCGGTTTCCCTATCGTGCTGCACGGGGCTTCCTCCGTCATTCCCGAATTTGTGGCCGCCATCAACAAGTACGGCGGGCAGATGCCCGACGCTATCGGGATCCCGGAAGACATGCTTCGCGAAGCGGCAAAGAGTTCGGTCTGCAAGATCAACATCGATTCGGATCTTCGCCTCGCCATGACGGCGGCGGTGCGCGAGCATTTCGCCACACATCCTGCGGACTTTGACCCGAGGCAGTATCTGACTCCGGCGCGTACCGCCATCAAAGAGATGGTGCGCCGCAAGATCGTGAACGTGCTCGGCTGTTCAGGCAAAGCCTGACGCATCGCCCGATGCTGCGCCTTGAGGCGGGCGTAAACGAGGATGGTCGCCGCCTCGACCGCTTTCTGAAAAAATATCTCCCCGGCGCCCCGCTCGCTTTCGTCTACCGCACCTTGCGCAAAGATGTCAGGGTGAATGGTCTGCGCGCTCCGCAGGAGACGCTGCTCAAAGAGGGCGACGTCATTGAGATTTTTTTGACGGAAGATCAGCTTGCCGAATTCGCGGGACGCCCGCGGACGCTGCACAAAGCCAAAAGGCAATTCGGCATTGTTTACGAGGACGAAAAGGTCCTTTTCGTGAACAAACCTTTCGGGCTTCTCACCCATGGCGACGAGCACGAAAAGAAAAATACCCTTGCCAATCAGGTGGCCGGCTATTTGATGGAACAGGGCGTGTGGCGCCCGGAACCGGGCAATACCTTTTCGCCGGCGCCGGCCAACCGCCTCGACCGCAATACCACAGGGCTTGTCGCGTTTGGGAAGATCCTGCCGGCGCTGCGTGATCTGACGGCGATGATGCGCGGCAAGGCGGACGCCGGGGAGGCTGTGGAGGCCGGGGAGGCTGTGGAGGCGCCGATCGAAAAATATTATCTGACCATCGTACGTGGGCGCCTCGAAGCGCCGCTCACGCTGACGGGCCGGATAGTGAGAGATCGGCAGCGCAATGTTTCAAGAGTGCTTCCTGTGGGTATTATAGAAGAAGACGGATTTGCCGGGCAGGCTCAGCGGGCCGAGATGGAGGCAAGGCCGCTCAGACAGGGAAACGGCTATACGCTTGTCGAGGCCAAGCTGATCACCGGCCGGACGCACCAGATACGCGCCCAGCTCGCGGCGGCGGGATATCCCCTTGTCGGCGACCAAAAATACGGGGATGCCCGCGCAAATGCAGATACGGAGCGCGCATTTGGGCTCACCACACAATTGCTGCACGCGTATCGGCTCGCCATACGCGCCGGCGCAGGAAGTCTTGATTATTTGACTGGAAAAGAATTTGTTTGTGAACCGCCGGAGCGGTTTCAGTTGATTTCGGAGGAATTGGGATGCAGCATGAAGATGAAATAATGGAAAAAGAGCCGGGCATCGGTAGGAGTGCGCTGCTTTTTGTGCGCGACATCGCGATCGCTTTTGCCATCCTCATACTGATCCTTCAATTCGTGAGGCCGACGCTGATCTTTGAGCATTCCATGGAAAATACGCTTCATCCGCAGGACTACGTGTTTCTCGCCAAGCAGGCCTATACCTTTGGAGAGGTGGAACAAGGCGATATCCTCGTCTTCAAGTCGGTGCTGCTCGACGATCACGGCACAAACAAAAACCTCATCAAGCGCGTGATCGGCCTTCCGGGTGACGTCATTGAAATCAAAGACAGCGCTGTTTACCGCAACGGAGAGAGGCTTGTCGAGCCTTATACAAAGGACGGTGTGACCGAGGGGGTGATGGCGCCGGTCACTGTTCCCGAGGATGAATATTTTGTCATGGGCGACAACAGGAGGGTTTCACTCGACAGCCGCCGCGAGGAAGTGGGTTGTGTTCCCGAGGAAAACCTCGTCGGCAAAGTCATCTTCCGGCTCTTTCCCATCAGCACCGCCGGTGTGGTCAAGTGAAAAAACAGCGCCCAAACCGCAAGATGCTGGCCGTCAACAAGTCGGCGCGTCACGACTATTTCTTGCTGGAAGTGATCGAGGCCGGATTGGCGCTGACCGGCACCGAAGTGAAGAGCCTGCGCCAGGGCAAGGTCAGTCTTGGCGAAAGCTACGTGCGCGTGATGGACGGGGAACTGTTTGTGATCGGCATGAATATCAAGCCCTACGAACAGGGCAACCGATTCAATGTGGATCCGCTGCGTACGCGCAAACTGTTAGTGCACAAGAGGGAACTCAATAGCCTCTATGCGGAGATCAAACGCGAGGGTCTGACCATCGTGCCGCTGTGCATCTACTTGAATGACCGCGGCATCGCCAAGATGGAGATCGCGCTCGCCAAGGGCAAGAAGCTCTACGACAAGAGACAAACGCTGGCAGAACGGGATGTAGAGCGCAGCATGCAGCGCGCAAGGCTGAAGTGACGTGGCCGCAGATGAGCAACGTAAATCAATTTTCAAGAACGGCGATGCAGTTCGGCGCCGAGAATATGAAAAAAGTGTTCGCCGCGAAAGTAGCGATTTTCGGCATTGGCGGCGTTGGCGGCTATACAGCTGAGGCGCTCGCGCGCGCAGGCGTCGGCACGCTCGACCTCTTCGACGACGACCTCATCTGCCTCACGAACATCAACAGGCAGATCACCGCGACGCATAGCACGGTCGGCAAATACAAGGTCGATGTGATGCGCGACCGAATTTTGGATATCAATCCGGATGCTAAGGTCGGCGTCTACAAGATGTTTTATCTGCCGGAAACGGCGGATCAAATCGACCTCTCTCGGTATGACTATGTGGTCGACGCCGTCGATACGGTGACGGCGAAGATCGAGCTCATAGTGCGCGCAAAGGCGGCGGGCGTCCCTATCATTTGTGCGATGGGCGCAGCGAACAAACTGGATCCGACCGCCTTTGTGGTCACGGACATCCACAAGACGGAGATGGACCCGCTCGCAAAAGTCATGCGCAAGGAGCTGCGTGCGCGAGGGATCAAAGATGTGAAGGTAGTCTATTCGAAGGAACCGGCGCTGACGCCGATCGAAGATATGGAGATCAGCTGCCGCACGGGCTGCGTCTGCCCGCCCGCCGCCGCGCGCACCTGCCTGATCCGCAGGCAAATCCCCGCCAGCAACGCTTTCGTCCCCCCGACCGAAGGCCTCATCATAGCCGGAGAAGTCATCAAAGACCTAATAGCACGCTAACGTTCTCGTACAGGGACGGTCTCTGCAAATGCGCAACCGGGGAAATGGCTGCATTTACAAAACAAAAGTGCGCCACTTTGGCTGCGACTTCAGTTCTGTCTGAGCGAAGCGAGTTAACGAAGTCGCCCAAAGTGCCGTGCTTTTGTTTTAAAGTAAATGCCCATTTTTTGTAGGGGCGCATTTGCAGAGACCGTCCCTGTACGGGAACGAAAGTGGCGGATTTTCTTTGGGGGTGTGGGTCTATAGAAATCCCAAGTACCAATTGAGAATGGGGTCTGCGGCGAACATCGCGATGCCGATGCCGGCGCAAAGAGCCGGTCCGAAGGCGAAATGTTCCTGGCCGCCTTTTTTGCGCGTTGCCAGCAGATAGACACCGTAGGCGCCTCCGATGATGATGCCGAGGAAGAGGGCGACGAGCGTATGCTGCCAGCCAAGGAAAAACCCCGCCGCCGCCATCAGCTTGATGTCGCCAAAACCGAAGGCCTCGACGCCGCGCGCAAACAGCAGGACGATCATGATGATGAAGAGCGGCACTGACGCCACGCCGATGCCGATCAAATGCGATTTGAGTCCTATGTCCGGACCGAAGAAAATCGCAAGCGCCCCGAGGGCGGCGATGATGACGTGAAACCGATCCGGGATCTCCATAGTATCGTGGTCGATCCACGCGAGCGTGAGCAGGCAGCAAAGAACGACGAAGTAAATAGCCGTGCTCGCGAGCGGCAGGATGACTTCCGCATTTGGGATGGGCAGCAGCAGCGCCCCCCCGGCAGGCAGCGTATCGGCTAGGAATCCAAACGGCGGCATAAAGGCCGTCCACGAAGCGCAGGCCAGCGCCCCGCCGATGATCTCATTGGTCATATAGCGCGGTGAGATAGGCTCCCCGCAGTAGCGGCACTTGCGCTTCAAAAACAGGTAACTGAAAATCGGTACAAGATCCAGCGGGTAGAGCCGGTGCTTGCAGGCGGGACAAAAGGAAAAGCCCTTCACGTAGTCAAGCCCCAGCGGCAGCCGGTAAATCAAAACATTGAGAAAACTCCCGATGACCGCACCGATGGCAAAAACAAACACATAAACAATGACATAAACCACTATCAACATAAAGATAAGTATATCACACCCCTACCGTCCTTGCGGGTCAAAACATTGTCATTGCGAACCAAAGCGTTGTCATTGCGGACCAAAACATTGTCATTGCGGGCGCCGACCCGCAATCCATGTCCGTCAACCCGCGCAAAAAACCGAGACTCCAAAGGGGGAAAACGAGTTCGTGACGTATAGCGAGGCAAATTGGTAAATAAATGAGCTTTTTCTTACCAATTTGCCTCGCTATACGTCATAAAGTAATGTGCAGCGTTTAAATGCCGGGTCAATCACA
>JAISJT010000075.1 GCA_031261395.1 Eubacteriales Family XIII. Incertae Sedis bacterium
CGCCGATTTTTGATGAGTTTGACAAGGAAGGCGTGCTGTTTGGACTCGAGGTTCATCCGACGGAGATCGCGTTTGATTACTATACCTGGCAGCGTCTCTTGAAAGAATTCAATTACCGCAAGACGCTTGGGCTCAACTACGATCCGAGCCATTTGCTTTGGCAGGGCGTCAATCCTACGATTTTTCTGCGTGATTTCATCGACCGGGTTTATCATGTTCATATGAAGGACGCGGCGGTGACGCTTGACGGAAAGGCCGGGATTCTGGGGTCGCACATTGAATTTGGCGATACGAAGCGTGGTTGGAATTTCCGTTCTTTGGGGCATGGCGGTGTCAATTTTGAGGATATCATTCGGGAGCTGAATGCGGGCGGTTACAGCGGGCCGCTTTCGGTCGAGTGGGAGGACAGCGGGATGGAGCGCGTTTACGGCGGGACGGAGGCGGCGGCTTTCGTGAAGAAGGTGGACTTTGCTCCTTCGGATATTGCGTTTGATGCGGCTATGGGGAATGAGTAGGCTGCTTGGGGTGATTGATCGCCGCAGATTCAATCGTGTTTTCCGGGATGCTGTTGCGTTCCCGGAACGGAGAATTCTATTTTTGCGCTTGCGGGAACGCAAAGGCATCCCTCCAAACACGATTGAATCTGCTGGGTTAATTTGTGAATACGCAGCAGGGGGTGGTGTGAGATGATGGAAACGCATAGGCATCCCTCCGAACACCTGCGAATCTGCTGGGTGAAGAAAATCTTTCGTTGTATTAAATTAGTGAGTGCGTGAATATGTTTTGAAGGAGGATGGCTATGAGTGAGAAGCTGAAATATGGGATGATTGGCGGGGGGCCTGGGGCCTTTATTGGCGGGGTGCACCGGGCGGCGATCCGGATCAATGATGAGGCGGAGTTGGTGGCTTGGGCTGATGTGATTCCGGAGGAGGAGCGGCTGAAGGCGGGCGCTGATATGGGCGTGGCGGCTGAGCGGATATATGGGTCTTTTGAGGAGATGGCTGCGGCTGAGGGGGCTCGGGCGGATCGGATCGACTGGGTCGATATTGTTACGCCGAATCGCTTTCATTATCCGGCGGCTAAGGCTTTTCTGGAGCAGGGGATCAACGTCGTTTGCGAGAAGCCGCTTTGCTTTACTACGGAAGAGGGGCGCGATCTCAAGCGTATTGCGGCGGAAAACGGGGCGCTGTTTTGCGTGACCTATACTTATACGGGGCATGTGATGGCGCGCGAGGCCCGGCAGCTTGTCCGCAACGGCGTCATCGGCGACATTCGTATGGTCATGGGCGAGTATCCGCAGGATTGGCTGCTCGATTCTTTGGAAACGATCACAGAGGACAACAAGCCCTGGCGTGCGGATCCTGCACTTTCGGGGCGCGGGGCGGCAGTGGCTGACCTTGGGACGCATATCGAAAACTGGGTGAACTACGTGACGGGGCTGCAGATCGACAAACTTGCCTGCAATCTCGATGTGTTTGGCAAGGGCGGCGTACTTGACAACAATGTCGAGGCTTTGATCAAGTTTAAGGGCGGCGCTACGGGTATCTACTGGACGAGTCAGGTCGCGATCGGGTTTGACAACGCGCTGAAGATTCGCATCTTCGGCGAGAAGGGTACGATTGAGTTTGTGCAGGAGGAGAATAACTATCTGCGCGTTTCTCTGCGCGGCGAGCCGCCCCGGATCTACTCGCGCGGGTCGGGCTATCTCACGCCGGAAGCGCTGAAATACAACCGGGTCCCGACGGGGCATCCGGAAGGACTCACGGAGGCGTTTGCCAATATCTATAAGGATTTCGCCGCAGCTGTACGCGACAAAAAGGCGGGGAAGGTCGTCAACGAAGACGATTATGGTTATCCGACGGTACAGATGGGCATTGACGGCGTTGAGTTCTTTAATAAATGCGTTGACAGCCACGAGGCCGGCGCAGTTTGGGTCGACGTGGAGTAATAAGGAAAGGAGTACCTGATGAAATTTGGAATGAATTCGTTGGCTTGGCAGTCGCCTGTTACGGAGATTGAGCGTTTGCTTGCTTTGTCCAAGAAATACGACTGCGATATCTTTGAGTTGGCGCTGGAGGATTTCTCAACGCTGGATCCGGATCGGATCAACAAGGCGGTCGAGGAGTCGGGCGTGCTCATCAAGACGGTGACGGGCATCCATAGCGATGTGCGCGATATTTCGGCCGATACCGAGGAACTGCGGCAGCTTGGGATTCAATATGCCAAGGACATGGTAGACTTTGCGGCACAGGTCGGCGCGGAAGTCATTGCGGGGCCGATTTATTCGGCTGTGGGCAAGGCGCGGCAGCAGACGCCGGAAGAGGTCGAACTCAAGTGGAAGTACGGCGTCGAAAACATGAAGGTCGTCGCGGACTACGGCGCAAAGAAGGGTATCCGGTTTGCAATCGAGACGCTGAACCGTTTTGAGACGGACTTTATCAATACGGTGGAGCAGGGCGTCGAGTATATTCACCGTATCGGTTATGACAATGTCGGATTTTTGCTGGACAGCTTCCATATGGGCATTGAGGAAAACGATGTGCCGGCGGCCATTCGGCTGGCGGGGAAGGAAGCGCGGATCTTTGACTTCCACTCAAGCGCGAACAACCGCGGGACGCCGGGGTTGGACAATACGGCCTGGGGACCGATCCGGGATGCGATCAAGGATGTGGGCTACGATGATTATTGTATTATCGAAAGCTTTACGCCGGATTGCGTAGAGATTGCGAAGGCCGCGTCGGTGTGGCGGCCCTTCTCCGAGTCGCCGGAATCCATCGCCAGAGACGGCATCCCCTTCCTGAAGCAATTATTCGCAGAGTGAGCAGAGACCTGTCATTCGCCGACTTGCCTTTTTGCCCCAAATCTCCGATTTGGTTGGCAAAACGGACAGCGCAGGGAGCACAGCGACCGGAGGAGTGTGCGAAGCCCACGTTGATCGGCGAATCCAGGCGGATTAGTTCCTGTAGATTCGCCGGTCAAGCCGGCGAATGACGAAGAGAGGTGAATGAATATGGCAAAGAAGAAAGTATCGATTGGGAGTTGGGCTTATGCGTTTTTGGCTACGCCTGTGCTTTTGCCGGAGACGGCCGCGAAATTGGCGGAGCTCAAATTTGACGGCATCAGCATGGGCGGCTTCGTGCCGCATGCGGCGCCTAAGGATTGGGATTCGGACGAGAAGCGGGCGGAGCTGGCAAAGCTGCTCGTGGATGGTGGGCTTGAAGTCGCCGATTATGCGGTGGATCTCTGGAGCGTGAACGCGCTGGAGCAGCCGGAGGAGTGGATCGCGCTGTTTGAGGAGAGCTCTGATTTTGCGAAGAAGATGGGTTGGGACACGATCCGCGTGGATACGGGCGCGCCGCCGGTGGTGCCGGAGGGGCTGACTTATGAGCAGGCGCGGGCAAAGGTCGTGGACAATTTCAAGCGCATTTCTAAGTACGCGCAGCAGTACGGACAGCAGGTGGTCTGGGAGTTTGAGCCGGGCTTTATCATCAACGAGCCAAAATATATCATAGAGACTTATGAGAAGGTCGGTGAACCCAATTTCTCGGTTTTGTTTGACACTTGCCACGGATATATGTCGGCGGCTAAGGGGGCGAACCATATTGAGCCGAATGTGCTGGCCGGAGGGGTGCTTGAATTCATTGAGTTGCTCAAGGGGAAGATTGGGTTTGTGCATGTGATCGATTCGGACGGGACGCTGAACGGAGAAAACACTAGTACGCATGCGCCGTTTGGACAGGGGGTTTTGAATTTCGATGAGATCATCCCTGCGCTGCTGGATGCGGGGTATACGGGCGACTGGTGGGCGATCGATCTTTGCGAATGTCCTGATGCTTGGGAGTCTACGGCGGACTGCAAGTTGTTTGTCGACGCATTCAATGAGAAGTTCGCGGATTATGTGCCAAAAGGGTAGTTCGTTGTGCTTGGCTTGTCATTCGGCGCCGCAGATTCAATAGTGTTTTCCGGGATGCTGGTTGCGTTCCCGGAACGGAGAATTCTATTTTCGCGTTTGCGGGAACGCAAAGGCATCCCTCCAAACACTATTGAATCTGCTGGGTGAATGACTGGAAGCCGTAGCAATGTATGATGTTAGATGCAGGGGCCGGAATGGAACGGGTAAGGAGTATGGTTTGAGATGACAATGGATAATGGTACGGCGAAGGCGATTTTGGCTCGGGGCGGGGGGATTCTTTCGCTGGCTCCGAATTGGGTGCCTCGGCCTTTTAATCGGCCGGGGAATCGGTTGCGGCTGCATCCTGATGATACTTATGCTTTGGGGATGAAGCGCGGGGCTATTGTGGAGCGTTGGTTTTCTTCGATCACGAAAGTCGAGACGGAGGGCGCTTCAGAAACGGAGGGGCTGAGTTTCGTCAATGTGGACGGCGATCCGGCGCATACGATTTTGTTTTTGGACTTTGTGGAGGCGCTGGGGGCTGAGTTGTACGGGGAGGATTTGCACAACCTCTACGGTACCTGGCCGATGTATTCGAAGTTTTACGACTATAATGAGCCGCTCTTTCACCATGTGCATCATGGGCCCGAGGCTTGCGTGAAAGTCGGGGTGACGCCTAAGCATGAGCATTATTTTTTCCCGAAGCAGTACAACAACCATCGTGGGACGAGACCGACGAGCTTTTTTGGCTTTGATCCGTCTGTGACAAAGGACGAAGTCAAGGCGCGTTTGGCCAAGCACGAGGAAGAGAATACGCGGATTTTGGAGTTGTCGCGGGCGTTTCAGATTGAGCTTGGTACGGGGTGGTATACGCCGGCGGGCGTGGTGCATGCGCCGGGGTCATTGTGTACTTATGAGCCGCAGTGGAATTCCGATGTGATGGCACTTTGGGAGAATGTTGTTGGCAGCGGCGAGATCTTTGACTACGATTGGCTTAGCGGGTATCTGCCGCCCGGCAAGGAGCGGGATCTTGACGCGATTCTGGCTGTTGCGGATTGGGATTTGAATACGCTGCCGAATTATCGACAGGAGTTTTTCCGGCCGCCGGTAGCGGAAAGCGCGGGGGACGGATGGAAGCAGGACTGGATTGCTTACGGAAATCCTTATGTGGCGGCCAAGGAGTTGACTGTTGCGCCTGGTGTTGAGGTGGTGATCCGCGACAGGGCCGCCTACGGCTGCCTTTGCGTGCAGGGGCGTGGGCGGTTTGGGGATTTTGTTATGGAATCGCCGACGCTCATTCGTTACGGGCAGTTGACGGCAGATGAGTTTTTTGTCAGTCAGGCGCGTGCGGCTGATGGGGTGCTTGTGCGCAATGAGTCTCCGGTTGAGCCGCTTGTGATCCTAAAGCATTTTGGGCCGGATGCTGGAGGAGCGGAGATAAAGAATGGGTTGTAAGCAGGGGCGGCATTCTGCCGCCCGTACGGAAATGAACAGGCATGGATTCGCCGGTCAAGCCGGCGAATGACAGGGTTTGAAGCCGGCAAACGACAGGGTACGCAGGGGCGGCATTCTGCCGCCCGTACGGAAATGAAAATGACAGAATGAAAAGAAGGAGGTATGTGTGATGCAAGGTAAGATGAAGGCGGTGGTGTTTTATGAGCCGTTGGTGATGAAGTACGAAGAGGTGGATATTCCGCAGATCGCGGACAACGAGGTGTTGGTGCGGGTCAAGGCTGTGGGGATTTGCGGGTCGGATGTTAGTTATTATTACGGGCATAGTCCTTTGGATACCGTAGATGGGAAGGGGCCGCTCTTTTTGGGGCATGAGGCTTCGGGGGTGATCGCGGAGGTTGGCGGGATCCCTCAGAAGTTGGGCTTGTTCAAGGAGGGGGATCGCGTTACGATCAATCCGGTGCAGCAGTGCAATGCTTGTCCGGCTTGTATGCGCGGCGAGTTCAATACCTGTCCCAACTGCGAGGTCATTGGGGTGTCGGTCAATGGGTGTTTTGCTGAGTATGTGAAAGTTAAATATACGCATGCTTACAAGATTCCGGATGAGGTGAGCTTTGAATCGGCGGCGCTTTCGGAGCCGCTGGCTTGCGCGACGCATGGGATCTTCAATCTGGATATCAAGCTTGGGCAGACTGTGGTGGTTTACGGGCTTGGCGGAATCGGCCTGATGATGGTGCAACTGGCCAAAGCGTCAGGTGCTGGCAAGGTGATCGCGATCGGGGTGCGGGATTATGGAATTGAGAAAGCGCTGGCGGTCGGCGCTGATTATGCAATCAATGTGCGCGACAAGAGTTCGAAATATTATACGGACGATACGGTCGCGAAGGTAAGGGCGCTGAACGGCGGGGAGCTGGCGCCGCGCTGCATCGTGCCTACGAGCAATATGGCGGCGCTGCAGGATGCGCTGAATGTGACGGGCGCTTGCTCTACGATTTGCTATTTCGGGCTGCCTTCGCCGGAGGACCGGCTGCAGGTCGATGTGCTGGGTGCGATCCAGTCGGAGAGGACGATCCGCTTTGCTTGGCTGGCGCCGCTGGTGTGGGACAATGTTTCGCATGCGGTGGCTTCGGGACAGGTCGATTTGTCGCCGATTATCACGAACAAATTCACGCTTGAACAGACGGAAGAGGGCATCAAATATATGAAAGAGAGCAAGGACGACAAGATCAAGGGTCTTGTACTCGTAGACTGATGTATTATATAGGATTAGATATAGGGACATCGGGATGCAAGGCCTCCGTGGTAGACGGCGAAGGCAAGATACACGGCTATTCGTCCCAAACGTACCGAACGATATCTCCGGAGCCGGGGCATGTCGAGATCGACGCACGCTTGGTTTGGCGGGCCGTGCGCGAGACGCTGACGGATGTGGCGCGAGACGATATCGCGGCTTTGGCAATTGCCTCCTTCGGAGAGGCCGTCGTGCCGGTCGGCAGGGACGGGGCGGCGCTGGCAAACAGCATCTATTTTTCCGATATCCGGGGCTCGGAGGAAACCCGGGAAATCACGGACGCGCTGGACGCTGCTCGGATCATGGAGATCACGGGGATGCCTGTGGGGCCGATGTTTTCCGCGAACAAGCTGCTTTGGATCCGCAAACATGAGCCGGCCTTGTTTGACGAGGCAAAATACTTCATGCTGTTTGGCGACTTCATCGCCTATATGCTGACGGGCGAGCGGGCGGTCGATTTCTCGCTGGCATCGCGCACGATGCTTTTTGACATCCGGGAAAAACGCTGGTCCTCCGAGGTGATGTCGGCGCTCGGGCTTCCCGAAGACCGTTTTTCTGCGCCCGTGCAGGCAGGGGAGGTCATCGGGCGCATCCGTCCTCAGGAGGCGCAGGCGCTGGGCTTGCCGGAGACGATGCTGGTCGTTGCGGGCGGACACGATCAGGCGCTCGCCGCTCTCGGAAGCGGCGCTGTGCAGCCCGGGGACGCAGTGGTAGGCATGGGATCGAGCGAGTGCATCACAGCGGTGCTCGGGCGCGAGGAAATCAGCCCGGCCATGGCGGACTACAACTTTTGCTGTGAGCCGCATCTGATCAAAGACCGATTCATCACCTTGGCTTTCAATGCTTCGGCAGGGACGGCGATGAACTGGTTCAAGGACAGGATTTACGGCGATCGCTCGCAGGCGCTGAGCGTACAGGTCACAAATACCTTTCACCACATGGAAGCTGATTGCCCAAAGGAACCGACAAATCTTCTGTTCCTTCCCTATGTGGGCGGATCCGGGACGCCTTATTTTGACTCTGCCGTGGGCGGGGCCTTCGTAGGGCTGACGCTCGCGACGGGCAAAGGCGATATGTACAAGGCCGTGCTCGAGGGGATTTGTTTTGAAATGCGCTACAATCTCGAATTGCTCGAACGCTGCGGCATCCGCCTGAAGGAAATCCCGGTCGTTGGCGGCGGTACACAGTCGCGCCTGCTCATGCAGATCAAGGCCGATGTGCTGGGACGCTGCGTGGAAACGCTGAAGAACAGGGAGATCGGCACGATCGCGCTCGCCCTCCTCTGTGCGAAGGCGACGGGTGAGATCGATGATTTGCATGCCTCTGCGAAAGCGGGCGCCGGCGTCAGCGCTGTCTTCGAACCAGATCCCCGGCGTTCGGAAATTTATGCAAAAAAAATGGAGCAATACCGAAAACTATACGGGGCGGTCAAAAGTCTTGGATAGAGAATATATGGGGGCCGGAAAGGAAAACGATGGCATTTATCACGGATCGGGAGACGGCGAAGGGTATTTTTGACGAGGCGGCGGAGCGGGGCGTCAGCATCGCGCTGTTTTGTACGGGGAGTTTTTGGAATACTGAGGCGATATTGCTGGCGGCGAGTCGTTTTGCGCAGAAGCACGGGATCGAGAATATTCCGGTCGTGGTCGCGATGACGTCGGAGTATTCGCATATGCAGCAGACGAAGCGCGTGACGTACAGCCGGGATCCGCGGGCCGGGCTGCGGGCGGTGTTTGAATTTGCGCGGCTGCTCAGCGATGGAGAGGCCGCTCCTTATCCGAACGTGACCGTGATGACGCACCTCGATCACGCCGACCCGGTCAAGGACGCGTGGGCGCTGACGGAAAATACGGATTTGCTGACGAGCGTGATGTTTGACGCGCAGGAATATCCTTATGAGCAAAATCTTGCCATGACGCGGGAGTACGTGAAAAACTACGGGGACAAGGTGCTCGTGGAGGGCATCATCGAGAATTTGGCGGTCGGGGACGGCACGGGCGCGGCGCGGCGCGATGATTATATCGAGAAGGCGGTGCGGTTCATCGGCGAGACGGGCGTTGATTTTTTGGTGGCCGATCTGGGCACGGAGCAGCAGTCGGCGGGGATGGCGGCGCACTACCTGAAGGAGCGGGCGCAGGCTCTCACGGCGGCGCTCGGGCGCAAGATGCTCGTGCTGCACGGGGTGTCGAGCCTGGCGGATGAGCAGTTTGCGGGGTTCGCGGCGGACGGGGTCGTGCGGGTCAATATGTGGACGCGCATCGTGCGGGAGTCGGGGCAGTATGCGGCGCGGCGCTTGGTGGAACGCCTGCCGCAGATAGAGGCGAACGATTTCGAGGCAGCTGAGGCTACGGCCTATATCAACGACAATGTTGACCGCGCGGCGCACATCATGGAGGACACAATGGCGCTTTTGGGGTATGCGAATTTGGTTTCATCTATCGCCGCCAAAGGCTGAAGGGGATTCCTCCGGGATGCTGGTTGCGTTTCAGGAACGATGGACTATGGATGAGCTTTTTATGGAAACGCAAAGGCATCCCTTTGGAATCCCCATTCAGCCTTTGGCTGGGTTGTTGTTAAACAATTAGCGTGTTTTTGAATTTTACAACTGCTTCTTCTAGGCTGTAATCTTTATGGAAGACGGCGGAGCTGCCGAGGACTATGAAATCGGCGCCGGCTTCCGTGATCTCTTTGACATTTTCAAATCCTACATTGCCGTCTACCTGAATCTCGAAGTCCGGGAGGCGCTTGGCGTCTGCAAGGGCGCGCAATTCGCGGATCTTGCGTAGGGTTTCGGGGATTAGCAGCTGACCTGCGTAGCCGGGGTTGACGAGCATGAGGAGGACGCCGCTGACGTCTTGCATGACGTACTCGACGACCGAAAGGGGCGTGGCGGGGTTCAGGGCGGCGAACGCACGGGCGCCGGTTTTTTGTACGGTTTGGATGGCGCGGTGCAGGTGCTTGGTGCTCTCGGCGTGAACGGAAACGTATTCGCCGGGTTGCGGCGCGAACCAGGCGATCTTGGGCTCGGGGTTTGAGATCATCAGGTGGATGTCGAGCGGGATGGAGGAAAGGGCGCGCAGTCTCGCGCAGTAGTCCGTGCCGAGCATTAGATTTGGCACGAAGACGCCGTCCATAACATCGATATGCAGATAGTCTACGCCGTGTTTTTCGAAAATAGCGAGGGTCTCGCGCAGGGCGCCGATATCGGCACACATCATGGACGGAGATAGCTTGATATGTTTTGTCATACTCGGACTCCTGTCACGGTTTCACGATGACGCGCAGGCCTTCTTTGCTTTCGGCTACGCGGAAGGCCTCGTTCACCTCGTCGAGCGGGAAGCGATGCGAGATAAAAGGTTTCATATCGAGTTTGCCCGAGGCGATCAGTTCGACGGCGAGGCGGTGGTGTCTGGGCACGGAGCCGTGGGCGCCGCTGACGATGAGCTCCTTGTAGTGGATGATATTTGTCTCAAGTTCCACTTTGGAACCCGCCGGCAGGCCGCCGAAGAAGTTGACACGGCCTCGGTTTCTTGCCATTTGCAGGGCGTCCGCATGCGATGAGGGCGTCGGATTTGCCGTGAAGATCACGTCGGCGCCGAGGCCGCCCGTTTCTTCGAGGACGCGCGCGACTTGCTCTTCTTCGGATGAGCAAACGGTCACATCCGCGCCGACCTGTTTCGCGAAGCCGAGGCGGCCCGGCGAGCGGTTGATCGCGATGACCTTGGTCGCGCCGCGCATCAGCACGACGGGGATGATCATGCAGCCGATGGGGCCGGCGCCCATGACCACCACGGTATCGCCGAGTTTGATGTCGACGAGCTCGACCGCGTTCAGCACGCAGGCGAGCGGCTCCGCGAGGGCGCCTTCGTCGTAGCTCATTTGATCCGGAAGGCGGTGTACGGGGCCGAAATTCAGCACGGTGCGGTTTAGCAGGACGTATTCGGCGAAACTGCCGGGGAATTGATAGCCCATCGCGTAGTTGATCTGGCAGTTGTTGCCGTAACCGGCCCTGCAGAAATCGCATTCGCCGCAGGGTACGTCGCTGCCGAGCGCAACGCGGTCACCGACCCGGAAAGCCGTGACATTTGCCCCGACCGCAACGATTTCGCCGGCGGATTCATGGCCGAGGATGGCGGGCGGGTGCACGCGGTTGTTGCCGTGGTGGAAAATGCGGATGTCCGAGCCGCAGACCGCGCAGGCATGCACGCGAACGAGCGCGTCGTCCGGGCCGGCCACCGGGGTCGGGACTTCCTGCACGACGAGGTTTTCCAACGATTCTAAGACTGCCGCTTTCATAAAATCACTCCTTATTTGTGAATAATATCTTTACATAAAATTCATTACGGTCGCGGGCGAGAGCAAAGGCTTTTTCGCCGTCTGCGAGCGCGAATCGCTGTGTGACAAAGCCCGTGAGATCGAGCGTGCCGTCCGCCATATAGGCCAGCGCCTGCTGCCAGTCGTTTTTCTTCGCGCCGTAGTCCGAGTTCCAGGTGCCGCGCAGCGTGAGCTGCTTGCGCAGTATCTCCCAGTAGTCGCGCTGCGCGAGCGTGATATCTCCCGATGGATTGCCCATGAGCACGACGGTCCCGAACGGCGCGGCCGCTTTCAGGCAACCCGCAACGGTGGCCGGCACACCCGCCGCGTCGAGGCTGATATCCGCGCCCCGCCCGCCGGTAAGCCGATGGATTTCCTCCAAATAATCGTCTGTTTTGTTGCTGATTGCATGCGAAAATCCCAGCTTGTTCGCAAAGCCGAGTTTTTCGCCGTCCACATCGAGCAATATCACGTGTTTTGCGCCTTTGGCCCGGGCGAGCAGAGCGATGATGAGGCCGATCGCCCCCGCGCCGAAGATCGCGATGGTATCGCCGGATTTCAAATCCGCTTTGCCGAGCGCATGGATCGCGACGGCGCAGGGCTCCGTCATGGCTGCCCATTCCGTCGGCACGCCTTCCGGCGCCATAACAAGATTCCATTTCTTCACGGCGATATAGTCCGCAAAGGCCCCGTCACGCCGGGAACCGTAATAATCATAATTCGCACAGGATGCGTAGTTTTCCTGCGCACAGGCGTCGCAGTCAAAACAAGGCAGGAGAGGAAAGACAGCGGCGCGCTTGCCGATAAGGTCCGCATACGCGGGATCATCAGTGTCGCCGGTCGCCACGATTTCTCCGGCAAATTCGTGCCCGGGGATCGTAGGAAAATGGTAAGTCCCCTTGGTGAACACCCGAGGCACATCCGAACCGCAGATGCCCGCCGCGAGCACCTTCAGCAATACTTCATCCTTTTCGGGGATCGGATCGGAAACGTCTTCGTAGCGCAGATCACCGATCGCGTGCAAATTCAAGGCTTTCATATCTATATTCTACGCCAAAAACGAAACAGATGGAATATCACCAGTCGCGGGCAGAAACTCGTCCTGCAATAATGTACGCGAATATACACCAATGTACACAAATGTACATATTCCCGTGTATTTAAGTAGGAGAATGGATTCAGAGCTGATTGGAGCGATGTCTTATCTCTGTTGCGATATCCTGACAAATATTTTTTGAAAGACCTGCATTCACGCCGATAGTGACGAGATCTTCCAATCGTATGTCCTTTCCCTTGCCGCCAACCGTTGTAGCGTGCTCGCCGCCAAGCCCTGTATTATATGTCAGGTCGTAGGCAGGTGAAAGCCGCCAACTTTCCGCCACTCTGTCATACAGAAACGAGAAGTTTTTGGAATGGTCATCGCGGTTATGTGAAAATACGTTGAAACACATAAGCCGATAGAGTTTCTGAAGTTCACGATAGTCGTCGGTAAGTTTCAGCGTGAGCCGCATGAGCGTCTGGTAATCGAGATTTGGCAGCCTGTGTGACGTTTCAAGCAGCGCACTGACGGAAGCGATGTGGGTGCGATGAACGATCCCGCCGTCCGCGATGCTCCGGTCAAAACGTTTGACGCCGAAATAGCCGGATGTTTTCCCTGATGGAAAAAGTTTGACTTCCGGCATCTCAATACCGCACTCTTTGGCTGTTATTGCATAGCGATATTCGCTCTCTCCAATATCAGGCTTGTCCATTGATGAAGGGAATTTGATAATCCAATCCTCGCCCTTATAGGTTGTGAGGATTTTTGGGCGTGCTCCGCCGGATGAACCGCCCAGTGCAAATAGTTCATCAAGATCTTCCGAATAATCAGTGTTCAAAATCTTGTCACAAGCAGCTGCAAGAACATCTAAATCTGATAAAGGTATCGCTGATTCCAAATCGATCTCAGGTTCATATGTCAAAGCGCCCATGCCGGAGGCCCCGACTATTGCCAGACGCGTAAGCGGTGTAACAGTGTTTGGATCGATTCCTTGCTTGCCAAGAACACGATCAACAAGCAGCCTGCCCCATCCATCGGGCAAGCTGTCATTAAAAACGCCAAACAGACCTTCAAACGGAAGGTACTTGGGCAGAAAAACTCGCTTTTCCAATGGCAGACTCAATGGATTCAGCGAAAACCCATCGGCAATCCATTGATCGCTATATTCAAAAGCAATCAGCTCATCAGGCGTAGTCGCGAGTACACCAACTAATATATCATCCATGATAACACGCAGTGATTTTGGCTGATTTTTTATGCTGATGCCTGCACGGTTAGGTGTTTTGTTCATCGATTATCTCCAGAATGGATCGGTAATGTTTTTTTGCGAACAGACTGTCGAAATCATCCTCACAATCAAGAGCGATGGCAAGTTTTATGAGGGATTTGAGAGATATCTCATGTTTCGTCTCAAAACGCTTTAGCGTACCGAGACTCACTCCCGCTCTTTGGCCGAGTTCCGCTTGAGAGAACCCATGCTCTTTTCTGCGCAGCCTACAGGTGCGAGAAATATTTTCTGCGATTTCCGCAGGTGTTCGTTGCGTCAAAATAATATGATTCATAGATATTATTTTATCTTAAATCCTATAAATTTGCAATAAATATATAATATATTATCTATTTCGCCATTCTGCGCCGTAATGCGATTATCAAAGCCTGCAGAGCAATTGCGCTGCCGCAGAGCAGGGTCAACAGCGCGAGGTTCATGTTGAAAACTCCACCGTCAGCGTATGCGTTCCGACGGAAAGCGTATCAAGATAGGAAGCGAGAAGTGTTGTCTTTGTGCTGCCCTCGGCTGAAGTGTAGTCATTGTTAGGCGTTAGCGTGTTTCCGTCAACCTTTACTATGCCTGTATGCAGCGCCAAGTCATGCGCGATGACATGGACAAGACTGCCCGTGCTGTCAGTCGTATGGGTGCTGACACCGTTTTGTTCGGGGGAGTGCGAACTTTGCAGTAGGAATAACAAAAACGATAGCCTTTACGCCGGCCCGCGTGGAGGCGGGGTATTCGAGGATCTTTGGGAGAACCGTAGTTCAAAAACCAAAAATCCTATCTGCAGGAAGTGCAGGCATTTGTACGCAAGAGTTTGGGAGGAGCCTTGCGATAATTGTGAAGGAGATATGTTTGAAAATGCTTAAGAGAAGTTGTAGAAACCAGAGATGCTAAGGCACTCATACAAGGAGAAAAATGTGCTTCTTACTGAATGGGACAAAGATTATCTGAATTTTCTTAAGCGAGAGCGGGATGTGGCTCTTGCTCATTTAGGGCCTGGGCTTGATCCTGTCGCGATCGCTGTATGGAAACAGTATGCTAAAGGAATCGACTTCGCAATAGCCCAGTTCAAATACCGGCGCCGCATACAAAAAGGAGAATAGTAAGTGCTTGAATTGATCCCAAAGACGGCGGCAGATACAGACGAGAAAGTTTTGCTTTCGGTTCGTCCTGAATTTGCGAAAAAAATCGCTTCCGGCGAAAAGAAGTTCGAGTTTCGCCTTGCTATTCTTTTTTTTTGTAACCCCCTTGTAATATTTGCAGTTTAAGTACGTATTGACTCAAAATAAAACAACGTTGAAATGATATTCGTTGCATCAAAATAAAACGACGTCGAAACTTTTTCGCCAATGATGACAACTCCTTGCTATCAGCTTACCTGATAGGAACGAAGCAGGCAATATGTATTTTTGTGCCTGTGAGCGAACATGGAGGAGACCAAGTATCCCCTTTCATAGAAATTCTAATCAAAGGCACGAGCGCCCTTTGCGAGTGGCTACCTTTCTGCCGAAGGCATAAGCGTAATGGCTTGTCCATGAAGCGAAGCAACATCTTTGCATACCGATCAGCAAAGTATCCTCCGGAACCAGAGCCTGTCAGAGCGAAGGGTTTGGGAGGCAGAGCCTCCCATCTTAATGGACTGGAAGGCGCAGCCTTCCAAACCTCAAAATGCGGCGATGATACGCCCCGGATTCAGACAGAATCCAATGTCGATTTTATGGTACCAGTATGCCGGAATGCTGTATTAGTAAGCTTCTTCCAATATGGAGATCGCTTCCCCGATCAGCGTGATGCTGCGCTCTGCATCTTCATACCGCACTCCGCATTGCAGATTTTCAGGAATGTTATCTTTGTACACTTCTTCGGCATCATGTATCTGCTCAAGCCGTAAGACCAGGCGCTCGATTTCTTTTCGCCGTTGACTTCGCGTTTTGATCGGATGCGATTCTCCGCCGTCGGCGCGTTTATCCATAAACCGTGACAATTCGCTTGCCATCGACACGCCGGACCGGGAACAGAATGTTTTGAATCTCTCCGCCGTCACAGGGTTCACCGAGACTTTGATTTGTGTATAGTGCGAGGCGTTCCAATTTTGTTTGACTTCGTTTGATGTAGTTCCCATGTCATAATCTCCGATCTTTCATCTATTTCTCTTACTTGTCCAATTGTCTGTACGGAATACGCAAGGCTGTCAGTCTGCCTGATATCTTCACCATCTCACGCCTGATCTCAAACGGATTTATTGTCAGGTAAAGCTCGGTGAGAGCATCCTTGTTCTCTTGAGGGATATCGTCTGATTCCAAAACCCGGGCGTACGGAGTTTTGGTATCCTCATAGGTTTTATATACTTTGGTGCCATCACGTATTCTGCTCTTGAGTTTTAGCGTTGGCATAAAGAAGTTCGTAAGCAATCTCAGGCACCCGTAATACTCATTCATGAGATCTGCTGCTTCCTTGCCTTCGTATCGGTCATATCCAATTTCTTTTCTTACGACAGACCAGTTCTTTTGCTCCACATAGCAGCCGTCGTTTTTTTGATACGGGCGACTGCGCGTGAAACAGATATTTTCCTGCTTGCAGTACCGGTACAATTCGTCATTGATAAATTCGGATCCATTATCGCTATCGATCCCGAGAAGGTCGAATGGTAGATTGGATTTGATAATCATTAATTCGGCAAATACATGCTTTTGTGCTTTATTCACGCTGGCTCTTGTTTCTGTCCATGCGGTAGCGATATCTGTTGCATCAAGAGTATTCAGATATTCGCCGGCCGTTGTGTCTCCGCAGTGTGCGACCAAATCGATCTCGACGAACCCCGGCACGGCATCGTTCCACGCTGTACCCATCCGTATTGGAATATCCTTCTTCAGCAGAGAACCCGGTTTCGTTGTAGAACGGCCTTTCAGGGTGATTCTTTCGCGTTCTTTTTTCAGAAGCCGATCAATTGTCGCCGGAGACATTCGCTTTAGCTTCGCTGCAATTTCTTCTTCTATTTCTATTTCTCCATGACGCAACAGGGCATCGAGCATGCCCGCCATACCTGCGGCCACCCGCTTGCCGCAGACGCAACCCAAAATCGACCAAATCTTTTTCAACGGTTCAAGAACATCTTCACCATATACGGTTTTGCGTCCTCTTGTTTCAAAGACCGTTTTGGGTCTGCTTCGCGGCGGCGGTTTACATGCTAAAATGCGTGCCGCACGGTCGCGGCTGATACCCGTGGATTCGCATACCGCATCAAGAATTTTCGACTTCTGCTTCTTGGTGGACTTTTGATATTTGTCATACTGCTTCTCAATGATTTCCCGTCTCGATTTCATACTCACTTTTGTCATCGCCTATCTCCTCACAGACCTATTCTATGAGACTAAGTTTTGACGTTGTTTTTTTATGAGTCAACGATTCTGATTTCGACGTTGTTTTTTTTGAGGCAATTCGAAGTATAGACTTTGGCTACCTACTATTAAATAATGCAGATGCACAGACAACTACTGTCGTTTTGACAGGTTTTGTGACAAAGGAGCATTTCTGATGGCATTTCTTCGTGTTTTTATTTGTGTATTGATTGCCGTAGCGGCAGCGGCAGGCGGCCTCATTTTAGGTATCAGATATGAGCAGAGCGTGCACGATGCGGAGGATACGAGACAAGCCATGCTTGAATCAAGGCCTCGCGCGATTGCTGTGGCGTCGCTCGATGAAGGCGTTGATATCGATGGCTTCAACCAGAAATATGCCACCGCTATTATCGAGTCGCTTGGCAGCAGGTTCAGTCTGACGACATACCAGATGGCGCAGAAAGGTCTCACGGACGGAGCCTACGATGCCATACTCGTATTTCCGCCCGATTTCAGCGAGAAGGTATCGTCAGTCAATGCAATGAACCCGCGAAAGATATCGATCGATTACCTGATCAGCGATCTCCTTTCGGAAACCGTGTATATTGAAACTTTTCAGACATTGGAGGATTTTCAGGCAGACATCAATGCGACCCTCAGCTATATGTATCTGGTTTCAATATATGATGAACTGCACGATGCCCAGGATAAGAGCGCGCGGCTTCTTTCCAACAATGAAAAGACTCTGGAGTCAATCGACGATGTTGACACATTCAATTTCATTCAAAATTTTGATATGGGAGATATTCCACAGATCAAATTAGAACTTGATTCAACAGACTTCCAGCCCTCCTTCGATCAGGTAAATACTTTTGCACAGGAAATGAGCGATGTTTATCTGAACAGTTATATATCAGCAAAAGAAGACTATCAAGCGGTCACAGATCAGCTCTTGCTGGATATTCAGAATACAAAGGAACTTGGCAAAACGCAGGTGAACAATGTTTCCTCATGGCAGCAGGTATCCGGCGACTGGCTCAAAGACGCAGGGAAGTATCAAAGCGACCTTGAGAATTGGAGAGACGGGATAGAGAACTGGCGGCTTGCCTCAAATACGTCAATCGCAGATTACAGGACAAATTTTGATGCAAATATTATTGAAATTGAAGATTACAGGACAAAAATCATCAATTCTGCGGATTCTGTTTACGATTCGGCAGAGAAGATACTTGCTGCATACTTGTTGCTGTATACAGATGACTATCGCAATGCGCTGGACGAGTATCGCGGCCTTCTTGAAGATTATGATACTGACTATGTCACTGTACTGGAAGATCGAGTCATAGAATTGGAAGATTTGCTTGATGCCGAGGGAGTTTCGGTTCCTGCCAGAGACACTGCCATACAGACATTTATTGATGCACCGGCGTATGATGATGACCAACCGAGGGTGGATGCGGAAACCAATTACAATAATACAGATTTTACGGCAGACATTGACGCACTCCAAATGATTCTTGACGACCGCGATAACGGGATGCTTCAAACTCCACAATACGATCCCTTGCGACCGGATACCGCTTCTTTTGACGCATTGAAAGATCTTAGAGATGCGATCAATACGCTTGCAGAATACGGCGTGTCATCACCGGATGACACAGCCGTACTGAATTTCCCTGATGCAACCGCCATCACCTTCGGCAATTTTGTTACGGCGATAGACGCAGTAGAAACCACTGCTTTTTCCTACGATCCGTTGGCGTATTTGACGGATGCCGATAAGGCCAGAGCCGAAGGCATTATCGGAGAATATGAATCCGAAGTATCCAAAACAACAAGCGAGTTTGATAAAGTACAGGCCAACCACTTCGAGCTTGTGACTGATGCGTACACGGGATACAACGAATACGTTGGCGAACTTCAGCAAAGCGTGTATGAAGCATATTCGGATGAATTGGATCAGGTCAATTCTGCAAAAGATCTTTTCGTCGAGACCGGAAGAGCGACCGGCGCGGAAAACCATACGCTCATTTCGGACTTTGCTTCTAAAATGCCAAACAGCCGAAGCGGGCAGTCTGTAAACCAGACGATCGCAGAGTTTATTGCTGCGCCGGTAGAACTCACACATGCCGACATTCGTGAAGCGCTGGCATCCGGCTTCACCGGCGACTTGCAGTTGCCCTGGCGAGTGCTGTATATCTGTCTTGGCGCAATCGTAGTCACAATGATCGTTCACCTCATACAGAATGCAAGAAACCGTAAAAAGGCGACCATGAAATGAGTGCAGAAACAAATACGGATTTAACCATCCGTGCCGACAGTCTGGAAAACAGAACCGGTGTCACGAATACCGACTTGCGTATAGGTCAGTACGAGTTTTTTGCGGATAATCAAGAAAGCCGGTACGTCACGGCAGCAGAAGGTGAGCAAGCGAGACTGGCCGAACTGCGGGAAGAAGTTTTCACCCCGGCCTTTGCTGATGGGCTGGGCCGTAATAACGTATCGCCACAGGTTCAGCAATTGAGCATTCTTGAAACTGCACCCGAGTATACGCAGGGTCTATACGATGAATCCGGAAGCGGAGGCACGGGGACAATACTGCTTGTACTATTGTTTGCAGGCATTTGCATGGTCACATTTTTCATCACAAGAAAGATTCATGGATATAAAAGGAAGAAGGCGGAAACATGTACATCACAATAACTGTTGAGTCAGAGGGAAAGCGGTTTGACCTCAGTATAGATGAGAGACAATCAGCCTCGGCGGCATACGCGATTTTGGCAGAGCGCGGTCTGACAGGAGCGAGTGAGTCTCCTGTGATGTACAAATCAATGTTGAGAGGTGAATGGATCCCTGCTGACAAACCGCTTGGTGAGGCGGGTATTGTCAGCGGCGATTTTTTGACGGCGCAAAAATAGGAGGAATCAAAGTGGAAAGTGACATCTTGCGGATCAAAAAAGAAGACAGCATATTTCCAAAAGGAAAGCGTAGCTATCTTGTGTTTCCGGATACAAATCTCGTGCCGGGAACAATCACTGAAGATGAAGATTTCTTTGAAATCGCACTTGATATTAGCGGGTTGAATCCTGCGCAGATACTCACAAAAGGAGAAGGCCCGGATCGGTATCGCTTTGCTATCGCATGTGCGGGACTCGAAAATTTGCGCGAGACATACTCTTTTTCGCTCAACCCCGAAAATCTCATGTTTGATGCATCTTTCACGCCAAAGGTGCGCTTGCGCGACGGCGCACACCGCGAGGACGAGGGTGGATTTTTGCGCGAATACAAAGCGCTCATCGCATCGCTTCTTGTCCCGGCCTATTCTTTTGCTGACTACTATGAAGGCGGAGAAGGCCTTTTCGGGAAAAACGAACTACTGAAAGAAATCGCACCTTTGCAGGACACAGCATCTGTTGTATCCGTGCTGGAAAATGCGCTTTCTGAACTTGTGCGCAAGCTCTCCAAAGACAGCGTTCTCGTTGACAAAGGGCGGTATCGGTCGATGCGGATCGTCATGATCGTCTTTATTTGTCTTTTCGCCGCGCTCGCGGCATATGCCGGGAAATACTATCTTGTGGATCTGCCGCAAAAGGACACGGCAATCGCCATGTCGGATAAGTATCTGGCGCGTGACTATATCGGCGTATTGTCTGAGGTGAACGAGGCAGATTTAGCACTGCTCTCGAAGGAAGGACGCTATATGGCGGCATATGCCGGCGCCGCTACAGCCAATTTGAATGATAAACAAAGATCCGCCGTAATGCAGGCGATCTCACTGAATACGGATAGTCTTTATCTGGACTACTGGATCAGTATGGGGATCGGAAATTACGAAGGAGCTCTCGATATTTCACGCCGTATCGGCGACGATGAACTTGAGCTCTACGGTCTTGTCATTTATCGTGATGCGATGAGTATCAATATGAATATCACGGGCGCTGAAAAGACGGAGATACTCAAGACGCTTGATGATCAAATCAAAGCGCTTGATGAAAAGATTGGGAATGCCGCAGAAGCAGGTGACGGAAATGCATAGTTTGCCTGTCTACCAAACAGACTCCAGAAGACTCCTGCATATCGGAAACAGCCCTGCCTGTGAAATCTGCACGGACTTCCCTTGTGATCTAAGCCTGGCAGGAGATACGCTGTATCTCTTTGCCGGGGAAGTATATGTAAATGAAAAGCTGGTAACGGGAAATACCGAAAAGATCGAAACCGGCGACAGCATTCGCAGCGGCACACTGACGCTGACTCGAAAAGAAAACGGGATCACCTGTGAGGGAAGCGGATTTTCTGTGAATTTGCAGGAAGCCCCGACGCCGCTTGGCGTGATGGATATGGACGATTTTCCGGCATACAAAAGACCTCCTCGTATTGTGAAAAATATAGAGTCCGTGGAGATCGAAGTGAAGCCTCCCAATGCACCGGAAAAACCCAAAAAGGGACAATTGGTGAAAACGATTCTGCCGCCTCTGATCATGGCGGTGCTGATGACGGGTACACGCGTCATGAGCGGAGGCGACTTTCTGACGATCATCATGGGACTGGGCATGGCTATCTCTGTGGTCTTCTCTGTCACGTCATATTTTTCCGATCAAAAGGATGCGAAGGCTGCCGAAGAAAAGCGCGTGACGGAATACGAAGCCTATCTGCTCGGCAAGCAGAAAGATCTCTACAGAGCCCAGCAGGACGAAATGGATGCCCGCACCTGGGCCTATCCGTCTCTTGAAGAGATCAGTCATCTGACAAACGAATACTCCAGCCGCATTTATGAGCGGACAGCGCACGACGGTGATTTCCTGTCCGTTTCACTGGGTGTGTCAGATGTGATGCCTCAGTACACAATACGATTCCCGGACGAGGAGATAACCGGGGAAGCCGATGAACTGGCCGAAGAGGTAAAACAAGTTGTCTCAGAGTTTCGCACACTGCCGGACATGCCGCTCACCGCCGACCTCAAACGAGCGCACCTTGGACTGGTTGGCGAAAAAGAACTGATTCATGATGAACTCAAGGCGCTGATCAGCCAAATTTGTTTTCTGCACAGCTATCATGATACAGAACTCGTGATCGTGGCAGAACAGGATGCGAGGGATACTTTCGCATGGACAACCATGTATCCGCATACAAAGATATCTGCCATCAATGTATCAGGACTGATCACTTCCGAAAACCACCGTGATATGGCGCTCGGCGCACTCACGCAAATTTTGAAAGACCGCAAGATGAAACGTGACGAAGGCAAGAAGGATACGGTATTTTCTCCGCACTATATCTTCATTATAGACGATCCAAAAAAGATCGTCAGTCACAGTATCATGGAGTATCTTCAGGAAGCTGAGACGAGTCTGGGGTTTTCGCTGATCTGGACATCGCTCATGCGTGAAAGCCTTCCCGAGAACATCGGCACGATCCTGTCTCTTGACGGACGGGGGCGCGGCAAACTGCTCATGAACGAAAACACACTTTCGCTCATGCCTGTGAAACTGCCTGATACTGCAGGGATCGACTTTGACCGTATGGCCAGAAGACTGACTGCAATCAAGCACAATCAAGGCGTCACTACTCAGATACCGGAGAGCATCACTTTCTTTGACTTGTTTGGAATCAAGAAACCTGAAGACATAGATATACTTTCCCTTTGGCGTCAGAGCAACAGCGCCAAATCGCTTGCTGTACCGCTTGGGCTGCGGGGGCTGAACGATGTAGTTTCTCTCAATCTGCATGAAAAGGCGCACGGTCCGCATGGACTCGTCGCCGGCACGACAGGTTCGGGCAAATCCGAAATCATCCAGAGCTATATCCTTTCCCTCGCCGCGCATTTCCATCCCTATGAAGTTGGATTCTTGCTCATCGACTACAAGGGCGGCGGCATGGCAAATCTGTTCAAGGATCTGCCGCACCTGCTTGGTACGATCACAAATCTTGACGGCTCTGAGTCCATGCGGGCGCTGGCTTCGATCCAGAGTGAACTCAAACGTCGTCAGCGAATTTTTACCGAGGCGGGCGTCAACAATATCACAAACTATACAAAGGCCTTCAAAAAAGGTGAGGCTGATATTCCGCTGCCGCATCTCTTCATCATCAGCGACGAATTTGCGGAACTGAAAAAAGAGCAGCCGGAATTCATGAGTGAACTTGTGAGCGCGGCGCGTATCGGACGCAGTCTTGGTGTACACCTCATCCTCGCGACCCAAAAGCCGTCCGGCGTTGTAGACGATCAGATCTGGTCCAACAGCAAATTCAAACTCGCGCTCAAAGTACAGGATGCCGCAGACTCAAACGAAGTCCTGAAAACGCCGGATGCGGCGATGATCACGATTCCCGGCCGCGCCTATCTGCAGGTTGGCAACAACGAGATCTACGAACTCTTCCAGTCCGCCTGGAGCGGGGCGGAATACAGCGAGAAAGAAGTTGAAAAAGGATTCGACAACCGCATCTATCTAATCAATGAACTCGGTCAGGGCGAACTGCTCAATGCGGATCTTTCGGACGACGGGGAAGCCCAGGAGAGCAAACTAACACAGCTTGACGCGATCGTGCAGTATATCGCAGCCGTATATGAGGGGCTTGCAGAGACGCCGGTAGAAAAGCCGTGGCTGCCGTCACTGCCG
>JAISJT010000099.1 GCA_031261395.1 Eubacteriales Family XIII. Incertae Sedis bacterium
ATAAATTCCGCATTTTGGATGTAAACATCCATCAGTGCAAGAAGTATCATCATACGCACCACCTCCTACTATCGAGATAGATTCACGGAAAGTGGAACAGTACCGCCATGCGATAACCCCGTGCAATCAGGTTATCACCTTGTTATTTACTTGTCAACCAGTATTTAACATTAAACACATTCCTTCCCTTTCGCCGCCGTCATTCGCCGACCCGACCGATCCCGTCATTCGCCGACTTGACCGGCGAATCCACAACAATCACCACCTCTGTCATTCCCGCGAAGGCGGGAATCTCTTGTGTTCACCGCCCTGGATTCCCGCCTTCGCGGGAATGACAGTAGCCTTCGCGCAACGAATAAAACACGCGGCGCGTTGATGCGCTGCGTGCCAATATTTACCTTATTAAAATGAAGGCTGTCTACGCGAAGCCGACTAAAACTTGTCTGGGAGCGCCCCCCCCCCGTTGGCATATTATTCCAGTTTGTCAGATTCCCGACTGTTAGCACTTCTCCAATTCTCCCTTTGACTTCCCAACCGTGCCGTCACCATACTACGGCTACGTATATATACATATATTATTATACCCAAAAAATGCCGTCGCAAACAAATTGCAAACGAATTACATATCAGAATTATACAACTTATTATTGGTTTTATGCAAATTTTCGGAAAAATCAATTGTATGGGAAATAAATATATTTAATCTATATATTGACATTATTCATACAATGTGGTATTTTCATTCGCATAAGAAGAACAGGGAAGGTGAACTATCAGCAAATTCAGTTGTCAAGGATTCCTTGTCAACTGCCGCCGAGGAAAAAAAGGAATGAGCCGAACATGGGCAACACAAATGAGATCATTTTGTATCAGCCGGATGAAGCGGTGCGGCTTGAAGTGATGCTCGGCGACGACACCGTCTGGCTGACGCTTGATCAATTGGCCGCCTTGTTCGATCGAAACAAATCTACGATTTCGCGGCACATCAAGAATATTTACGCTGAAAGCGAACTTTTCGTACAAGCAACTGTTGCAAAATTTGCAACAGTTCAAGTGGAAGGCGATAGACTTGTAGAGCGCCAAATGGAGTACTACAACCTCGACGTAATCATCTCGGTTGGCTATCGGGTCAAATCCCAGCGCGGCACGCAGTTCCGTATTTGGGCGACAAGCGTCCTTCGCGACTATCTGCTCAAAGGCTATGCCGTGAACCAACGGATGGATGGGCTTGAGAGCAGAATGGTGCGCGTTGAAGAAAAGGTTGATTTCTTTGTACGGACGGCGCTTCCGCCGGTCGAAGGCATTTTCTACGAGGGGCAAATATTCGACGCCTATCAATTTGTGAGCAAATTGGTGAAGTCTGCAAAGAAGCGCATTGTGCTCATTGACAACTATGTGGACGAGACGGTGCTCGCGCTGCTCGCAAAGCGCCGGAAAGCGGCGTCGGCTTTAATATGCACATCCAAAATCAGCAAAACGCTTCAAACGGATGTGGACAAACACAATGTGCAGTACCCGCCCATCGCCGTCTGCCGAGTCTCGGGCATCCATGACAGATTTTTGATCGTGGATGAGAATGTCTATCACATCGGCGCGTCCATCAAGGACCTGGGAAAGAAACTATTTGCCTTCTCAAAACTAAGCATCCCGGCAAAGGATATCCTGAACAGAATAGCCGCCGCCGAGGAATGGAAGGAAGGAGCCGCACATGGGCAATACGAATGAGATCGTTTTGTATCAGCCGGATGAAGCAGTACGGCTTGAGGTGATGCTCGGCGACGACACCGTCTGGCTGACGCTTGAACAGATGACGCACCTCTTCGGCAAAGGAAAAAGTACGATTAACGAACACATTTTAAATGCCTACAAAGAAGGCGAATTATCCGAAGGCAATACAAAAAGAAAAATCGGTATTTCCGATTTTTCTACTAAGCCTACCAACCTCTACAACCTCGACGTGATCATCTCGGTTGGCTATCGGGTCAAATCCCAGCGCGGCACGCAGTTCCGTATTTGGGCGACAAGCGTCCTTCGCGACTATCTGCTCAAAGGCTATGCCGTGAACCACAGGGTGGAACGCATCGAACGCAGGCTGGACGGCGTCGAAGAAAAGGTTGATTTCTTTGTGCGGACAGCGCTTCCGCCGGTCGAAGGAATTTTCTACGAAGGACAAATTTTCGATGCATACGAGTTCGCGAGCAAATTGGTGAAGTCAGCAAAGAAGCGTATCGTGCTCATTGACAACTATGTTGACGAAACGGTGCTCGCGCTGCTCGCAAAGCGCCGGAAGGCGGCGTCGGCATTGATTTGTACATCCAAAATCAGCAAAACGCTTCAAACGGATGTGGACAAACACAATGCGCAGTACCCGCCCATCGCCGTCTGCCGAATCTTGGGCGTCCATGACAGATTTCTGATCGTAGATGAGAATGTCTATCACATCGGTGCGTCCATCAAAGACCTGGGAAAGAAACTGTTTGCCTTCTCAAAACTAAGCGTCCCGGCAAAGAATATCCTGAACGGAATAGCCACTGCCGAGGAATCCTAAGGAGAGGCCGAACATGGACAACACGAATGAGATCGTTTTGTATCAACCGGATGAAGCAGCAAGGCTTGAGGTGATGGTCGGCGACGACACCGTCTGGCTGACGCTTGAACAATTGGCTGCCTTGTTCGATCGGGACAAATCTACAATTTCGCGGCACATCAAGAATATTTTTTCTGAAGAAGAACTTGTCAGCGAAGTGGTTGTTGCAAAAATTGCAACAACCACTCAGCATGGCGCCATGTCCAGCAAGGCGCAATATCGTTCACTTTAGGGGGAGTCATAGAAGAATGTCTCAGTTTGCCGGGCGCAGTGCCGCCTGCGGCGGGGGACGCTCCGCTAATGTATTACGGTAGGCCCTCGCTGCGCTCGCGCCCTTGATTTCTATTTCTAAAAGGCGGTGGCGTCTGATTGGCCTTGTCGGCTGACGAGATAGGTGTAAGGATTGCCATCTATTTTACTAATACGCTCTGATATATCATTTGCTGGATGGATTTTGACGTTTGTACGCGGTGTATTGCAAAAACAAATTATTCAGCGCGAACAAACGTGCAAATTCATATTGCCGGGTGACTTTCATGAAGGGTTTCCGTTTTTCGCGCATCGCTGTTCAAAAAACTTCTCTGAAAAACGTCATTTGCGTAGAATGATTGGCGGAAGGTATATATTGCTCCGACAACTAAATATTGGACAGTCGCGCCATTTGTGCTTTGTGTCCAACATTTAGCTGCCAGAACAATAACTTAGCTTGCTCAATATTATTTATGGATTGCGGGTCGGCGCCCGCAATGACAGAGGTGGCAGCGCCCGCAATGACAGAGGTGGCAGCGCCCGCAATGACAGAGGTGCAAATTCGAATTTGCTAACACTTAGTGAAAGAAATGCATTTATGTTGTTCGGGTTTCGACCATATTTTGCATTGCAATTCCCGAATTGCCGAAACTTTGAGCAGAAAAAGGGTTACGGGGTCACTCTATTTGGTGAAAAAGGCGTTCCGTTCGTATTCCTGAGGATATTTAGGCTTAGATTACGAACAGAAGGTGAAATTCACCAAATAGAGGGGGTCTATTTGGTGAAAAAGGCGTTCCGTTCGTATTCCTGAGGGTATTTAGACTTAGATTACGAACAGAAGACGAAATTCACCAAAGTGTTCGGGTATGGCGCCATTTCGCAGCAAAGTACGCAAAATAGTTGGCAATCCATACACCTATTTCGTCAGCCAACAAAGCCAGCCAGCCGTCACCGCCTTTTAGAAATAGAAATCAAGGGCGCGAGCGCAGCGAGGGCCTACCGTAATACATTAGCGGAGCGTCCCCCGCCGCAGGCGGCATAACGTTTTTCAAGCAGAAGCATTCGAATTTGTCGGCTCAGCGCGACAAATTTCTGTTTGGCGGGACTTTAGATCGTCGACGTGATCATATCGGTTGGCTATCGGGTCAAATCCCGGCGCGAACACTTTTGCAAATGTTCGCGCCGGCGCCTTGAAAATACTAATAGATACTACTGGTTGAGCAAGGCGTCGATGCCTTGGAGCTCTTCGACCTTCTCCCAGCCGGCCTGGTTGACGTCGTCCATGGGGACAACTTTGGAAAGATTCATCTCCTGTGTGCCGAGGCGCATGCCGCCGGAATAGTCGATCTTGCCGCCGAAGGGATTTTGGATCGGCGCGGACTCGAGCGCTGCCATGTAGGATTCCCAGGTGACCTCCTGACCTTCGAGACGTCTCAGGCCTTCGGTGAAAAAGACGCCGCAGATCCATCCGGTCTGTGCGTAGGCATTCATTGAAAAGTCTTCGCCGCCGGATTCTTTCGCGACCCATTCGGAATAATCAGCCAGGGATGCCTGCGCGATCTCACTCGTATAGTCTACCCACCCGAGGCCGTATACTTCGAATTTGCCCTTGATGTCATTCACGACGGCTTCGCTCATGGCCGAGGACACATTGACGTAGGTCGTGATGCAGTCCTTGCCCACGCCCTGTGCGGCGAGTTCTTTGACGATCGTAGGCATCGTGCCCTGGATAGACGCGACGATGATGAAATCGACATTTGCATTCTTGATGTTTGTGACCGCCGCCGAGACGTCAGCAGCGCCGGCCGGTACCTGTTCTTCGACATACTCTACGCCGTCGATTTTGCCTATCTGTGATACCGCGCCTTTTTCGAGGTCGATGCCGGCGTCATCGTTGGTGTAGATGATACCGATCTTTTTGGCGTCGAATTTGCCGGCGGCATAGGCGACCATGATACTGCCTTCTGTATTGTAGACCGGCTGTACGGGGAAGATATTGTACCCTTCCGCATTCGTCGTGGCGCCTTCCGCATAGAGCTGGCCGATGCCGGTTGCGAAATAGACGGAGGGGATGCCGTATTCTTTCAGCTGGTCTACGGTCGCCGCCACGACAGGCGTACCGAAGTGACCGACGATCGCGAAGACTTTGTCGTCTTCCACGAATTCCGTCAGCGCCGAGCTGCCTTTGGCCGGATCAAACTCGTCGTCGATGTGCTTGTAGGTGATCTTTCGCCCATCGATCCCGCCGGCTTCGTTGATCTTGTTGAAGTAGGCCCTCATGCCCGCCGTGAAAGGAACGCCGACCGGCGCATACGCTCCCGAAGTCGCCGCGCTGTTGGCAATGATGATCTCTGTGTCCGTGATACCCTGTACGAAACCGCTGGGTTCGGCAGCCGGCCCTTCCTCTTCCGCCGGCGCCGATGCAGAACCGCCGCCGTCTTCTGATTGGGCGGGTGGCGAATCTTTTCCACCGCAGCCGGCAAATACAAATGCCGCCATCAGCAGCGCCATGATCAGTGCAATAATCTTTTTTGTTCTCATTGTGATTTCCTCCATGATTTGTCTTGTGATATTTTACCTATAACAACTAAGCCGTCCCGAGGTATGCCTCGACCAGCCTGGTATCCCTGATGAGTTCGGATGCGGCTCCCTGTATTTTGTTCTTGCCCGTTTCGAGAACGTAGCCGTAGTCAGCTATCTTCAGCGTTTGCAGCGCGTTTTGTTCGACGATCAGTACCGTCGTGCCCTCGGCCCTGATCTCCCTGATGATCGCAAAGATGTCGCGGACCACCAACGGCGCCAGTCCGAGCGAAGGCTCGTCGAGCAGCAGCAGTTTTGGGCTGGCCATGAGCGCCCGTGCGATCGCCAGCATCTGCAGCTCGCCGCCGGAGAGCGTGTAGCCCATTTGATTTTTTCGCTCTTCAAGTCGCGGAAAATAGCGATAGCAGCGTTTGAAATTCGTTTTCACCTGCGCTCTGTTTTTGACTGTAAAGGCGCCCGCCTTCAGGTTTTCCTCCACCGTCAGATCGCGAAATATCTGTCGTCCTTCCGGGGACTGGACGATGCCGAGCTTTGTGATCTTTTCAGCATCCGTATACGTGATATCCTGTCCGAAGAAACGAATCGTCCCCGCAGCAGCGCGGGTCAGCCCCGAGACAGCCTTGAGTGTAGACGTCTTACCTGCGCCGTTGGCGCCAAGCAGAGCCACGACCTGTCCTTCCCGGACGTCGATATCTACCTCCTTCACGGCCTCAATGGCGCCGTAACGAATTGTCAGACCCCGGATGCTCAGCGCGAGTTCACTCATTTTCCTGTTCCCCCAAATACGCTTCCTGGACCAATTTGTTTTTCTGAATTTCCGCCGGAGTTCCGAGCGCGAGGAATTTGCCAAACGATATCGCGCAGATGCGGTCACATACATTCATGACCAGCCGCATATCGTGTTCCACCAAAAGGATCGTGCATTGATAGACTTCCCGGATCCTGCGTATCGTATCCGCAAGGTCTTCCGTCTCCGTATCGTTGAGGCCTGCAGCCGGCTCATCCAAAATGATGAGGGTCGGACCTGCCATCAGCGTGCGCGTCATCTCGAGTTTTTTCAGAACGCCGTAGGGCTGTCCGCCTGCCGGCTGATCTGCCAAATCTTCGATCCCAAGGAAGGCCATCGCCTCGAGCGCTTTCTTGCGAAAAGCAATTTCTTCCTTCCGCGCCTTAGGCAAGCGGAGCATCTGCTCAAACATATTGGCCTTGAAATCCACATGCGCACCGATCAGGACGTTGTCTATCAGCGACAGTTCGGGGATGATCTCTACGTTTTGGAAGGTGCGCACGAGTCCGTATTTGATGATGGTATGCACGGGCCTCCCAACGAGGTTGACTTGCTCAGAGCCGACAGTGAAAAACACCTTCCCCGTATCCGGCTTGTAAAACTGAGTGATGCAGTTGAAGACCGTCGTCTTGCCGGCGCCGTTGGGTCCAATCAGTCCGAAGATCTCCTTCTCATTCACGGCAAAGGAGAGATCGTCGAGCGCTTTCAAGCCGCCAAAACTGATCGACAGATTTTCTATACGAAGCGATTCTTTCATCACTCGCTCACCTCCTCCGCAGTCACCTCCGGAGTCTTTTTTCGGCGAAACACATTCGCTGCTATATCCGCAAGACCCTTGAGACCCTGCGGGAAAAACATGATGACAACGACGATGAGCACACCGCTGAAGATATACGGCAGGCCGCTGATCTCGCCGACCACGGGAAGTTTTTTCAAGACGAGCTCAGGCACCGCAAAGATGACAAAGGCCCCGGCAACGGTCCCAAAGATGGATCTGAGGCCGCCTACCACCACCATGGCGATGACATTGAGCGAGAGAAAGAGATTCCAGGTCGAGGGGTAGGAACTCTTCAGAAAAAACAGGTAAAGCGCACCGCCCAGACCTGCATACAGCGTAGCGAGAGCAAAGGCAAACAACTTGTACTTGAGGACGTTGACGCCCATCGCCTGTGCTGCGACTTCGCTGGAGCGCATGGCATGCAGCGCCCTTCCAAGCTGTCCGTGGACGACATTGTATGTCAGCATCATGATGAGGACAAGCGCGATCACGATGATGACAAAAACAGCCGCGCGGCCCATCTGCATCCCAAAGATGACCGGATAGTGTGACTGCTTGCCGGCCGTGCCCTTCGTGAACCACTCGAGCTGTTCAAATGTCTTGAGCAATATTTCGGAAATACACAGGGTCGCGATCGCCAGATAGATGCTGCGGATGCGCAGTGAGACGACGCCCACGCCCACGCCGATGATCGTCGGCACGACCAGCGCAAGCAGGACGGCGAGCCAAAAGCCGAGGCTCAGATCATCCTGCGCATAGGCCGCGAGGTAGGCGCCAAGTCCCATGAAGCCCGCCGTGCCGAGGGACACAAGTCCCGCATAGCCGAGCAGGAGATTCAGGCCCATCGCGACGATGGAGTAGATGAGAACGAAAGCAAGCGTCGACAGCGTACTCGTCTTCATGATGCCGGCCGACGAAAGCAGGGGCAGCAAGCAGAGAATGACGCCGAAGATGATGAACCTGATGTGCGCGTTTTTCATACATTCTCCTTTCCCGCCGGCTACACCTTTTGCATGTAAGTCTTGCCGATCAGACCGTTGGGCCGGAAGAGCAGGAAGACAAGGATCAGCACATACATGAGCTGGTCGCCCCAGACCGTACTGACATAAATCTTGAGAAAGTTGCCCGCCACAGCGATGATATAGGCGCCAAGCACCGGTCCGTAGAAAGTCTGAAAGCCGCCGAGTACGCAGGCAAACAGCGCCGTGACCTGCACCGTATTCATGAAGGTCGGCGTGACCGTCGTGGTCGGCGCGATCATCACGGCGGCGAGCATGCCGAGTACTCCCGCGAGCGCCCAGGCAAATAGCGTGACCGTACGCGTCGGAACCCCCATCAAGCGAGCCATCGGTTCGCTCGACGCCGTCATGCGGATCGCGAGCCCGATCTTCGTTTTTTGAAGGATGAAAAATAATGCTATCGCGATACCGATGCCGACGCCGATATTCAGGATCGCGTTGTAAGAAATATTTGCGGTGCCGATAGAGACGTCGCCGCTCGGAATGAACCGTGGAAGAAGCATGGGGTCGGTCCCGAAGATGATGGGCGCGAGCCCGAGAAAGACCATGATGAGGCCGAGCGTGATGATTTCCTTGCCGACGGCTGTCGCGCGCCTGAGCCTGCGAATGATCGCGAAGTCAACGACAAAGCCGAGAAAGACCGCCACCAAGACGCCGGCGATGACGCTCGCGGCAAGGGGCACTCCCGTCCGGTTGAAGACGAAAGCGACCGCAGTGCCGCTGAACATACCCATCGAGCCCTGCGCGAAATGCATGACCAAACTCGTACGCCAAACGATGATGATGCCCAGCGCTGCTAACGCGTACACACTCCCCGTTTCAAGGCTTCGCATAAATGGTTGAAGTATCATATCCACAAGCGCAATCTCCTCTCTATCACCCTCATTATGACACGTGTGACATATTTGTCAATGCTTTATCAAAAATATATTTTTATTCTTTTTTTATGATTCCTTTCATGCCATAATTTAGCGAATTTCCTAAAATAACGAATATTTTGTTGAAATTTAAGCATTAATGTGTAAAAATGGCATCAAAAAATCGCAATTCTTACAAAATAATTTTTACTTTCCTATTGCAAGGTGAAATTTTGCATGCTACACTGAACGCGAAAAGTGACATATGTGTCATCCAAAAATCGGATAAAGTGGATCATTACGGCGTACAATACATCATGACTCATTGCGCAGCAAGAGGAGGAAAAGATGGACAAACAAGAAAACATCGGCATTCTGGGATACGGTCTCTGCCTCCCGGAAAACTATATGACAGCGAAAGAGATCGCAGACGCGACCAAAGGCGTCTGGACCGAGGAAGCCGTCAGAGAGAAACTGGGGATTCTCCGAAAACCGATCCCCGGACCGAACGACGGCACGCAGGAAATGGGGGCGTGCGCGGCACTGGACGCACTGGCCCGGACCGGCCTCGATCCGAAAGAGATCGACGTCATCTTGTGCGTCGGCGAGGAATGGAAGGAATACGGGCTGACGACCTCGGCCTTGTATATCCAGGACCGCATCGGCGCGGTGAACGCCTGGGGCATCGATGTGGCAAACCGCTGCTGCACGACCTGCACGACGCTGAAGATGGCAAAGGACATGTTACTGGCGGACGAGGAGATCGACACGATCCTGATCGCGGGCGGCTACCGCAACGGCGACTTTGTCAATTATACGGACAAGGACGTCAGCATGATGTACAACCTCGGCGCAGGCGGCGGCGCTTTTATCGTAAAGAAGGGCATGGACCGCAACCTGCTTTTGGGCAGCCACATCATCGCGGACGGGTCGCTGGCGCT
>JAISJT010000109.1 GCA_031261395.1 Eubacteriales Family XIII. Incertae Sedis bacterium
GGATCGGGCTCGGTCTCAAAAGTTACCTTTTGGCCTTCGTTGAGGGTCTTGTAGTTCCCTCCCACGATCGAGGAGAAGTGAACGAAGACGTCTTGTCCGCCGTCGTCGTCGGATATGAAACCATACCCCTTCTCAGAATTAAACCATTTCACTACTCCGTTACTCACAAACACCTCCATAAATCTTAGGGCTATAATTAAGTGTAGCCTATCCGCTTTTTTGCCATATGTCAAGCGTTATTCCATATTATCCCTCGCGTCTTTTTTTGGGCAGGTTTAGTTGCGCAGAGCGCGGAGCGAATTCAGCACGCAGATTGCCGCGACGCCTACGTCTCCGAACACGGCCATCCACATATTGGCGAGGCCAAGTGCGCCGAGTATGAGCAAGACGCCCTTGACGCCGAGCGCGAAGACGATGTTTTGCAGCACAATTGCATGCGTCTTTTTTGCTACACGGATAGCGGTGGCGAGACGGGACGGTTCGTCCGCCATGATGACGGCGTCGGCGGCTTCGATCGCGGCATCCGACCCGATGCCGCCCATCGCGATGCCTATGTCTGCGCGGGCGAGGACCGGAGCGTCGTTGATGCCGTCGCCGACAAATGCGATGATGGGTTTTTCGTTTTGAGCGGTCCTTGCGGCGGCGAGCGCTTCGAGCTGCTCGACTTTCTGGTGAGGCAGCAGGCCTGCGAAATATCCGTCAAGCCCGATCTCGTCTGCGACTGCGGCGGCGGCGGGCGCATTATCGCCCGTCAGCATATAGAGCTTGCGGACGCCGGCGGCGCGCAGGGCAGAGGTGGTGGATTTGCTATCCGGTCTCAGTTCATCGACCAATCGAATGCTGCCTGCATACCGATCTCCGATGGAAATATGACAGGCCGTGCCCGCGCCTTCTTGCGTTGCGCTTTCCTCGGGCAGGGCGATCCCCGCCTCCGCGAGAAGGCGTTCCGATCCGGCGCGGATCTCTATCCGATCTGACTGTAAACCGTTTTGATTGACAGCCCTCCCGTCCACAAAGGCGATCGCCCCGCGGCCAGCCGCTTCACTGACATCAGTGGCGAGCGGGATCTCGAATCCTTTTTCCCTCGCAAACCCTATGATTGCCTGTGCGATCGGATGCGTCGAGGCCTGCTCGGCCGCCGCCGCAAGTCTCAGCAGTTCACTCTCCGTGACCCCCGCCGCCGGGTACACCCCCGACACGCGTATCTTGCCTTTCGTCAGAGTGCCGGTTTTGTCGAACACCACGGTATCGACCCGCGCAAGCGTTTCGAGGTGGTTGCCGCCTTTCACCAAGACGCCTTGCCGGGAAGCGCCGCCGATCCCGCCGAAGTACGACAGCGGGATTGAGATCACGAGCGCGCAGGGACAGGAGATGACGAGGAAGATCAAGGCGCGCTGCACCCAATCCGAAAAGACCGCGCCGTCAATGAACAGCGGCGGGATGAAAGCAAGGATGACCGCGCAAACCACAACGATCGGCGTATAGTAGCGTGCGAATTTCGTGATGAAATTTTCGGCGGGCGCCTTGTGCGAACCCGCTTCCTGTACGAGTTTGAGGATCTTTGCGACAGCGCTCTCCCCAAACGGGCGCGTCACTTCGATGGTGAGCAGTCCGCTCGTGTTGACCGCGCCCGCGAGCGCTTCATCGCCCGCCTCCACGCGTCTGGGCATGGATTCACCCGTCAGCGCCGACGTGTCGAGCGATGAGATGCCGTCTCGCACTATCCCGTCGAGGGGGACGCGCTCGCCCGGCCGCACGGAAATGAGGCTGCCGACCGCGACCGATTTTGGATCGGTCTCCACGCGCGCGCCGTCCACCAGCACGTAGGCGTGTTCCGGCCGCACCTCCATCAGAGCGGAGATCGCACGCGTCGAATGGTCGACCGCGCGGTCCTCGAAGGCCTCGCCGATCCTGTAGAAAAGCATGACCGCGACGCCCTCCGGCATCTCGCCTATGGCGAAGGCGCCGATGCTCGCGACAGCCATCAAAAAGTTTTCGTCGAAGACGTGCCCTCGTCCGATGCCCCGCGCGGCGCCGAGCAGTATCTCCCCGCCGACAAGGATGTAGGCCGCGAGAAAGACGACCAGTCTCACTGCCCCGCCCCACCATGCACCTCCCGCAAACTCAAAGACCATTCCCGCCGCAAAGACGACCGCCCCGCAGATCAACAGCCTGCGCGAAAGCCCGCCGCCCGCGTCGTCATCCACAATTTCAAAATTGGTTTTCTCTGCGCAATGCTCGCAGCACGCCGCTTCGTTTTTCATCGCCATCATTTTGTTCTCCTTCAGTTGCAATTGTCGAATTCCTCGCACAATTCGCAGAATAGAGGCCCTCTATTACGCGAAAACCGCGACTTTTTCGACATCTACGCATGCGACGTGTGCAGCAACCCCTGATAAAAGATATTGGTCACATGCTCGTCGTCCAAACTATAGAAAATCTGCTTGCCCTCGCGCCGGTACTTCACGAGCCGCGCCGCCTTGAGCACCTTCAAATGGTGGGAGACCGCCGGCTGCGACATCCCGAGCACCGCCGCCACATCGCACACGCAGAGTTCGCCCAGCAGCAGCGCGTTCACGATCTTGAGCCGCGTCGGGTCGCCGAACACCTTGAACAACTCCGCCGCATTCAAAAGCGCCGCGTCCGCCGACAAGCCCCCGCGCACCGCCGCTACTGCATCCTCGTGGACCGTGCCGCACTCGCACACAGGCGCATCCACCGCCGCCGTTTCCCTCTTCGTCCTCGCCGCTTTCACCTTTTTCTCCTCCATGATATGCACGTCCCCGACCTTTCTTTTTTTTGTAATTGGGCGCCTCTCGCCCGTTGCACTTGTTTCTTCACTTTCGCTCCGCCGGCCCCGCAGACCCTCCGGCTAATGCATCATCTGCCCCGTCGGTCAATTAAACACATAAGCACTTGTTTATATGATAACGCGAATATCCATCTTGTCAATACCCAAATGGCAGACAAAATATGATAAAATATTCATCTATTACGACAAGTACTTCGAGTACTCATTATTGCCAATCGTCATCACCCTAGAGAGGAGGAAACGAATTGAGTAAGGTAACAAAAGCAAAGTACCTCACAGAGGCGGAAGCGGGGTTTGACCACCGCACTGCCATCGAAGAGGCCGCAAGGTGTCTGCTATGTCATGACGCACCTTGCAGTGCGGGGTGTCCCGCAGGGACGGATCCGGGTCGGTTCATCCGGTCGATCCGGTTTCGCAATCCAAAGGGCGCGGCGGAGATCATCCGCGAAAACAACGTGCTCGGGGGCTCGTGCGCGCGCATATGTCCCTATGACCGTTTGTGTGAAGAGGCGTGCAGTCGGTGCGGCATCGACCGTCCGATCGAGATCGGCAAACTGCAGCGCTATGCGATCGAGCAGGAAAAGGCCTTTGGCATGAAGACGCTCACGGCCAAGCGCGGAAGGAAACTCGGAAACGTTGCCTGCATCGGCGCGGGTCCTGCCTCGCTCGCATGCGCCGCCGAACTCGCGAAGGCGGGCTATGGCGTGACCATCTTTGAGCGCGAGCAGAAAGCCGGCGGCGTGCTGACCTACGGCATCACCCCGGCCAGGCTCCCGCAAAAAGTCGTCGACTGGGACATCAAACAAGTCGAAAAGCTCGGCGTCAAGTTTGAGTACGGCGTGGCCGTCGGCAAAAAAATCACGGCTGAAAATCTCTTGCAGGCAAAAGGCTTTGACGCCGTATTTGTCGGCGCGGGTCTCTGGGCGAGCGGCACATCCGGCGCCAAAGGCGAGGATCTGAAAAACATTTTCAGCGCCGTGGACTTCCTGAAAAAGGCGCGCCGGGGCGGCGGCTTCCCGGCTCTCGCAGGGAAAAAAGTCATCGTCATCGGCGGGGGCGACGTCGCGATGGACTGCGCGACCACAGCCAAACTGAACGGCGCAGACACGCAGATCTGGTATCGCCGCACAGTCGAAGAAGCGCCGGCAAGCATGGCCGAGATCGAGTACGCGCTTTCGCTCGGCATCACCATCACACAGAATTTTGCGCCGAAAGAATTCCTCGGCAAAAATGGCAAGGTAGAGTACGCCGTGTTCAAGGGACGCGACGGCAAGTCTGAAGCCAAAGTCTATGCTGACTACGTGGTCTTCGCGATCGGCCAAAAAGCCGAGGATGTCTCGGCTTATCTCGCGGGCGCGGAAGTGTCCGGGAAGGGCTGCGTCTCTGTACGCAAAGGCGGGCGCACCGCTGCGAAGGGCGTCTTCGCGGCGGGCGATATCGTGAACGGCGGCAAGACCGTCGTCGAGGCTGTCGCTGACGGCAAGGAGGCTGCGGCATCCGTGATCGCCTACATTCAGAAGAATGTCCGGAAAAATGCAAAGAAAGGGGTGAAGTAAAATGACAGTCAAAAAAGATCTTTCGATTGAATATCTTGGCGTGAAATGCGAGAACCCCTTCTTCCTCAGTTCGTCACCTGTCGGCGGAAACTACGACATGGTCGCGAAGAGTTTTGAGGCAGGTTGGGGCGGCGTCTTTTTCAAGACCGTCGGTATCTTTGTCGCCGACGAATGTTCGCCGCGCTTCGACAACAACAGCAAGGACGGCGTGCCGTGGATCGGTTTCAAAAACATGGAGCAGATCTCGGACAAGCCCACCG
>JAISJT010000118.1 GCA_031261395.1 Eubacteriales Family XIII. Incertae Sedis bacterium
TGACCAATGCGGAGCTGAACGCGATCAAAGCCGCAACGACAACCGGAACGCATACGCTTACATTTACGAACGGCTCGCTCTCAGCGCCTGTCACCGTGACTATCTATGATTCAGGTGACGAAGGAACAGGCAAGTCCTCCATTTATGCAAATGGCTTTGCTCTGACGGAAGCGGAGGCAGCCGGACTCACCGCGGCTATTGCCAAGACGAGATCCAGCCTGATTTCGACAAATGTGGCTGGTGCAAACAATACCAATTTAGCGGAAGTCGCTGTGGGCAGCCTCACCGCCATTAACGGCGGCTATGCCGGAGAGAGCTTCCTGTTGAAATTCACCAACAATGCGCCGTCACCGGCGATCACCGCGACAGTCACCGTGAAGATCTATGATGCAGGCGAACCGGGAGCAGACAAGTCGGAGCTCTATGCCAATGACTTTGCCATAGTGAAGACGACGGTGAATGGTTTGACAGATGCCGGCGCGAAAGCGATGGCGCAAGTCCGTGCGAAGGATATTGGCGGAAGTGACGCCGTATCGAGTGTGCTCGTAGACCAGGCACAGCTGAATGTTATCAAGGGTTCCACGACAACAGGAAGGCGCCCCTTGACCTTCACGTACGCAGGTCTTACTGCGGACATCACGGTCAGAATCGCAGATGTTGTCAGCGGCGGACTCGGCATGGCTTCGCTGAGCTCTGAAATCGTCGCTTTGGATGTTGGCCTGTCGGAACTTGCGGCGAACCATTTCACCCTGACACAGGCAGAGGCGGCTGCGCTCACCCCGGACAGAGCCAAGGAATTGGCGGACGTATGGGCAAAGAACATCTCAGGAATCAGGAATCCTGCCGAGGTCACAGTGGGTGATCTCACAGCCATCAAGGCCGCTGCGCCGGGAGACACTTTCCAGCTGACATTTACAAATCCGAGCGGCGGGCTTACGGCAGACGTCACGGTGACGATCATGGATGAAGGCGGCACCAGCACGACCGATCTGTCAGCGCTCTATGCGAATTCTTTCGAAATCAACCTGTCAGCAGCAGCTGCATTGGACAATGATTCTGTGAAGGTCAAGTCAGGTGTACGCGCGAAGGATGCGTTCGGCGTAGGCGATGCTCCCGTCGTGGCGGCTGTGGATGTAGCAGCGGCAGAGTTGAATATCATCAAAACTACTCTTGATCCGGGTGTATACCCGTTGACATTCACCTATGCAGGCATCATCGCAAAGGTCAATGTCACGCTTCTCGATCAGTCTGAACTCGCAGCAAACCATTTTGCCCTGACACCGGCAGAGGCGGCTGCGCTGACTGCAAACAGAGCAAAAGAGAAAGCGGATGTGTGGGCGAAGACCACGAAAGGCGTACAAAACTCCGCGGCTGTTACAGTGGGCAGCCTCACGGCCATCAAGGCTGCTGCCCCGGGAGACATCCTGCCGCTGACTTTCACAAACCCGAGCGGCGGAAAAACCGCGACGGTCAACGTGAGGATCTACAATGCCGGTGGTTCCAGTACGACAGACTTGACGGAACTCTACGCCAATGACTTTGCCATCAAGCTATCCGATGCGCCGGGATTGACGGATGCGAGTGTGAAAACGAAAGCAGAAGTACGCGCAAAGGATGCATTCGGAATTGACGACGTGCCAAGCGTAGTCGTGGATCAAACACAGCTGGATGCCATCAAGGCAACGATGGTCAATGGTAACTATCCGCTGACATTCACGTATGGCGGCATTACTGCGACCATCAACGTCAAGATCACGGATGCTCCGACTTACACCATTCGGTTCCTTCCGGGTGTAAACGGAAAAGAATCAGGACGCCGGACCTACGCGAATATTCCTTACGGCGCCACGTGGTCGGCTGCGAGTATTGTGCCGCCTACGCCGGTTCCTGCAAATTCGCACTACGTCTTTACCAAGTGGACTCCACAGATTCCGGCAGGATCCTATGTGATCACGGCCAATGCAACGTATACGTCCAATTTCGTGTTAGACGATCATACGCTGGCATATAACGGCAACGGTCATACGGATGGTGTGGCGCCGACTGCTACAAAGCAGACGCACGGTACCAGCGTGACGATCAAAGATAAGGAAACGTTGATAAAGGCCAATCATACCTTTACCGGCTGGAATACTGCGGCGGATGGATCAGGAAATTACTACGCCTCAGGCGATACTGTCTCGGTCACGAACAACATGACTCTCTTCGCGCAGTGGACTTATAATGGCGGCGGTACAACGCCTCCGCCAACGAACCCGCCGGCAAATCCGCCGGCAAATCCACCGGTGAACCCACCTGCGGATCCACCGGCAACACCTCCGGACACGCCAACACCGCCGCCGGTGGCTGTTTCCGATCCGACAATACCGCAATCTCCGGGCCAGGAAACCGGGACTACGACGAACGGTGACGCCGATATCGTAAGCCGTACAGGATCATCGACAACCATCACCGGATATAAAGTCGAAGACATGGTTCGCTTTGAAGAACAGACAGGAAATATCTTCAATGATCTTGCCGACAATCTGGTACCCGGCGGGAGCTTCATAGGTCAAGGTGCGTGGAGCCTAATCAATCTGCTGCTCTCGCTCATTGCGGTAATCATCGCAGCGGTCACGATTGTTGGCGCGATTTCCAGACGGAGATTTGCGAATGGTGTGCCGACCTATGATGGAAACGTCAGAAACGCACAAACCAATTTGCTGCGGAGTCTTGTAATCATCACAGGCATCCTGACAGCGGTCATCTGGCTTTGTGTTGACAATTTAACAACACCGGTGGCATGGATCAACAAATATACACTCGTGGTAGGCATCGTCTTTATCGTGCACCTCATCTTCTTCTTCATCTATAGAACAAGGAGAGTAAAAGATAATATCGACAACTACGAAGAGGACAATAACAAATCGATGACTGCATAAACTAATTGCCAAGATAGAATAATACTTTATTAAGTTTATTCTTGTACCCTTAACTGGGCCCTGGCGGAAGATACTCAGTGCCCCCCACGAGTTTCCGTCAGGGCCGCATCTTTCTACAAACTGTGGCTAAAGAGGCCGCTCAGGAGTTTTGGTTCAAACCAGGTGCTCTTGGGCGGCATTACTTTTCCGGCGTCGGCGATGTCCATGAGTTCCTCCATCGACGTTGGATACATGGCGAAGGCGAGGCGGCAATCCCGGCCTGCGCGTTCCTCGAGGTATTCGAGACCGCGGATACCTCCCGCAAAATCAATGCGCTTGTCCGTTCGGGGATCTTCAATGCCCAGGATCGGCCCCAATAAATTTTCTTGCAGCAGCGATACGTCGAGCCGTGCGACAGGGTCGTTTTCATCGACGAATTCTTCGCGAATGCGCAGTGTCTGCCATCTGTCGCCCATATAAAGGCCAAATTCATGCCGGCGCTCGGGACGTTTTGTAAAAGCGGGCTGCCTCACCTCAAATTTCTCAAGGACTTTTGCCTCGAATGATTCCGGATCCAGTCCGTTCAAATCGCGGACGAGCCTGTTGTAGTCCATGATCGCAAGCTGATCCGACGGGAAGATGACGGCGAGGAAATAGTTGAACTCTTCGTCGCCCGTATAGCCGGGGTTGGCCTCGCGGCGCATCTTGGCTACGCGCGCAGCGGACGCGCAGCGGTGATGACCGTCGGCGATATAGAGTGCATCGATGCTTCGGAAAAGCTCAGCGATCTGTTCGTTGTCCGCCGGGTCTGTCACCTTCCAGACTTCATGGCGCACGCCGCCGTCTTTTTCAAAATCGTAGATCGGCGCAGCGGCGGCGATGATGCTTGCCGTCAGATCCGAAAGCGCGGCGTTTGGCCGGTGCGCAAGGAAGATCGGCCCCGTGTTGGCGTTCAGCGTATCGACGTGGCGGACTCGGTCTTCTTCTTTGTCGGCCCTCGTGAATTCATGTTTTTTGATGCGGTTTTCCAAATAATCGTCGGCAGATGCGCAGCCGACGATGCCTGCCTGCGAACGCCCGCCCATCGTGAGACGATAGACGTAGAATGCCGCATCGGGATCACGTATGAGCGCTCCGCCAGAGATCAGAGAGTCAAAATTTTCTTTAGCTTTGGCATATACCACGGGGTCGTAGATATCTACCGAGGGAGAGAGATCGATCTCCGCTTTGTCTACATGCAGGAAAGAGAGAGGGTTGTCTGCGGCTATTATTCGCGCCTCCTCAGAACTCATCACGTCATAGGGGAGCTCGGCGATCTGTTCGGCTGTCTCGTTGTTTTTTGGCCGAATGGCGCGGAGCGGTTTTACGGTTGCCATAAATTTTCCTCCTTGAATGGTATAATATTATTTCAACAATTATAACAGGAAAGAGGGACGGAAGGGACCGCAATCGAAATGTCGGATTCATTTGAAAAATTTACGGGGAGCGCGGACTATGTGGTTTCGGGCGAACTCAGCAGCGCCGTCAATGTGGCGATCGCGCTGGAAAAACCGCTGCTGATCAAAGGCGAGCCGGGCACGGGCAAGACGATGCTGGCCCAGTCCGTCGCGCGCGCGCTAAATATGGAGCTGATCGTCTGGAGCGTCAAGTCAACCACGAAGGCGCAGGACGGACTTTATCTCTACGACACGGTCCAGCGCCTCTACGACGCGCAGTTTGGCGAAGGCGATGTGAAAAATATCGGTAGCTATATCCGCCCGGGCAAACTGGGCCAGGCTTTCGCCTCTGAAAAACAGGTCGTCCTGCTCATCGATGAAATCGACAAGGCTGATCTCGAATTTCCCAACGATTTGCTCTGGGAACTTGACCGCATGGAATTTTATATCCCGGAGACGCGGCAGACGGTGAGGGCAAAGAAAAGGCCCATCGTCATCATCACCTCGAATGCGGAAAAGGAATTGCCCGACGCTTTCCTGCGCCGCTGCATCTTTCACTACATCGCCTTCCCGGGCGCGGAAAAGATGGCGGAAATCGTCCGCGTCCACTATCCGGATTTGGAAGACCGCCTGCTGGCCGAAGCTATGGAAAGTTTTTACCGGATCCGCAGTGTGCGCGATCTGCAAAAGAAGCCCGGCACTTCCGAACTTTTGGACTGGCTACAGGCTTTGGTCCTGGCAGGTATCGATCCGGCCAGACTCGAAGCGGCTCTGCCTTTTCCGGGCGTGCTCCTGAAAAAAAATCAGGACATCGATTTGCTGAACAGCCAAAGTCACAATCACTGAGATGTTTCTGACGTTCTTTTATCTGCTTCGCGAGAAGGGCTTGAAGGTGTCCATGGGGCAGTGGATGACGCTGATGAGCGCCCTTGAAAAGGGACTTGCCGCCTCCGGCCTGACTGGGTTTTATGGGCTTTGCCGCAGCATTTTGGTGAACAGCGAGGCGGACTTCGACAAACTTGATCTGGCTTTTTTCGAATTTTTTGACGGAGTCAGGTCACCCGAGGATCTGCCGGCGGCATTTTGGGCGTGGCTCGAAAATGCGAAGGACGCCCCGGACCACGCCCGGGATGACAAAGGGCAGTTTGGCGATTTTTTGCACAATCTGGCCGAACTCCGAAAGATGTTTGAGGACCGCAAGGAGGAGCAGAAGGAACGCCACGACTGCGGCACCTACTGGATCGGCACCGCCGGGACCTCGGCGCTGGGTCACGGCGGGACCGGCGAGACGGGCATCCGCGTGGGCGGGAGCGGTGTGCACAGCCGCGCGGTGCAGGTGGCGGGTGAGCGAAATTTCAAAGACTTTCGGCAGGACACGATCCTCGACATCAGGCAGTTTCAGTTGGCCTTTCGAAAACTGCGCCAGTATTCCGCGCGTATGGACGTGCAAAAGTCGGAGCTGGACATAGGCGCGACCGTCGCCAAGACCTCGGAAAATGCGGGCATGCTGAATCTCGTCTACGAAAAGCCGCGCAAGAATACGGTGAAATTGCTCGTGCTCTTTGACGGAGGCGGCTCCATGCACCGATTCAGCGCGCTATGCAACAGACTCTTCACCGCCGTCAGTCAGGAAAGTCATTTCAAAGACCTGAAATTTTACTATTTTCATAATTGTGTGTACGACAAGCTCTACAAAAACCCCACCTGCAAACACGGTGACTGGGTGGACACGACCTATGTGATGAACAATCTTGGGCCGGAGTACAAAGTCATCTTTGTGGGCGACGCCTCCATGTCGTTTTCGGAACTGGAAGAGGTTTTCGGCGCTTCCTATTATGGTATCCGCAATCAGCGGCCCGGCATCGACTGGCTGCGCCGGTTCAGGAGCCGCTACGAAAAATCCGTCTGGTTCAACCCGATCCCGGCAGAGCGGTGGAATAGGGTCGACGGCAGTATCACTATCGGGAGCATCCGCCGCATATTTCCGATGTACGAACTGACCATAGACGGGCTCGACGCGGGGATCAAAAATCTGCTCGTCTCGCGATAGCATGCGATAACCTGCGATACCTCCCGGCCCTCCCGGCGGAAGATTTGACATGTGGGATTTGTTCGTGTAGTATTCATTCAACAATTGAAAAGGGGTGCCTACTCGGCGGCGGAGACGCGGCTGACGGCTGAGATGGAAACGGGATCCTCCCGCGACCGAACCCTGGAACCTGATGCGGATAATACCGACGGAGGAAAAACCATGAGAAACACCAAACTATTAATTGCACTCGAAGGCGTCATCATCGCAGCTATTGCGGTGGTCTTGTCCTTCCTGCCCATCCAGACAGGCAACGCCTATTTCGACCTGTCGCTCGGGCTCATCCCGCTCGGCGTCTACGCGCTCCGGCGCGGGGTCCTGCCGGGCATGGCGGCCGGCTTCCTGTGGGGGCTGCTGCTCATCCTGCTGGGCAAGGCGTGGATCCTGTCGCCCATCCAGGTCATCATCGAATACCCGGTCGCCTTCGCCTTCGGCGGCTTTGGCGGCATCTGGGCCGGAAAGCTCAGACGCCACCTGCTCGCCGACAAAGCGAAAGACCCCGTGCGGACCGCTGTCTCGGGCGCCGCGATCCGGACCGTCGTCTTCGCCGGCGTCACGGCGGCGGTCACACGCTGGATCTTCCACTTCATCGCCGGCGTCGTCTTCTGGGGCGACACCGCGCCCGAAGGCATGAACGTCTACCTCTTCTCGTTCATCGGCAACGGCGGCAGCGCCTTGGCCAACGCCGTCATGCTGGCGGTCGTGCTTTCGATCCTGATCTCCAAGGCCCGCACGCTCTTCCTCCCCAAGGATCGCCTCGCCTAACAGATAAAAACGCATATTTTTTCGAAACGGGTGCTTGTACGCAGGCCGGCTTTGCGATATACTAAATTGCGTGGACAAGATATGGAATCGCGCAAAATATCGCGAACAACATCATTATGGCAACAGAAAAAACCGACCCGCTAAGGGCTTCGGTTTTTTATCTTTAATTGTTGATTTGAACGGGCCGCTTCGGAAATGGAGAAACGCATGACTACGAAATACGTATTTGTAACGGGAGGCGTTGTGTCGGGCCTCGGCAAGGGGATCACGGCGAGTTCACTGGGCCGGCTGCTCAAGGCTTGCGGACTGAAGGTGACGGCGCAAAAGCTCGACCCGTATATCAACGTGGACCCCGGCACGATGAACCCGATCGAGCACGGCGAAGTGTTCGTGACGGAGGACGGGGCGGAGACCGATCTCGACCTCGGGCACTACGAGCGTTTCATCGACGAGGACCTGAACAAATTTTCAAATCTGACGACGGGCAAGGTGTATTGGAATGTGCTCCAGAAAGAGCGCAAGGGCGAATACCTCGGACAGACCATCCAGGTCATTCCGCATATCACGGACGAGATCAAACGATTTATTTATTCGGCGGCGGCAGAAGGGCATTCCGACGTGGTGATCACGGAGATCGGCGGCACGACGGGCGATATCGAGAGCCTGCCGTTCATTGAGGCGGCGAGGCAGCTTGGCGCAGAAGTCGGCAAGGAAAACTGCATTTTCATCCATGTGACTTTGGTGCCCTACCTCTATGCATCGCATGAATACAAGAGCAAGCCGACGCAGCACTCGGTCAAGGAACTCCAGTCGCTCGGCATCTTTCCGGACATCATCGTGATTCGCTCCGAGGGTCACGTCGGCGATGATATCAAGCGCAAGATCGCGCTGTTTTGCAATGTGAAACAAGACAGCGTCATCGAGAGTTACAATATCGCGCAGCTCTACGAGGCTCCGCTGATGTTTGAGCGGCAGCATTTTTGCGAGATAGTGCTCGCTCACCTCGGTATCGAGGCCGGCCCGCCCGACCTGAAGGAATGGGAGTGCATGCTCGAGCGCGTCGCTCATCGTGACCGCGATATCACGATCGGACTTGTCGGCAAATATACGAAACTCCACGATGCGTATTACTCGGTGGCGCAGGCTCTGCATCATGCGGGCTACGAGATCGGCGCAAATGTCGAGATCAAATGGATCGACTCGGAGACCGTGACGCGGCAGTCGGAAGAAGGGACATTTGCGGATGTCGACGGCGTCCTCGTACCCGGCGGCTTTGGCGAACGCGGCATCTCCGGCATGATAGAGGCGGCCCGCTATGCTCGCGAGGGAAAGCTCCCCTACCTCGGGATATGCCTCGGCATGCAGATCGCCGTGATCGAATTTGCCCGCAATGTGCTTGGCTACGGCAGCGCGAATTCTACGGAGTTCGATACGGAGACGAGCCACCCGCTCATCCATCTGATGCCCGACCAACACGGCAATATCCCCAAGGGCGGCACGATGCGTCTGGGCGCCTACCCTTGCGACATCAAGGAAGGCTCGCACATGAAGGCGGCCTACGGTCAGGATGAGATCCACGAGCGCCATCGCCATCGCTATGAATTCAACAATGATTACCGCGAGGATGTGATAAAGGCCGGCATGGACATCGTCGGGCAGTCGCCGGACGGGCGCCTTGTCGAAGCCGTAGAGATCGCGGACAATCCATTCTACGTCGGCGTCCAGTATCATCCCGAATTCAAGAGCAGGCCAAATCGCGCGCATCCGCTGTTCCGCGAATTTTGCCGCGCGGCGATGAACAGAAAGTACGGTTTGTAATGAACCACAACCTTTGCTGTAATAATAATATTTTTGCCGACGTCGAAGTTCCCTTTGACGGCCTGCACGAAGAGTGCGGGGTCTTTGGCATCGCCGGCAAGCCGACCACGGCCGAAGGGTCGGACTCGTTCGCAGCGGCTATGACTTACATGGGTCTTTTCTCCCTGCAGCACCGCGGGCAGGAGGCCTGTGGCATCGCCGTCAACGACAAGGGCGTGATCGCCTGCCGCAAGGGGCAAGGGCTGCTGACGGACGTCTTTGACGAGAAAAAAATCGGCAAGCTGATCGGCGCGTCGGCGATCGGGCATGTGCGCTACAGCACGACGGGCGATTCCTCGGCGGAAAACGTCCAGCCGGTCGCGGTCGGCCATATCAAGGGCAACCTCGCGATCGCGCACAACGGCAATTTGGTGAACGCCTGGACGCTCCGGCGCGAGATCGAGATGCGCGGCGGCATCTTTCACGGAACGGGCGACAGCGAGATCATCGCCTACGCCATAGTCGAGGAACGCATCCATAGCGAGTCGATCGAAGAGGCGGTCCTTGGGGCGATGAAGCGCATTCAGGGCGCCTACTCGCTGCTGGCGATGAGTCCGCGCAAGGTCATCGCGGCGCGCGATCCCAACGGGTTCCGGCCGCTGTCCATCGGAACGCTGGACGGCAATTACATCTTTGCCTCCGAAACCTGCGCGATCGATGCGGTCGGCGGGACCTATCTGCGCGACGTCGAGCCAGGCGAGATCGTGGTGGTTGAGGACGGGCAGCTCACCTCGCTCGACTCGGGACTGCGCGCCAAAAAGTCGTTTTGCAGTTTTGAATTCATATACTTTTCCCGGCCCGACAGCATCATCGACGGTATTGGCGTCGACTGGGCGCGGCGCGAGATGGGCAAGGCCCTCGCGCGCGAGTGCGGCGTCCCGGCGGACATCGTCGTGGCGGTACCGGACTCGGGGCTTTCGGCCGCGCGCGGCTATGCGGAAGAATCCGGGCTGCCGGACACGACGGGCCTGATCAAAAATCGCTACATCGGCCGGACCTTTATCCAGCCGACGCAGGGCGCGCGCGAACGCGAGGTCCGGCTCAAGCTCAATCCGCTCTCGGCCAATGTGCGGGACAAACGCGTCGTACTGATCGACGACAGCATCGTGCGCGGCACGACGTCCGCGCGCATCGTATCGGCGCTGCGCGATGCCGGGGCGACGGAAGTGCACCTGATGAGCTCGGCGCCGCCCTTCCTGCACCCCTGCTATTTCGGTACCGACGTGCCGGACCGGGATCACCTGATCGCCGTGGATCATACCGAAGCAGAGCTCGCGGAGATTCTCGGCGCGGATTCGGTGTCCTTCCTGTCGCACGAATCCCTGTCGCGCATCCTCGAAGGCGCGGGCTGCCCGATCTGCAAGGCGTGCTTCACCGGGAAGTACCCCATCGACCTGCCCGAAGAGCCGGATCGCGGCATCTTCCAGCGCCCGATCATCCTGTACTAGACCACTGTCATTCCCGATCGTAGCCTCAGATAGAACAAACTCCTCTTTTTTTCGAATATTTTCGTTTTCAATGGCGTTTTTTCGGTATAATAATCCCATACATATTCGTAGCCGTGCCATAGTGCGGCGCGGTGGGAAGCCAGGGAGAATTGGAGAAGTGCAAGCGGTCTATAATCTGACAAACTGGAATAATATGCCAACGGGGGGGGGTGCTCCCAGACAAGGTATAGCCGGCCTCATCTAAACCGCTCTTTTTTTAACAAGGTAAATATTGACGCGCAGCGCATCAACGCGCTGCGTGTTTTTGTTATGTCTGTCATCCCGGGCGATAGTGTTGTCATCCCGGGCGCCGCCCCGGGATCCATGGATTGCGGGTCGGCGCCCGCAATGACAGAAGTGACGTTTGTCATCCCGTGCAGGGATCCGTGACCCATGGATTGCGGCGCGGCGCCCGCAATGACAAAGCGCACAATATTCTCACAAGGTATACCTTTAGAAAGGAAGTGTTTGGTATGAAGAAAGTTAGAACATTTAGAACAAGGCTGATGGCTATCGTCATGGTGTTGACGCTCGCCGTGTCCCTTGCGGGATGCGGAGAAAATAAGTCCGTTGAGGAATCCCCGGCAAATCAGCCGCCGGCAGATAGTGAAGGCCAGGTTGTCGATGAAGTACAAATACCGGAAACAGAGCTCGAAGGAACGTACAAAACTGACCAGACACCCCCGGCGGGGCTCGGCACAGAACTGACATTCACGGCGGATGGTAAGGTCACCGACAACACAGGTGACGGCGCCGGCACGTACAAGATCGAAGGCGACAAGCTGACGATTACGTACCAGGGTGTCAGAGCGCCGTACACATTTAGCTCAGAAGGCAACACCATCACTTTGAATTATGTGAGGTATGTCTCTATGGATGGATCAGAACCCGAATATGAGCCATATACACCAAGCGTGGATGACCCGTATCCCGGGTTGATTGTGGGCATAGTACCTCCTATCCCCCCAGCTGATTATCCGAAATTCATTGTAAATATGACGGAGTTGGAACAGTACATATATCAAAACTTACTGATATATGCCGAGAAAGGGCACGAGAAACCATGGTGGAACAATATTGTCGATGACCCGCAACTTAAGCTCGACGGATCATTAACGTTTGGGCTCACAGATGCACCGTTTGACGGTGGCAATGCCATATTGTATTCAGGGTCGGTTCGTGGCACAGGAGATTTCACTGAGCAATACGGGTTGGTCATACATTACAGCCCTGCCGTATGGATTTCTTTCGATAATAGTGATTCAAATATTACTTTGATGCTGACGGATGAAGGTGCTATCTTCTATTCGATTTCGCTTGGCCGTGTCTTGACTCAGGAAGAGTACTTGACCCGCTCCGTCATTTATACAAATGATGAGGCAAGCGAATTATGGCCTGATGACTACTATACATATTCACACTAACAGGGTCATTCAGCAACCTCATCCCCCCACGCTATTGGGGTAGCGTGGGGGATTGTATAATTCATTTTTGCGCGGGTCTCATCTGGCCATTTTTCAAAGGACGGTTCTTGCCATGTACTATTTTCGTTGTGTCTATTCAGACAGACAAACTGGAATTTGTCGTTGTCATTCCCGGGCGACGGCGAAGCCGACGGTGACCCCGGGCTTGACCCGGGGGAACGTAACCCTGGGAATCCATGGTGGTCATCGTCATGGATTCGCCGGTCAAGCCGGCGAATGACGAGGGTACAAATTCGAATTTATTGTGGAGTATCGCCGAAGCGTAGTGAAAGGTTTAAGGTGGAGTCATAGAAGAATGTCTCAGTGTGCCGGGCGCAATGCCGCCTGCGGCGGGTGACGCTCTGCTAATGTATTACGGTAGGCCCTCGCTGCGCTCGCGCCCTTGATTTCCATTTCTAAAAGGCGGTGGCGACCAGCCGGCTTTGTTGGCTGACGACTTTTGATTCACACGATCGCCTTCTTTCTGCTTATACTCTCTGGTGACGATCGTTTGCCGGGTGTATTTTTACG
>JAISJT010000004.1 GCA_031261395.1 Eubacteriales Family XIII. Incertae Sedis bacterium
TCTGTAATATCCTTCGCCTCGGCATCCAGCGCTCCCCGAAAAATGCCGGGGAAGACGAGCACGTTGTTGATCTGATTCGGAAAATCGGAACGTCCGGTGCCGACGATCCGCGCACCTGCTCCTTTCGCGATCTCCGGCAGGATCTCCGGTTCCGGATTGGACATGGCAAAAATCACGGGAGCTTCATTCATCGTGCGTACCATCTCGCCATTGAGCACGCCCGGTTTCGAAACACCGATAAAGAGATCGCGTCCGCGCACCGCTTCCAAAAGCGTGCCCGTGAGATTGTCCTTGTTCGTAACCTCGAGCAGCTCCATCTTGTCTTCTCCGAATTCCGAAAACCGGTCCATACTGATAATGCCGCGGCTGTCACAAACAACAATGTCACGCAGACCAATGTTCAGCAGCATCTTCGCCACCGCGTTCCCGGCGGCGCCGGCGCCGCTGATGACCGCCTTCACATCCGCAAGCGGGCGGTCTATCAGACGGTAGGCATTGATGACGGCAGCGCTTACAACGACAGCCGTACCGTGCTGGTCATCATGAAATACAGGGATGTCCAAAATTTCTTTGAGCCTGCGCTCTACTTCAAAACAGCGCGGCGCCGAGATGTCTTCGAGGTTGATGCCGCCAAACACCGGTGCGATACGCTTCACGGTCTCGACGATCTCATCTACGTCCTGCGTGTCAAGGCAGATCGGAAAAGCATCCACGCCCCCAAACTCCTTGAACAATACGGCCTTGCCTTCCATCACGGGGAGGGATGCGAGACCGCCGATATTACCAAGCCCCAGCACGGCGGAGCCATCGCTCACCACGGCTACGGTATTGGCCTTGATCGAATACTTGCGCGCGCTCGCGGGATCCTGCGCGATCATCAGACAGGGCTGCGCCACACCGGGCGTATAGGCGATCGAAAGGTCATCCTTCGTCTTGACCGGCACTTTGCTCGTGATCTCGAGTTTGCCCTTGTGACGCGCGTGAAGTATCAGCGATTCTTCATAATAATCCATCTAACCAACCTCCTATTTCCAAGAACTCTTGAGCCCCACGATTTGATTGAATACTTTTGCCCCGCCATCCTCTTCAGATGACAGCTTTGCATCCGCGATATAGTAGCCGTGGCGGAAAAACTGGAACCGTTCGCCGGGCTTTGCGCCCGAGACCGCAGCCTCCGCATAGCAGATTTTTTCCGTAACGGGATTTTCCAAATAGGTGTACTCCCTCACGGTGACCGGTACGGCTGTGCGTGAGTCTACCCAATGAATCGTACCTTTCACTTTCCGGCCATCGAAGCCGCTGCCGCTCTTCGTATCGGGGTCGTAGGTGCAGTGCAGTATTATTATATTACCATCCTCGTCTTTTTCGGCGTTGACCGCTGTGATGAAATATGCGCCTTTGAAACGGACTTCGTTTCCGGGGTAGAGCCGAAAATATTTCTTTGCGGGCTCCTCCATGAAGTCGGCGCCGTCGATCCAGAGTTCGCGCGAAAAGGTGACGCTGCGCTCGCCCATCTCCGGGACCTCGCGGCTGTTTTCCATGACGGCTTCCTCGGTCAGGTCATCGGGATAATTGTCTATGACGACCTTGATGGGATCAAAGATCACGTTGCGGCTCTCTGTCTTGTCCCGCAGATCCTCGCGGACACAGTGCTCGAGAAACTCGATGTCAACCGTAGAATTTGCCTTGGCGACGCCGATCTCCGTGCAGAAACGGCGAATCGCCGCAGGGGTATAGCCGCGCCTGCGGATACCGGCGATCGTCGGCATCCTCGGGTCGTCCCAGCCGTCCACCTTCCCGCCGTCAACCAATTCTTTCAAATAACGTTTGCTCATCAGCGTGTGCGTGAGACTCAGCCGGGCAAACTCGATCTGCCTCGGCGGCGCAGGCCGGTCCAGCGACGATAGCACCCAGTCGTAGAGCGGGCGGTGATCTTCAAACTCCATCGTGCACAGCGAATGCGTCACGCCTTCGATCGCATCCTCGATCGGATGCGCATAGTCGTACATCGGATAGACGCACCAGGCGTCTCCCGTATTGTGATGTGAGGTATGGGCAATGCGGTAGATGACAGGATCGCGCAGGTTGATGTTTGGCGAGGTCATGTCGATCTTCGCGCGCAGCGCCAGCGCACCGTCTTCGTATTTGCCGTCACGCATTTCGTGAAACAAATTCAGACTTTCCGCAGGGGGACGATCCCGCCACGGACTTTCCGTCCCCGGCTCCGTCAGCGTCCCGCGCGTCCGGCTGATCTCCCCGGCGCTCTGCTCATCGACATAGGCCAGACCTTTTTCGATGAGATATTCGGCATACTCATACATCTGTCCGAAATAGTCAGAGGCGAAGTGAAGTTCGCTCCACTCAAAGCCGAGCCAGCGCACGTCTTCCTCGATGGAATCGACATACTCCGTATCTTCCTTGACGGGATTGGTGTCGTCAAAGCGCAGATTGCAGCGCCCGCCGTATTTTTCCGCCGCCGTGAAATTGATGCATATCGCCTTGGCGTGGCCGATGTGCAGATAGCCGTTGGGCTCAGGAGGAAACCTCGTCGTGATCGGCCTTGGATAGCGGCCTGACGCGATATCCTCTTCAATGAATGCGTCGATAAAATTCTGTGACTCGTGTGTTTCGTGTGACTCGGTCAATCGCTGACCCCCTTCATATGTTCTGCTTTCAGATGCGAAGCGTCGCAAAACGGCGTGTTTCGCGTCTCTCCGCACCGGCACAATGTCCTGCGGTTTCGGATCTCGTATTCGCTGCCATCCTCGCTCTTCAGCGTGATGCCGCCTTTCACGTAAATAGGTCCTTTCGTATCATAATGATCGTCATTGAGCAGCGCGATCTCCTTCTCCAATTCCGGCTCGGTTTCGATGCCGTCTTTGCGGACGGTGATCCTGCCCGACGCGCAATGGTTGGCCTGATAGATGGCCTCCTGCTCGTATTCCGGATGGTCGTCCGAGCTCATGAGTACGAGACGCCAGGCCTTCTGGAAGCGATCGCACGAGCGGATGACCGCGCAAATGTCAGGGCGGTCGAGCAGGTCGATCGTCCCGCCTTCGTACACGCGCGCCGCATCGCAGTAACAAGCCCGGTTTGCGACTTCAGGCGCAGCAAATCCGATCTTCGCATGCGTGCCGTCGCAGTACGGCTTCTTCTCCGAATGCCCGCACCTGCAAAGCGAGTAACTGTCCTTCGCCTCATACGCCTTCCCCTTTGTAAAGCCCTTGGTATTGCCGTCTTCGTCGGCCTCCATATGCTCCTCCGCGAGCGGCACGCCGCCCGACACGATATAGGGTCCATCCTTCAGGATCTTGATCAGTTCCTTGCCGTTTTCCATACCTCTCTCCTGCTGCCGGCGCTTCTGTCAGCGCTCCTTGTCAGCAATTGAAAGTATACCGCAGAGCCCCGCCCTGTGCAACTTGACCCCCATCTATCCGAGAGAAGGTAATTCGTGTCTGCAATAAAAAAAGAGCAGATTCGCAGGTGTTCGGAGGGTGCCTTTGCGTTTCCATCATCTCAAAAACAAAATGAATACTTCCGGAAACGCGACCAGCACCCGGAGAACACCTACGAATCTGCGGCGACAATCATAATCCCGCTTAGCGTTTGATGATCAGGGCTGTTCCCATGCCTCCGCCTATGCAGAGCGTCGCGAGGCCCGTCTTGCCGTCGCGCTTGATCAATTCGTAGAGCAGCGTGACGAAGATGCGCGCGCCCGAAGCGCCGATCGGATGGCCGAGCGCGATGGCGCCGCCGTTCACATTGGTCTTGGCCGGATCGAATCCCATGTCGCCTACGACAGCGACGGCCTGCGCGGCAAACGCTTCGTTGGCTTCGACGAGGTCGAGATCGCTTGCCTTGAGTCCGGCCTTTTCGAGAGCCTTGGTCGAGGCCGGGATCGGGCCGATGCCCATGATCGCCGGATCTACACCTGCGGATGCATAGGATACGATAGTGGCAAGGATGTTCAGTCCGTGCGCCTCGGCATAGTCACGTGAGGTGACGATGACCGATGCAGCGCCGTCGTTGACGCCTGATGCGTTGGCCGCCGTCACAACGCCGCCGTCCGGCTTGAATGCAGGGCGAAGCCGCGCAATGCTTTCGGCCGTTGTGCCATAGGTCGGATGTTCGTCTGTATCGAAGATCTTGGGATCGCCCTTCCTCTGCGGGATCTCGACCGGCACGATCTCATCCTTGAAGCGGCCTGACGTGATAGCGGCTTCCGCGCGCTGCTGCGACTGCGCCGCGAAGGCGTCAAGCTGTTCGCGCGTGAGATGCCACTGTTCGGCGACATTTTCCGCCGTCACTCCCATATGATAATTGTTGAATGCATCCCATAGACCGTCGTTGACCATCATGTCTACGAGAGGCGTATTGTTCATGCGCGCGCCCCAGCGGGCTTTCGGCAGAGCATAGCTGCTCGCGCTCATATTTTCGAAACCGCCCGCTACGATGACTTCCGCATCGCCAGCTTTGATGATCTGTGCGGCAAGGCTGATCGAGCGCAGACCCGAACCGCAAACCTTGTTGATCGTGAAAGCCGGCACTTCCTGCGGGATGCCCGCATGGATCATGGCCTGACGCGCCGGGTTTTGACCGAGGCCGCCTTGAAGGACGTTGCCGAGGATGACTTCATCCACATCGGCAGGATCAACGCCCGCCCTTGCAAGCGCTTCCTTGACCGCGACCGCGCCGAGTTTTTCAGCCGGGATATCTTTCAGAGAACCGCCGAATTTTCCAACCGGGGTGCGCACTGCGCCAACGATTACTGCTTCTTTCATCTTTTCTTTTGCTCCTCTCGCGTTTTCCGGCGTGAACCGCACCGATTCAATTCATTAATATGTAATTATATGACCATTTTCGGAATATTTCAACGATGAAAAACCCCTTTGTGAATTTTCACGAAGAGCAGGGGTTTTTCAGGCGTACGGTGTATTTTTCAATGAGTTCGATGGGGTTGTACGAGAGCTTTGCCTTGCGCAGCCCGGGGATGCCCATGTCTTCTTCGCGGTTGATGCGTGTGATGCCGGCATCCATCCCCTTGCAAAATTCATTGTTGATCGCCTGATAAAGTCCGCGAAATTCCGTGTTGGCCTTTTCGATGTGCACCGTAACAGTATTGCCGCCGAGGTGTCCGCCTATAGAAAGCGCCTCGATGCGTCCGCCTATACGGATCGCGCCCGTCAGATATCCGACCGTATCCAAATGATGAAAGACGTCCTGCATAGCCCGTTCCTCGAAAGCGAGCAGTTCGCGTTCATGGGGGTCTTCCAAATTTTTTCGCTCATTGAATGCCCTGATGAAATCCATCGCCTCGTCGGCCATGTCCGGCAGCAGCGGTCCGTATTCGTAAGCGTAGTTGGCGAGGAAATAGTTCAGGTGGTTTTTCTTTGAGTGAAAGGCCCGCCCCTTGAGTTCGGCCAGTTCGCGGGTATCGTAGACATAGTCAAAATTGGCGCGGTCCTCTTCAAATTCCAATTCGCCCGGCATTGCCTCGCCGAGGGCAGCGAGCACGGGAACAGGCACGAGCATCATATTGAAAGGCTTGCCTTTTTCTTCGAAGCGGCGCTTGGCCTCTGTGATCGCGGCGCGCAGTCCGACCGGTTCGTAGACGCCCGTGCGCGTCAGCGGCGGCAGCATGAAGGGCTCGCCCATCACGGGATCGAGATTGTCGGCGCCGGTGATACACAGATAATCGCCGATGATCTCCCACGAAAACATATTGATCTCTTTCCACATAAAGAGCGAGGTGAAGGAGAGTCCGCTCGTCCTGTAGTCAAAACCGTTCAGATATTCTTCAAGCAATGCCCTGTCTTCCAAAGTGATCCTGCCGTCAAAGATAAACATCGAGCCCCCTATATCTTGACGCCGTTCCACTCGGCGCGGGCAGCGGCAAGCAAATCAAAATCCGTCAGGTCGAATTTGAGCGGCGTGATCGTCGCATAGCCATGACCGTTTGCAATGACATCGCTGTCTTCCGGAGCGGCATCGCCGATGACCAGCGGCGCGCCGGAATAATGATAGCCGATACGGCCGCTCTCGTCTTCCGACGACCGAAACCATTCGTCGTAGGCGCGATAGGAAAGCGGACAAACCCTGGTACCCCCGATCTCCTCTTCGGGAAGATCCGGAATATTGACATTGAGGATCGTATGCTGTTCCCTGATGAAATCGATCTCCGGGACGATCCTCCCCGAAGGTCCGCCGACAGAAAAAGCAGGTGACTTCGCAATCGCCAGAGCAAGGCGCATCGCATAATCAAAATGCACCGGCGTATGGTGATAGGACTCGTTGGAAGATATCGAAACCGCTGCTGAAGGCAGCCCGCAGAGAGCGCCTTCGAGCGCAGCCGAGACCGTACCCGAGTAGAGCGTGTCTGTCCCCAGATTCATGCCGTGATTGAAACCGGAAAAAACCATGTCTATTTCGATGCCACGGTCGCGATATACTTCGATGCCGATCTTGACGCAGTCGGCCGGAGTACCCTGCATCGAGATAGCCTGCTTTGCGCCCGCAAAAGCAACGCTTTCGATGAAGACGACGCGTCCGATCGTGATGCCGTGCCCGGCGGCGCTTTGCTGCCGGTGCGGGGCGCAAACATATATATCGCCCGCCTCCATCAGCGCATCTGCAAGTTTGCGGATACCGATAGCATCGATCCCGTCATCATTGACAACGAGGATGTTCACTGATTTTCTTTCTCCGGCAGCGCAGGTACGACATCACTGCTCATTCCGGCAACTTTCGTCACCGGCAGCACAATCGTGATTCCACGGCCAGACTTTGTGAGTCCGGCTTTTTTCGTGATTGCGGAAACGATCTGTTTGACAGCCTCCGTTTTGACAATCGTCAGCACGATCTCCTTTTCGGGTTCGATAGGGATGTTCAGGAATTTTTCCGTTTCGTGAATGCCACTGCCTCTTGCGAAGAGAACGGTGCCGCCGCGCGCGCCTTCTTCTTTTGCCGCTGCGATCACGATATCAGCATAGCCCTTGCTCACGACCGTCAGTATCATACGGTATTTTTCGTCATTGTAGTCCGTCATGTCTTCCTCCTGTTATACTTCCGGGCCCGAGATATACTCAAGAGCCAGTGGTCCGCTCACGCCCGAAACCGGCACGAGTGCCGCCGCCGTCCTGCCTTCACCTCCGCCGTCCTTGTGGGCATAGCCGTATTCGATCAGTGCGATGGCCTTCTCGGCTTTGCTGTCCGACACCACCGAAAAAATCACATCGCATTCGCCGTCGCGGAATCCGAGATAGTCCGACATGGTCAGTCCCCCCAGCACCGCGCCGACCGTCGACATATTGTAGGTAATGCCAAGACCTCTAAGATCCTCGATGATCTTGTCGCGTTTTCCGCGCGCTGTGATCGTGATCATCAAATTGATTCTTTCATAGTCCATCTTTTTCGTCTTCCTCCAGCAAATCAAAATCAATGAAGTCGTTGTCCTTCGCGATCCGGCGCGCGATCTGTTCGCTGATGACTTCCTCGGCCCACTCTGGGCTGGCTGCGTAGTCCATATCGACCTCGGCATCGAAGCGGCTTTCTTCATCCGAATACTCCGAGCGGCCCCAGCGTTCTTTGATCTTTTGCTCCTCGATCGTTTGTGAAATGCTTTCGAGCTCATCTCTCTCGTCGCTGGCGGCCGACGCCATCTTGCTCTTGTAGACCAAGCCGACGATCTGTACGGTGAAAAGAGGGGTCATCGCCACAAGCGCCACCACACCGAAGGCGTCCATCATGATATTACCGCCCGCCGCCACGCAAGTGCCCATGGTGAAAGGCAGCACAAAGGTCGCCGTCATAGGCCCCGACGCTACCGCGCCGGAGTCAAAGGCGACCGCCGTAAAGATCTTCGGCGAAAATTTCGTGAGAATGATGGCAAGTGCATAGCCGGGCACGAGGATCCACCAAATGGAAAGACCAGTGAGCACGCGGATCATGGCCAGCGCGATGGCCAGCGCGATGCTGATCGAAAAGGCCCTTGTCATCACCGGTTTGGAAATCGCACCGGCGGTCAGAGATTCGACTTCCTCGACCAGGACATGGACGGCCGGCTCCGCAAGCACGATGAAGTAGCCCATTACGGCGCCGATCGGGATCAGGATCCAATTGTACGGAAGCGAACCAAGGGTATCCCCGATGGAGACGCCGGCCGGCATGAAACCGACACTGACGCCCGTGATGAAAATCACGAGACCGAAATAGGTATAGACGAGACCGATGCAGATCTTGACCAAGGTGCTCTTCGGCAAATGCAGCACCGCAAACTGAAAAATGAAAAAAAGTACGATCAGGGGTACGACCGCCAAAAAGATCTCGTACATGAATTCCGGCAGGGCATGCATGAACTCGGCGAACAAGCCTTGAACCGTATCGACCTGAGGCACTTCGGCCGGCCGGAGATCCGACGCGGTAGGCTCGTAAAAAAACGAAAGTATCTCCACGGCGTAGATCGGTCCGATGCTGCACAAGGCAGCCAGGCCGAAACCGTCGCTTTGACTGTTTTTCCCGCCGCGTGACGCCGAGACGCCGACGCCGAGAGCCAGGATGAACGGAATGGCAAACGGTCCCGTCGTAACGCCGCCCGCATCAAACGAAACGGCAAAATACTCCGGGTTGACGAAAAATCCAAGGACGAGCGCGCCGATATAACAGCCGCCGAGCAGCTTTGCCATGCTGATATTGAAAAGAATCCTAAGCATCGCAACCACTAAGAAGACCCCGAGTCCGATAGCGACCGTGATGGTCAGCACATTGGTCGGGACACTCGGCACCTGACGCGAAAGAACCTGCAGGTCGGGCTCCGCGATCGTCACCATGGTACCCATGAGCAGCGCCGCGACCACGATCAGCCATATCTTGCCCGAGCGCGACAGATAGTTGCCGAGATGTTCGCCGATCGGCATCATCGCAAGGTCTGCTCCAAGGGTAAATACGGCCATGCCGATCACCAAAAAGAGTGAGCCAACGAGAAACATGCCGCGCACCGCGAACGGCATCGGGGCCACCGTAAAATTCAGCACCAACACGATTACTATGATGGGCAGAAGGGACTTGATCGACTCATTCAGTTTTTCGCGCAGTATTTTGGACATCATTAATTAGTGTAACATGATATACTGATTCCATCAAAAGACATTTTAAGGAGGTATATTTCATGAAAGCGTATCAAACACTGACATTCGAGAAAAAAGGCAAGATCGGTATCGTCAAAGTCAACCGCCCCGAGGCGCTGAACGCGCTGAATGAGGCGGTGCTGACCGAACTCGCGGAAATCTTTGCAGAGATCGAGGCGGACGACTCGGTCGGCGTCACGATCCTCACGGGCGAGGGCCGTTCATTTGTCGCCGGCGCGGATATCGCCGCGATGAAACAGCTGAATACACTCGAAGGACGGGACTTCATGATCAAGGGCCAGGCCGTCATGAATCAGATCGAAGCGACGCAAAAGCCTGTCATCGCGGCGGTCAACGGCTTTGCGCTCGGCGGCGGCTGCGAACTCGCGATGGCCTGCGACTTCCGCTTCGCTTCCGAAAAAGCAAAATTCGGCCAGCCCGAAGTGGGTCTCGGCATCATCCCTGGCTTCGGCGGCACCCAGCGCCTGCCCCGGCTCGTCGGGAAAGGCATGGCCAAGCTGCTCATCTACAGTGCGGAACTGATTGGCGCGGAAGAAGCGCTGCGTATCGGTCTGGTCGAGAAGGTCTTTCCTGCCGAAGAACTATTGGCAGAGACCGAGAAGTTTGCGGAGATCATCCTCTCCAAGGCGCCTCTCGCCGTACGTGCCGCCAAGACCGCGATCAACAACGGCCTGAATACCGACCTGCTGACCGGCGTCAGCTTCGAAGGCGAGGCAACCACCGCGCCGCTGGCCTCGGAAGACAGAGCCGAAGGCATGGGCGCCTTCCTCGAAAAGCGCCCCGCCGCCTTCGAAGGGAAATAAGCGCCCAGCGGGAAATCACAGGACGCCCGCAAGGTGTACAATAATAATATACGTTATTAAATTTGCGAAAGGAGTGCATCATGACTATCGATACCCTATTCAAAAATGGAAAGATTGTTACCGACTCCGGCATCTTCAAGGCTGACGTCGCCGTCACCGGCGAAAAGATCACGGCGATTGCAGCCGGCATCAAACCGGATCCGGAGACCACTGTCATCGACTGCCGCAGCAAGCTCATCCTGCCCGGCGCGATCGACGCGCACACCCACCTCGCCATGCCTTTCGGCGGCACGATTTCATCGGACGATTACGAGACGGGCACGCGGTCGGCGGCCTGCGGCGGTACGACGACTGTCTTTGATTTCATCCTGCAGGATTTTGACGAGACCTTTCCCGACGCGATCAAGCGCCGCGACGCGCTTGCCGCGCCTCAGGCCGTCGTGGACTACAGTTTCCACCTCGCCGTCAAAGACGTGCATGACAAACTGCTCTATACGATGGAGGACGCTGTCAAGATGGGCGTGCCGAGTTTCAAAGTTTTTATGGTCTACGACTTTGGGGTCACGGACGGGGTCTTCTATCAGGTCCTCGAACACAGCAAATCTATCGGGGCGCTCATCGGCGTACATGCGGAAAACAACGAGCTTGTCAATTATTTATCGGCAAAATATGCGGCGGAGAAGAAACTCTCGCCCTGGTATCATTATATGAGCCGGCCCGAATTTGTCGAAGGCGAGGCGGACGAGCGCGCAATCGGCTGGGCGAAGGCGACGGGCGCTTCCCTCTACATCGTGCATCTGGCAGACGCGCAGGGCATGCGCGCGGTCACGAAGGCGCGCGACGAAGGCTATCCCATCTTTGCCGAGACCTGCCCGCAGTATTTGAATTTCACGAGCGACGTGTACAAACGCCCGGACGGACGCAATTTCGTCTGCTCGCCGCCAATGAAGGGCAAAGCCTCGCAGAAGGCGCTATGGGACGGCATCGCGCGCGGCGACATCGCGACCGTCGCGACCGACCACTGCCCCTTCCTGCAGAAAGAAAAAGATTGGGGAAAGAAGGATTTTCGCAAGATCCCCAACGGCTGCGCCGGTATAGAAAACATGTACCCCTATATGCTTTCCGAGGCGAACAAGGGACATATTTCATACAGCAAGGCCGTCGAACTCTGCTCGACGAACGTCGCCAAGATCTTTGGGATCGCGCACAAGAAAGGCGCTGTCGAGGTCGGACGCGATGCGGACATCGTCATCTACGACCCGCAGAAACGTGTCACCATCAGGAACAAAGATATGCACGGTGCGACCGATCATACGATTTGGGAAGGCGAATATCTCAGGGGTTATCCGGTCCAGACATGGAGCCGGGGCAAGCTCGTCTGCAAGGACGGCAAATTTCTTGGGGAGAAAGGCGCCGGCCGGTTCGTCGCCGGAAAGCCGATCAACCTGAAGACGCCGGATCTGCGCAACCTATAGCAGGCGATGGCGCAAATAAAAACACCGGAAGAAATCGCGGCGCTCCGGCGCGCGGCCGAGGCGGGGTCTGCCGTATTTGCGCAGACCCTGCCTCTGATCGGCGCCGGAGTCACCGAGCGTTTCCTTGCGGTGCAGATGGAAGTCTTTGCCGAGACCCTGAAGGGCTACGGAACTTACGGCGGTCTCGCCTTTCCCGCCATCATCGCCTCGGGGCCAAACGGCGCCGGGCCGCATGCCGAGCCTACAGACCGCGCTTTTGAGCCCGGCGACTTCATCACGATAGACTTCGGCGTCATCATTGACGGCTACTGCTCCGATATGACGCGCACCTATTTGATTGGCGAGCCGACGGACAAACAGCGCGAAGTATACGGCTCCGTCCTGCGCGCGCAGAAGGCCGGCCTTGCCGCCGCGCGAGGCGGTATCAAATGCAAGGACCTCGACCATGTCTGCCGGAGCCTGATCGAAGCCGACGGCTATGGGGAAAATTTCATCCACACGACAGGACACGGCATCGGCACAGAGGTACACGAAGATCCCAGGATAGGGAAAGACAAAGAAACCATTCTCGAGGCCGGCATGGCGGTCACGATCGAACCGGGCATTTACATTAAAGACTGGGGCGGCGTGCGCATCGAAGATACGGTGATCCTGACCGAAGACGGCTGCGAGGTCATTACCGCGAGCATTCCAACGACGTTAAACGCGATCGGATAAAACCTATACGCGGCGTTCTTTTTTGTGGGCTTTTTTGTATTGGTACATGCGGTCGTCGGCAAGCGCCAAAATTTCACTTGCGCTCTGCGTATTTTCGTTTGAAACACCAACGATGCCATAGCTGACGCTGCGGTTGTACCTGATGCTGCCGTCATCGGCCTTCGTGGAGGATTCGACGAGCTTGGTCCGCAGATCCTCAAGCACCTGCTCCATATCGCGCCCCTCGGTATCGCGTTCTTTCAAGAGTACCATGAATTCGTCACCGCCCAAACGGCAAACGATCGCCACCGGTGAAATCTCCTGCAGCAGATCGGCAACCGACTTGATATAGACGTCTCCTTCGCCATGACCGAACACGTCATTGACATATTTCAGCATATCCATATCGACAAAGATCAAACGAAAAGCCGTCTGTTCGTCAACCCACTCTTCGAGCGCCTTCATCCCGTACAAGCGATTGAAAACGCCGGTCGAAACGTCCCGGTAAGCCACATCCTCGAGCTTGCTGTACTGTTCCTTGCTTTCCGTAACGTCCGAGAGCACACAGGCCACAGCGTCGCGCTCAAACCAGCGGATGGGGTAGAGCATCATTTCAAAATACTGAATCGCAACATCGCTGATCAGCATGAAATCTTCCTTCTTCGGCTCGTCGTCGGACTCCATGCCGTGAGCGTACTCAAACAGGATGTCATAAAGCTGCTGTTCGAATGTGTCGCTTGTGAGCACACTCGCCGCAGGATGGTTTGCAAACAGATGCTCACCGCTCTCCTTGTCCACCATGACGATCCACTCTTCCATATTGCTTGTGATCGCTTCAAACATGCTGTTGGTCCGGGCAAGTTCCTGCGCCTGCGTATTGGCGCGTTCCATCTCTGCGCCGGCCTCGGCTTTGCGCAGCTCGAGCAAAACGACCATTTCGTTGAAAGCCTTGGAAAACTCGCCCATGAAGTTGATTTTTTGCGTGTAATCGCCCATTGAAACCTGCTTGGTCTGCCAGGTCAGATGCTTGAGCGTCGCATGCAGGGCCTTGAGCGGCGACGCCAATTCATTGTCTGACGGCGGCAGCGGTATGTCCAAATCACCGCGCGACAAACTTGACGCCAGCGAGCGCATTTCGGTCACCATGCCGACAAACGACTGCAGCGCCTCTGCAAACTCGCGATGATCTTCATCCGACAACGCGTCCACATCAATCGTGGCGCGGTTTGGATAGTAAACCGCGTCACGCAGATAATTAAAATACAGGTCCAGGTCGTTCTTGGCGATCGCTCTACTCTCCTGTTCTCATGGTGTCCTACTGTGCGTTTGCCGTGAAACGGCACACGCGGTCTCCCGTGGCCCAGCAGTCGATTTCCTTGACTTCGTAATTTTTGCCCGTATAGGCATTCAGGATGCCGGCAATGAAACCTTCGTCATAATTGCAGACCGTCTCGTTGGTCACCGGCAGGCCGCTGCAGTCGAGGTCTTGCCCGACGGTCAGTACGAGGTTGCCGGTGTCGGGATCTACGGCTTCCATGCGAAGGATGCCGATCTTGTTGTCCACCAGCGCCTTTGCGAGATTGGCCGCAAAGGTATTGAGATCGCCCGTCAGATCGAGCAGATGTTTCGCAAATTCCGAACCTGCCAAATAGCCGGATCTGCGGAAATACTCATTGGCCGTTTCCGCGCCAAAGTCCTTTGTCAGCACATCGAGCATTGTGAACTGCATGAGGCGATAGACGAGTACCGGCATTTCTTCGCCGAGATCCTCCCGCCCTGCTTTGATGTCACCGAGATTGTCCCAGTTGAATTCATGAATGGTTGCGTCCCTCTTGAATACATTGGCCATGTTGATCCTCCATTCTTCCTACGGCTCTATGCCCGCAATAATATTTGTAATCAGTATACCCCACAAAGGTTCACTATATCAAATGAAATTGCCGGCCGGGTCGTATTCCTGTATAATTGTATACAAAGTCAGCGACACCGTATTATCACGCAAAGGAGTTTTTTGATCATGGGAGATACTCTCGCAGCAAAAATTTTGAAGACGCACTTGACCCGGGGGCGCTACGCTCCGGGAGAAGCCATCACGATCCGCATCGACCAGACGCTGACGCAGGATTCGACGGGAACGATGGCCTATCTGCAGCTCGAGGCTATGGATCCGGGCAATGTCAGGACCGAGTGTTCGGTCGCATACGTCGATCACAATACCCTTCAGACAGGATTTGAAAATGCGGATGACCATGCCTTTATCAAAAGCGTGGCGGCCAGACACGGCATCATCTTTCAAAAGCCGGGCGGAGGCATCTGCCACCAGCTCCATCTCGAACAATACGGCGCACCGGGCAAGACCCTGCTCGGCTCCGACAGCCATACCCCGACCTGCGGCGGCCTCGGCATGATCGCGATAGGGGCGGGCGGACTCGACGTCGCGGTGGCGATGGCGCAGGGCCGCTATGACATGACAGCGCCTAAGGTACTCGGAGTTGAACTTCGCGGCGCGCTCAGCCCCTGGGTCTCGGCCAAGGACGTCATCCTGAAAGTACTGCAGGAGCTGACGGTCAAAGGCGGCGTAGGCAAGATCGTCGAGTACTACGGACCGGGAGTTGCCTCTCTTTCGCTCACCGACCGCGCAACGATCGCGAATATGGGCGCCGAACTCGGCGCGACGACGACGGTCTTTCCCTCCGACGAAAACACGCGCCTCTATTTGGCGCAGCAGGGCCGCGAAGGCGACTACCTGCCGCTATCGGCCGATGAAGACGCCGTCTATGACGAGATCCTTCGCATTGATTTGTCCGCTCTTGTACCCCTCGCGGCCAAACCGCACAGCCCCGACAACGTAGATACCATCCGGGCGATCGGCCCGATCAAAATCGATCAGTCCTGCATCGGCAGCTGCACGAACTCCTCGTATACGGATCTCATGAAGGCGGCCGGCATCCTGAAGGGCCGCAAAGTTCATCCGGACGTCAGCCTCGTCATATCGCCGGGCTCGGCCGCGATCCTGTCCCTGCTGGCCGAAAACGGCGCCCTGAGAGATTTGATAGACGCCGGCGCGCGCGTCATCGAGTGCGCCTGCGGCCCGTGCATCGGCATGGGTCAATCGCCCAAATCCGGCGCTGTATCTCTGCGTACCTTCAACCGCAACTTCAAGGGCCGCAGCGGGACAAACGATGCGGAAGTCTATATCGTCAGCCCGGAAACGGCGGCTATCTCCGCGATCACCGGCGTTTTGACCGACGGCTCCGCAGCCGCAGCCGGCCTCGGCGTCGAATTGCCGAAGATCGCATCGCCCGAACGGTTTTTCCCCAATGAAAGTTTTCGCATCTTTTCCGCCCCGATCCCGCCGGGCGCAGAATTGCCTCCCGTGGAAATGGGTCCAAACATCAAGCCCTTCCCTCAGGGGCACGCGCTCGAGGACAAGGTAGGCGCCGAAGTCGTCCTGATCTGCGGAGACAATATCACGACGGACGACATCATGCCGTCGGACAGCCGCCTGCTCCCCTATCGCTCCAACGTGCCTCATCTGGCAAACTACTGTTTCGAAAAGATCGACAGCCAATTCGCGGCGCGGGCAAAAGCGGCTCAGGCCGGACCGCTCGGCGGCGGAGCCATCGTGGGCGGCGACAACTACGGTCAGGGTTCAAGCCGTGAGCACGCCGCCCTCGCCCCGCTCTATCTTGGCATCCGCTTTGTGCTGGCCAAAAGTTTTGCGCGCATCCACCGCGCCAATCTCATCAACAGCGGCATCCTTCCGCTCGTATTTGACGAGCCGGCGGACGTGAGCAAAATCAAACAAGGCGACGCGCTCGTGATAGAGCATGCGAAAGAGCAAATCGACAATGAAATTATTATTGTCAAAGATACGGGGAGCGGAGTCTCCTACAAATTTGTCAATTCACTGAACGAGACCGAAAAAAAGATGATTGCCTTTGGCGGCAAGATCAACAGCATCCGGCATGAGGCTTGACACGATGTCGGATGGCCGGCAATCGCTGAGCGCGGACCTGTCAGGCAAAATCCGCATAGAAATCCTGGCCGGGCAGCTGAAAAACGGCGACAAGATCACGGAGCAGGCGATCAGCGAGCGCTACGGCGTGAGCCGGACGCCCGTGCGCGAGGCCCTGAAAAACCTCGAGGCCGAGGGGCTGATCATGATGATCCCAAACCGGGGCGCCTTCGTGACCGGGCTGCCTGTCGACGATTTGCGCGACCTCTACACCCTGCGCATGGTAGGCGAAATGCAGGCCATTCGCTGGGCGGCCGTTCGCGCGACCAAGGCAGAGATCGAGGCCATCGAGGAAAGCCTCGACTTCATGGCCTTCTACACCGGGCGCGGCGATACCAAGCGCCTGAGGGCAATCAATGCGGCCTTTCACAAGCGTATCGCAGCGGCGTCACACAACCGCATACTGATCGAAAATCTATCGCATCTCCGGGATTATATCCGGTACGCCGTGCACGTCCCATCAGGCCCCGAAGCCGGTCTGACGGAGATCCTCGCCGAACACCGCGGGATCGCAGACGCTTTCAAAACCGGCGATCCGGAAAACGCCGCACTTGCGATGCGGCGCCATATCGAAAATTCACTCCTGCGGGCAAATATTTAGGCTGTGATATCGATCGTGAATTCGTCTCCTTCTTTGACGTCTCCGCGAATGATCTTTTCGGCGATCTGCGTCTCGATGTTTTTCCTCAGATAGCGCGCGATGGGGCGGGCGCCGTACTGCGGCGAATAGGTCTCCTTCGCAATGAATCGCTTCGTGCCGTCCGTGAACTTCACGGTGATGCCCTTTTCGGCAAGCCTTCTTTGAATCTCGGCAAGCTGGATCTCTATGATCTTTACGATATCCGCTTCCGTCAGCGGACTGAACACCACGACGTCGTCAATGCGGTTCAGAAACTCGGGCCGGAAGTGCATTTTCATCTCTTCGCGCACGTGTTCCCTGACATCATCGTCGATCGTGCCGTCTTTTTCGATGCTCTCAGTCAGGAAGGCGCTGCCGATATTGCTCGTCATGATGATGATCGTATTTTTGAAATTGACCGTGCGCCCCTGGTTGTCCGTGAGCCGCCCGTCATCAAGCAGCTGCAGCAGCGTGTTGAACACATCCGGATGAGCCTTCTCAATTTCGTCGAATAATATCACAGAATACGGCCTTCTTCGCACAGCCTCCGTGAGCTGTCCTCCTTCTTCGTAGCCGACATAGCCCGGCGGGGCGCCGATCAGGCGGCTGACCGAAAACTTCTCCATGTACTCGCTCATATCGATCCGGATCATATTCTTTTCCGTATCGAAGAGCGCCTCGGACAGCGCTTTGGCGAGTTCGGTTTTGCCGACGCCGGTGGGGCCGAGAAAGATGAATGAGCCTATAGGCCGGCTTTCGTCCTGCATGCCCGCGCGGGCGCGCAGCACTGCCTCGGAGACAGCTTCCACGGCTTCATCCTGACCGATGACGCGCTGATGGAGGATCTCCGGCAGGCGCAGGAGTTTTTCCTTTTCAGCCTCGACAAGGCGGGCGACCGGGATACCGGTCCAGGAGGCGACCACTTCAGCGATCTCCTCTTCCGTGACCTCTTCTTTCAGCAGGCGTTTTTCCTCTGTCTTGTCCGCGATCTCCTTGGCGTCCTCGAGCTCTTTTTCAAGCGTCGGCAAGGCGCCGTATTTGAGCTCTGCTAATTTTTCGAGATCGTAAGCACGCTCCGCTTCTTCGATTGCGAGTTTTGTATCTTCTATGCGCTGCTTCGTATCTTTCAGGGCTTCGATGGCCTGCTTTTCCGATTCCCACTGTGCGCTCATCGCATCATTTTGCGCTTTCAGTTCGGCGAGTTCTTTTTCAATGGCGGCGGCCCGCTCGCGGCTGCCTGCGTCTTCTTCCTTTAGCAGAGCCTGGCGTTCGATCTCAAGCCGGAGTATCTCGCGGCTCGCCTGGTCGATCTCGGCCGGTCTGCTGTCGATCTCCATGCGGATCTTGCTCGCCGCTTCATCCATGAGGTCGATGGCCTTGTCCGGCAGAAAGCGGTCGGTGATATAGCGGTCGGACAGCACGGCGCAGGCAATGAGCGCCGCGTCTGTGATGCGCACGCCATGGTGAATTTCAAAGCGCTCCTTGAGACCGCGCAGGATCGATATTGTGTCTTCTACCGTCGGCTGGTCTACGAGTATCTTTTGAAAACGACGTTCAAGGGCGGCGTCCTTTTCGATATATTGCCGGTATTCGTCGAGCGTCGTCGCGCCGATGCAGTGCAGCTCGCCGCGCGCGAGTTTGGGCTTGAGCAAATTGCCGGCGTCCATCGCGCCCTCGGCCTTGCCCGCCCCGACGATATTGTGTATTTCGTCAATAAACAGAATCACGCGCCCCTCGGATTTTTCGATCTCGTTCAGGACCGCCTTGAGCCGTTCTTCAAATTCTCCGCGAAACTTGGCGCCCGCGATGAGCGCACCCATATCGAGGGCAAAGATCGTCTTGTCTTTGAGTCCCTCGGGCACGTCGCCGGCAAGGATGCGCTGCGCAAGTCCTTCTACGACAGCCGTCTTTCCCACGCCGGGCTCCCCGATCAGGACCGGATTGTTTTTCGTGCGGCGCGAGAGGATCTGGATCGTATGGCGGATCTCTTCGTCACGCCCGATCACGGGATCGAGCTTGCCTTCCCTTGCAAGCTGCACGAGGTCGCGCCCGTATTTTGTCAGCGCCTCATAGCCTTCTTCGGGATTTTGCGAGGTGATGCGCTGGTTGCCGCGTACCGCTTCGAGCCGGGCGAGGAAACCTTCTTTCGTGACGCCGCGCGACTTCATGATCCCCGCAGACGGCGTGCCAGATTCATTCAGCAGCGCAAGGAAAAGATGTTCGACGCTGACAAAGTCGTCGTTCCACTGTTTTGCGATCTGTTCCGCATCGCCCAAAAGCTTGCCTGCCCGGCGCGTCGGGTACAGACCGTCGTCGCCCCCCGCGACCTTGGGCCGCTTGTCGAGCTCCGCTTCCACGTCGTGGACAAATCCCGCCGTGTCGACGTTCATCAGCCCCAGAATGCGCGGGATCAGCCCCTCATCCTGCAACAGCAAAGCCAATAATATATGCTCGCCGTCTAACTGTTGGTGTCCCATCTGAATCGCAATATTTTGACTGCTTGCGATTGCATCCTGTGTATTTTGCGTAAATTTTTCAAAATTCATGATATACCTCCCTTGTCATTCCGGGCGCCCCACTGTCATTCCGGGCGCCCCACTGTCATTCCGGGCGCCGACCCGGAATCCAATATAGTACTAGTATACCACAAAATTAGCACTCTCAATCAGAGAGTGCTAATTATTATCGTTCTATCGTATTATCGTTCTAAACCAATTTTTCGACTTGCGGCCGATTCAGCCAGCGATTTTCATACACATACTTCGTTCCGGTGGCTGCATATACAATTAGGATAATCCCGCCGGCAATCGGGATCAGGCCCATGAAAACCCACGTCCACCTCTTGTTGATATCATGCAAACGACGTACCCAAATCGAAAGCCCCGGAATGATATTGGCAAAGCCCCAGAGATAATACACGATACCAAAACCCGCAAAGGGAATCGCTTCGTCCGAACTCAATACTTCCGGACCCATCGTAAGGCCCAAAATAAGCCCCAAAATAATCCCGATGATAAGATTCGCAAGCACGACCCACCAATAGCCGGCACGTGACGTCCGGTCATCAAAATTCACATAATTGCGCCAATATCCCCGATACGATTCCCAAAAGCCCGCCATACGATGCTCCCCCGGGATATAGACCGGAGGCGCCTGCCCGTACTGCGGCGGAACCTGTTGCTGTCCATACGGCGGCGGCGCTTGCTGCTGCTCATACGGCGGCGGTTGGTTTTGATCAAATTCGCTCACTACGATTCTCCTCTTACTACAAGCTTAGTACGATCCGAGTCCTGCGAGTCCCGCGAGCCCGAAAGCGGTGCCCAAGGCCACGACTGCAACAATCGCGACAATGGTAACGATCGCGCCGATGATCAAACCGGCAAGGCTGAGTCCAAAGCCTACGCCCGACTTGTAATCGTTCTTGGCATTCTTCGCCAGCACCACGCCAACAATGCCGAGGATCAATCCGACAAACCCCGTGATAAAAGCAAAAACGATAGCGAGGATGCCGACGATGAGCGAAGGCACATGCAACGGTTTTTCCTCTGCATAGACGGGCTGACCGTACTGCGGCGGCGCCTGGCCGTACTGCGGCGGCGCTTGGCCGTACTGCGGAGGGGCCTGCTCATACTGCGGAGGAGCCTGCTCAAAAACAGGAGGGGCTTGTTCAAATTGCGGCGGCGTTTGCTCGTATTGCGGCGCAGCCTGCTCAAAAACAGGAGGCTCTTGATACTCGGGCGTTTCGGGTGCAGGTGTAGCTTCGGTCGGTTCCGGTGCGGCGATAGGCTCTTCCGGAGTTTGATCAAATTCACTCATAATTTCGACCTCCAATTCATAAAAGTTCAAAAGTTAAAAAATATTACAAATTTAGTATACATTTATTTTTCGCTTGCGTCTATATTTCTTCTTCTTCTCCTACTTCATGCAAGGTTCCGTCATCGACAAACATGATGTTGCGCCGCCGCAGTTTTTCCGCAAGCGTGCCGACAAAGACAATCGTGATAAGGCCGACGTCCACGCCGGTCTGCTCTGGAAACTCTTTGCGGAGCTGCGACACCAATTCTTCGGCGGTTTCACGGATGCTCACACCAAAACGCACGATGAGAAAAAGTTTCAAATCAAAGACGCCGGCCCGGAGTCTGGCCCGCGCAAAACCGGTTTCGTCCTCGGCTGCCGCTTTGGCGCCTTTGCGAAGCCGTCCCTTTGGATCGGAGACGATGAGCCGTCCGTCCATACCATCAATAACACGGGCGCACACGCCTTCGATGACGGCACGCCCGATCTTGATTTTTCCGTTTTTGTTTTCTTCCTGATAAACCAGAGGCTTTTTCCTCTTATTCCTCGCCCCAGGCCTTGCCGAGGGAACTCGTTGCCGCGCCGCACGGATCAACGACCGTTGCGCCGCCGTCGATCAGCAGGTTTTGTCCCGTGATATAGCTGGACTCGTCGCTCGCAAAAAATATTGCCGCAGGAGCGATCTCATCCGGCTCACAAGCGCGCCCCAGCGGAGTGAACTGCGTGAGCAGGCCGAGCGCTCCGTAGATGTCGGTCCCCTGCGATTTGGCGAGACCCTGCATAGAATTCTTCAGCATATCGGTCGCCGTAGCGCCCGGGCTGATCATGTTGATACGGATACCCTTTGACCCATAATCGAGAGCCACCGCATTTGTGAATCCCTGCAGCCCCGCCTTTGTCGTGCTGTACGCCGGCATCGCCGGAATAGCGCGCACACCCGCCAGGCTTGCTACATTGATGATGGATCCGCCGCCGCTCTCGATCATCTTTGGAATCGCAAAGCGTGTCATATAGAACGCGCCGTTGATATTTGTGTTGATGATGTCAAGCCACTGCTGCACGGGGATATCCGTGACCGTGCCGGCCGGATCGATACCCGCGTTGTTCACAAGGACGTCAAGCTTGCCAAACCTGGCCACTGCCGCCTCTACCATCGCCTCGGCGTCCTCAATCTTCGTGATGTCCCCTGCAAAGATCGCGAGACTGTCTTCGGGAAACCCTGCTGCGAACTCCTCGAGCTTTTCCTTGCGCCTGCCGGACACAAGGATCTTCGCGCCTTCTGCGAGAAAACCCTTCGCGATCGACGCGCCAATGCCGACGCCGCCGCCCGTAATGATCGCTACTTTGCCTTCCAATCTGCCTGCCATGCTATTTCTCCTTTCAAAAACTTTGCGCTATTCGTCATCTCCGCCCATATTTTCGTTCCACTGATCGTTCCATTCACGGCCCGCAAGGTACACGTTCGCGTTCATTTCATTGCTGCGCTTCAGGATCGCCTGGAACACGTAATTGTCCAAATCATAGTAGAACGATTTGGCCGCAAGCTCACCGGGAACTCCGTCTTTGAGCAGTTTTCTGTTTTCGTCAAGCGCGGCAATGGTCTTCTTGAGGTAGTCGATCGTGAAATCAAGTGCACGTTCGTCAAAGCCAAGACCGAATGCCGTGTGACCGGGGATGATGACGTCGGCGCCCATCGCGCGGATCTTTTCCAAATCTTCGATCCAGTGCAGGCGGCCCGCGTCCGAAATTTCACACGTGAACGGATGCGCCATATTGAATACGACGTCCGAACAAGCGACAGTCTTGATAGAAGGAATCCACATGATCGTATTGTATTTGAGATCGCCCCAGATATGCGGGATCACTTCGATCTCAAAGCCATCAAGGTCGATATCGCCTTTTTTGTAGGGAGTGACTTTGATCGGCTTGGCCGGGCAATTGAAGATACCTATCTCGTCCTGCCAATGCTCAAGCTTGGGCAAAAACTGTTCCTCAATGACGTGGATATCCTCTTCGTAGGCATAGACCGGCGTACCGGGAAACGCTTCGAGAAAAACCTGTGTGCCAAAATAGTGATCCGGATGACCGTGACTGATAAACAAGGCCTTAGGTTTCCTTCCGTGTTCATAGATCTCCGCGACGACACGGTGGGCATTTGACAGCGTCCACTGCATATCCCAAACGATGCATTCTTCCTTGCCCATGACGATCACGGACACGGCTTGGAATCCATCATCATTGGACACACACGAAAGCGTCCAAAGCTTGTCCGGGCCGTGCCAATTTTCCCGGATTTCCATTCTTTCCTTGATTTTTTGAACAGACATGAAATTCTCCTCCTCGTATTACAAGTTACGCAATATAAACATTTTACGCGAGCGGGCGCGATTGTCAATAAAAAACCGGCCTCGCACGCGAAACCGGTTGTCATGAATCATTTGATTAAAGCTAATCAGACGGCCTTTGTCACTTTTCCGGCGCGCAGACACTTCGTACATACCTTGATATGCTTGGGTGTACCGCCTTCGATGACCTTGACGGTCTGAATATTGGCATCCCACTTACGCCGCGTGTGACGGTTGGAATGCGAAACGTTGTTGCCGCTTGTCTGGCCTTTTCCGCAAATTTCACATTTGTTGGACATGGTTCTCCTCACTTTCTTGCAAACGCACGAGAACTAATGTACCATGAAGCGAAATGAATTGCAAGCAAAAATTTGGACAAATGAGTGTGAAACAAAATGCCGTTTGACAATTACGTGGTAGGTGCAGTCGCCCGCGAACTGAACGATTTGTGCGCCGGCGGGCGCGTCGAACGCATCTATCAGCCTGAGCGCGAGGAGCTCATCCTTTGTATCAACCGTCCCCCCGGAGATGACAGGCCTGCAGGCCGCTACAATGTCCTGCTCTCCGCAAACGCAGGACGCCCCCTTTTGTATGCCGCCGAAAGCCGGGATGCCGGCCCGCAAAATCCGCCGGCCTTCTGTATGCTGCTTCGAAAATATCTGATCGGCGCGCGTCTGATTTCCGTGGCGCGCCTCGGCCGCGAGCGTATCGTGCGTTTTGACTTTGCCACTTCGAGTGAACTCGGCGTGAAGGGAGAGAGGAGTTTGCTCATTGAATTGATGGGCAAACACAGCAATATAATCTTTTGCGAACCTATAGCCGGCGCCGAAGACCTGCGTATCGTGGACGCGATCAAACGCGTATCCGCCGATGTCAGCCGCATCCGGCAGACCCTGCCTGGCATGACCTACCTCATGCCGCCTCCCGGCAAAGGCATCTCGCCCGTCATGGCCGAAGAGACCAAACACGGAGATCTCACCGGAAAAGACGCCGCATATTTCGATCGTCTACTAAAAAACGGCGACTATGCGCCGAGGATCTTTTTCGAACCGCAGGATGACGGCTCTGCGAGGGAGGTCGATTTCCACATCTTCGGGCTCGGCGTCTATGATGGATTGGTCACCCACGTTTTTGAAGGGGAGGATGCCGTCTCCTCAATGCTCGAGGCGTGGTACGACAGCCGCGAAACCGCAGGACGCGTCACTGCAAAGGCAAACGAAGTCGAAAGCGCACTCGCGCTCCGTCTGGACAAGCTCTACCTGAAAAAACAGCGCCTCCTCGAAGATCTGACAGATGCAGCCCGCGCAGGGGAACACCGAAAAACAGGCGATCTCATCACAGCAAATATCTGGCGCATCGAAAAAGGCGCGGGGCGTGTCGCGCTCGAGGACTATGCGGAAGACGGCGCAGTAAGGACCGTAGATCTCGATCCAAAGCTCACTCCCGCACAAAATGCCCAGCGGTATTACAAACTGTACAGCAAGGCCAAGACCTCCGCTGTGTTCAAGACTAAGCAGCTTGAAGAGACCAACGAGCAGATCGATTATCTCGAAAGCGTATCCCACTTCCTCAGAGACGCCAAAAACCCGGCAGAGATAGCCGGCCTGCGTGCAGAGCTCGAGGAGACCAGTTATCTCCGTCCGCGCGGCAAGAAGACAAAAGTCCGCCCCGGGCGCGGACGCACGCAGCAGACCTTCAGCCCTGCAGAATACACTTTGTCCTCCGGAGCCAAGATCTTCGTTGGCCGGAACAATACCGAAAACGATGAACTGACTTTCCGCTTTGCAGACAAAGATGACCTCTGGCTGCACGCCAAGGATATCCCGGGCTCGCATGTCATCCTGAAGACAGAAGGACACCCTCCGGCGGAACAAGACCTATTCGAAGCGGCGGCGGCGGCGGCATGGAACAGCAAGGCGCGCGCGTCAGAGGGAGTGCCTGTCGATTATACACAAGTGCGCTACGTCAAGAAGCCCTCCGGAGCCAAGCCCGGATACGTGATCTTTACAAAAAACCGGACCCTCTACGTCACACCGGCATTGCCTAAGTAGTAGTGATCTCATCGCATAATTGCGGGCCGTTGGTTTGCTCCGGGTGCTGGTTTCGTTTCCGGAACGAAGAGTTCTATTTTGGCGTTCGCGGAAACGAAAAGGCAACCTCCGCAAACCAACAGCCCGCAATTATGCGATGAGCCATACCGTTTTGTAGAGAAAACTAAAACATTAAGAAGCGCATTTCGGCAATAGGTATGCGCAGGATGCCTTTGTGTTTCCAATAACGGTCAAATAGGGTTCTCAGCTCAGGAAACACAACCAGCATCCCCCAATCATGCGATGAGCCATACCGTTTTGCAGAGAATAGCAAAAACGTTAAGAAACGCATTTCGGCCAATAGGTATGCACAGGATGCCTTTGTGTTTCCAATAACGGTCAAGTAGGGTTCTCAGCTCCGGAAACACAACCAGCATCCGGAGCATACCTATTGGCCGAAAGGCGTTATCAACCTTTTAATTTCCGAAGCATCTCCCGGAAATAGGCGGGAGGAGCGCTTTCGAAGCACAGGCGCTCTCCGGTCCGCGGGTGGTCAAATCCAAGGGCGCAGGCGTGCAGATACTGCCCCTGTCCGGCGACAAGTCCTTTGGCCGGGCCGTAGAGATCATCGCCCAGCACCGGGCGGCTGATATAGGCGAGGTGTACGCGGATCTGATGCGTGCGCCCCGTTTCCAAAGACAATTCTATCAGCGTGTATTCGCCCGCGTTTCCCGCGCCTCCGGGCAGACTGCCGAGGCGTTCGAGTACGCGCCAGTGCGTGACCGCCCTGCGCCCGCCGGGTTCCCTGCGGACCGCCTGGCGAAGCCTGTTTGACGGGTCACGGCCGAGCGGGGCGTCAATCGTTCCCTCTTCCTCACGGAAAGCGCCGATCGCAATCGCCATATAGCGCCGGTCGATCGAATGCTCGTGAAACTGCCCGGCCAGACCCGCATGGGCGAGGTCGTTTTTGGCGATCACGAGCAGACCGCTCGTATTTTTGTCTATGCGGTGGACGATTCCGGGACGTACCGCTCCGTTCACGCAGGAAAGCGCGTCCTCACCGAGATGGCCAAGCAAGGCATTGACCACAGTGCCGGTCTCGTTGCCGCGCGCCGGATGAACCACCATGCCGCGCGCCTTGTCGATCACGATCACATCATCGTCTTCGTAGACAATATTCAGAGGGATATCTTCGGGCATAGCATTCAGCGGGACGCGCTTGTACAGGGTGATTTTGATTTCGTCTCCGGGACAGATGCGTGCGCTCTTGCTCGGGGTTCCGGACTTTCCGGCGATACGCACACCGCCCGATGCGATCAGTTCCTGCACGCGGCTTCGCGACAGATCGGGAAAGCGTTCCGCGATGGCCGCATCAAGCCGTTTGCCGGCATCCCCGTCGCCAAAGACCGCCTCGCGCTCTTCCGTCTCCTCGGTCTCGAGATAGAGTTCATCTGTCATCGCCCGCAACCTCTTTTTCTTTGGCTGAATTTCCGTGAACAAAGAGGATGTAGATCCCGAGCAGGATGCACCCGCCTACGATACACATATCCGCAAAATTCCATATCGGGAAAGTCCCGACCGAAATGAAATCGATCACGTAGCCAAAACGAATCCGGTCGATCAGATTTCCCAGTCCGCCGCACGCGATCCAGCACAGCGCTGTTTGCAGCAGCGGATGCCGCAGACGCCGGTAGGTCAGGACAAAGGCAATCGCGACGACCACGAAAAGGATCGATTGCAGCGCGATGAGGATCTCCGGATGCCCCGCAAGCAGGCTGAATGAAACGCCCGTGTTTTGCGTATACAGAATGCGCGCAAACCCGCCGCCGGACGGCCAGGCCTCTCCAAGCGCCAAATGGTTTACAACGAGATTTTTGAAAAAGCGATCGAGCCAAAGAAAAGCGGCAAACATCGCGATGTAGATAATGAAATACGGCTTTTTCAAGGAATTTTGTGTGCTTTGAACGGACGAATCGTATTGTTGCCGCCTTCGGGCTGCTTGCCTTTTTCGTACGACTCGTCAAACAAGATACTGGCCGCGCTGCGGTCGAAACGCTCCAGTTCGGATTCAAGCAAATTGCGAAAACGCGCACCGAACAATTCCCAGCGCTGCGAAAGCGCGGTGCTTTCATCCCGCATCCTCTCGACAGAATCCCGCGCCTCACGCCGGATGCGTTCCGCATCGAGTTCAGCGCTCTTGAGCAAGAGCTCCGCGCGTTTTTCCGCACTGGCAGAGATATCCGCCATGAGAGCCTTTGCCGACTCGAGCGTGCTCAAGATCGAGTTTTCGGAACTTCGATAGCGTTCGATTTCCATCGCAAGCGACCTTGCGTTTTCCTTGAGTCCTTCGTTTTCGCGCAGGATGGCTTCAAGGTCCGCCGCCATCTCATCAAGGAAGCGATCGACTTCCTCCTCGCGGTAGCCGCGCACGCCTCGTGCGAATTCTTTTCGTTGAATAGCCGCCGGTGTGATCATATCAAATATCCATTAATAAGCTATAGCGAGCAGGATCGCGACGACTATGCGCCGCACGATGATGATGAGGATGAAAGTCGCCATAGGAGCGAAATCTATAGGACCGGTGCGCACAAAGCGCGAAAGCAGGCGTCTGACCGGCGCTACGAGCGGCTCCGTGATTTGGCCGAGAACATCGTAGATCCGGTGAAGCGTCCTGTTGTATTGGTTGCCGGAATACACGATCCAGCTCAGCACCGACCGCACCACCAAAATCAGTGTCAGTATATTGCATACCCAAGAAACGACCGTAGCCGCAAAATATGCGCCCATACTCAGATCCTATCCCGGGGCCCTACGTCCACGGGTTTGCGCTGTCGTCCCCGTATTTGAAAACGCCGGCATCGGAATTTGCCTGTACATCGACATTTTCCGGCAGGAACACGAAGATATTCTGCGCGATCTTTTGAACATTGCCGCCGAGTGCGTAGGTCGCCCCGGACAGAAAGTCAAATATCTTGCGAGCGGTATCATTTTCGATACGCTCGAGGTTGATGATTACGGGTTTGCGCGCCTTGAGGCTGTCGACAAGACGGGGGCATTCGTCAAAAGCCTTGGGCTCAATGACGACGATTTTGAATCGTGACGTCAATTTTTCGATGGTTTGACGGCCCGGCAGGGGGATCAGATTGTCGCGAACGCCGGAGCTGTCCTTGCTCGCGGAAAGCGGCTCGCGCAAAGGCTCGCGTCTCGGGAAAGAATCGGTATTCGGAGCGAGCCCGTAAGTACGCCGCGGCTCCGCAACGCTGCGCGAAGACTCGGAACGCTTTGGCTCCGCTTCGTCGTCCTCGTTGTCGTAGAAGTCCTCGTCTTCCGCATGTACAAGATCTTTGATCTTATCGAACAATCCCATATTATTGACCTCCGTTTCTGAATATTCCCGTCCCAACGCGTACCATCGTTGCGCCCTCTTCGATCGCGACCTCATAGTCGTGCGTCATTCCCATCGACAGATGCCGGAATGCCGGACGTGAAATCGCAATTTTGTCAAAAGCCTGCTTGACCTCTCGAAAGTACCCGCGCACTTCTTCGGGGTCCCCGGCAATTGGCACGACAGACATCAAGCCCGTCACCTGCACCCGCGTCAGACCGCTTTCGATCTCACTCACGAGCGCCTCCGCCTCCGGCAGAGAAACTCCCGCCTTTTGCGCCTCACCCGCGGGGTTCACCTGAATCAATACATCCACGTCTACGCCCGCTTCTTCCGCACGCCGCTCAATCTCTTCCGCCAGTCTGAAACTGTCGACGGAATGGATGAGAGTCGTCTTTCCGATGATGTATTTTACCTTGTTTCTTTGTAGTTGTCCAATCAAATGCCACTTTATATTGTATTTTTTTTCGGTTACAACCGCCATATCTTGCATATTGGCGTATTTTTCCGTCATTTCCTGTACGCGGTTTTCTCCGAGGTCCAAAGCGCCTGCACGGACGGCTTCCATCATCTCCTCTACCGTGCGAGTCTTGGTCACGCAGATGAGTGTGACCTCGCCCGGCGCACGTCCGGCGCGCGTTTCCGCCGCCGCGATACGCCCCCGGATCTCCCTGATATTTTCAGCAATCGTCATTCCTTTTTTCTCCCTTTAATACCCTTTAGTACCCTTCCGCCGACGGGTCGCTCATGATTTCATCATAATACCGCACCGTCGAAATCGTACCGCCGATCGCATCCTCGTAGCTTGTTTCCGAGACAAGGTACTGCCCCTCCGAAGTCCTCACGACATGGATCGGCACCCACTTGAACGAGCCGCTCTGCTGCCGCACATACACGCCGGGCACCCCCGCGCGTTCGGCCACAGACTTTTCATCGATCACAGCGCCGTGATAGACGTTGAACACGACGTGCACTTCCTGTTTCCGAAATTTGTCGAGGTCGCGGTAATACATATCAGAGCGCAGCACGACGAAGATATCATCCCCTTGAGGCTCGGTCGATTCGATGACAGCGGTCACCTTGGTCGTGTCCAAATCGAGCGTGACTTCGGCGCCCGGCACATAGCGCTTGGCCATCTCCCCGCCGGTATTCGCGATCCAAAAGACAAAACGCCAGCTGTTGTTGTTTGTGATCTTGTAGACAGGCTCGCCCGCATTCGCCCAGCCGCGCTCGATATCCAGCGCCATATCCGGCAGCGTATTGAGCATAGTCTTTCCGAGCGTCCCGATCGATTCGGGACATATCCGCTTCTCAAAACCATCTGCATAATAACTCACTATCGCCGTCGTCGGAGAGACCCCGCCTTCACTCGGCGCAGCATTGCCTGCAGCCGACTGTATGACCTGCTCGAGCGTAGGTACCACCGGCCCCGCAGTTTCATCGTCCGCCCCGGAGGCGCCGTCTGCCACAGCGGACGAGCCGTCTGTGGATTCCGGCTCGGCGGCCGGAATGACAAGCGCCGCATCTGTCATTCCGGGCGAGCCGTTTGTCATTCCGGGCGCCGACCCGGAATCCAAGTCCCGAGGCGCCGCATTTGTCATTCCGGGCTCCACGTCTGTCATTCCGGGCGCCGACCCGGAATCCACGCCCTGAGGCGCCGCTGCATCCGGGTCGATATACACGACCTGCGTACCGGCGCGTATCTTCGTTCCCTCGGCCACCATATACTGCGGCGCACCCGCATAGGCCGCCGTATAGAGCGTTTCCTCGCGCACAAAGATGCCCGTTACCGTATCCTGCACGGGGAATTCCGCATACTTCACGATGACCGTCTCCTTGCCAATGCCCCCAATGAGCGGCGTCACGTAAATGATGCTGTACAGGATGGCAACGACAATAACGAAGAAAACCGCGAAGATGACAAGTACTGCTTTTCTACCTGTAGACATAATAAGAGTCTAATGAAAGCGAGCCCCCTGTACAATGAATTTAGTCTTTTTGTAACACCAACGTAACCTCCGCAGAGTTCATGACGTATAGCGGCGCAAATCGGTAAAAAAAACACTCTTTTTTGACCAATTTGCGCCGCTATACGTCATGAAAGGTATATAATACCCTTGATGATGTTGCTTTGATGGCAGGTTGGGAACGGTAATGAAATCAACTATCAACAATTGTAAAATGATTCCAACGGGGGGGGGGATTTCCTAAACCCTTTCGGGAGTATATTGGTTGTTTTAAAAGACGTCGGTCTGCGGCATTTGCCGTGGCCGGCGCCTTTTTATGCGCTTTTGTAAATGCCGCGTCATCCTGAACTTGTTTCAGGATCCCGGCAAAAGATATCTTGGCAAAGATGCTGAAACGAATTCAGCATGACGGGCTATTACTTAGAAGGAGAATGGAGTTAGCAATGAAAAGAAATATGAGACTGCTGTCAATCGCGATTTCACTCTGTATGGCGCTCGGCCTGTTTGCGCTTGCACCGGGGGCAGCATATGCAGAAGTTGATGTGACGCCGCCGACGATAGGAGAGCCAGTGGTCGCATCCTCTGCGAGTTCGCCGTATCACGCAGGTGATACCATCGTAATGACCGTGGATATACAGGACGAGTCGGGAATCGACGTAAGCACTTTATATACAGATATATATAACCCAAAAGGGTATGTGGAACCAGTATATGGTGAAAATGTCAGTGGTAATAGCTACAGATTTACCTACGTGATACCGGAAAATCCATGGCCTGGGGTATGGAGTTTTTTCTATGTTGTTTGCAGCGATTTATCTTCAAATGCTAATCAAGAAGGTCGTTATATCTACGATGTTGCTCAATTCACAGTGGAAGCAACGCCCACAACTGATACGACCGCACCCAATATTTCAAACATTTCAGTGACTCCGACTCAAAACAATCCCAACGATACCGTCACCGTCAGCGCTACGCTCACAGACAACGTGGCTGTCCACCACGCGTTCTTCACTCTGATCAGCCCTTCAAATGTCGAGTATACAAATAATATACTTTCCAAAGTGGGCGAGACCGATACCTGGTCGGGTGGTTTCGCTTTGCCATCCGGCGCCGAATCCGGGATTTGGAGCGTTAAAATTTCGGCTTATGATGCCGCAAGTAATGTCAGCAATCAAACCCTGGGCAATATGTTCTCAGTCTCTGTGACATTTACTTCCGTGACGGGCGTTACGCTCAATACGCGTTCAATCAATCTCAGCGTAGGCGCAAACCAAACCCTCACGGCAAATATCTCTCCGGACAATGCCACAAATCAGAATGTGGAGTGGACTTCAACCAAACCAAACATCGCGAAGGTAGACCAGAACGGCAAAGTGACTGCCGTCAGCCCGGGCGCCGCGGCAATCACAGTCAAAACGGTAGACGGCGCATTTACCGATACCTGCAATGTCACGGTCAAACCTCTTGCAATCGGCGCGGCCGTCATCTCGCCCATCGCCGGTGTGACTTACGACGGCAAGGCGCAGACGCCTGCCTTGACGGTAAAACACGGCGGAACTACCCTCGCCGCGGGCAAGGACTTCACGATTGGCTGGACAAGCAATGTCAATGCAGGGACGGCGAAGGTCACCATCACGGGGAAGGGCAATTACAGCGGGACCAAGACGGCGACTTTCATTATTGCCAGGGCAAATATCGCGAAGCTGAGTTTTGCGGACATATCCGACAAGGAATGGACAGGGAAAAAGCTTGCTCCGGTACCGGCCGTCAAGCACGGCGACCTGAAGCTAAAGAACGGGACGCACTTCACGGTGACTCACGGGGCGAACAAAAACATCGGCAAGGGCACCCTCACTATCAAGGCGAAGAGCGCAAACTATACGGGCAGCGTCACGCGGACCTTCAAGATCGTGCCAAAGGCTGTCGCCGTTTCCAAGGCGGCCCCAGGCAAAAAGCAGATCACGGTGACATGGAAAAAGACTGACGACACACAGAAAATCACAAAGTATGAAGTTCGCTACAGGGTCAAAGGCGCTGCGGAGTGGAAGACCGCCACCGCCTCCGCCGGGAGTGCGAGCCTGACGATCAAGAAGCTGAGCAAAGGCAAGGTCTATCAGGTGCAGCTGCGTTCATACAAGACGGTGAACGGTGTGAAATATCAAAGCCCCTGGAGCACCACCAAGACCAGCGGCAAGGTGAAATAGGATGTCACCTCAGCAGCAGTGTCACTTCGGCCAGGATGCGGCCTGAGGTCAGATCGATCTCCTTGATGAATACGTCGGCCATGGGAATCAATAATATGCCCCCGCCGCCTTTTGCGACTTCGAGCAGGTCGTGCGCGGGATTGTCTACGATACCTTGTACGAGCCCGATTTCATCGCCCGTAGCCGTATCGATGACGCTGAGGCCTATCAGATCGCTGACGAGGTAGGCGTCTTCCTCCGCCGGACGGATGGCGTCTTCGTCAACGTAGACCTCTGAGCCGATCAGCGCCTCTGCGGCGCTTCGGTCAATAACACCGCTCAGACCAAGAATTGGGGTACGTCCGTGTACACGAAGGGACAAAATATTGTACGGAACCATAGTCCGAAGCGCCTGATTATTGCATAGAAAAAGGGTGGACGCGCGCGACAGGCTTTCTGCGTCGCCCGACTCGTGGTAGAGTTTGACTTCGCCCTTGAGCCCTGCCGCGCCCGCGATCCTCCCTATTTTGATTTGTTTCATAACTGCGGGGCAGGCCGTTACTGAACGATCTCCACGCCGATATTCCGATTTGTTTTCGCAGAAGCGGCCTTGACTACGGTGCGGATCGCCTTTGCGATACGGCCCTGCTTGCCGATGACCTTTCCCCTGTCCTCCGCCGCGACCTTGAGTTCAATGACCGTTTCACCCTCCTTGACGGTTTCCCGAACGCTCACGGCCTCGGTGTTTTCTACAAGGGAAAGTGCGATCGTCTTGACGAGTTCTTCCATGTTGATCTCCTTCCGGGCGCCTTTGCGTCCTATTCGAGCGCGCCGGCGGCTGCGAGCAATTTCTTGACGGTCTCGGTCGGCTGCGCACCGTTTGCGATCCACTGATTGGCCTTCTCCAGATCCACTTTGATCACGGACGGCTCCTGAAGCGGGTCGTAGGTGCCGAGCTCCTCGATGAAGCGGCCGTCTCTGGGGCTCCGGGAATCCGCAACAACGATGCGGTAGAAAGGCTTTTTCTTTGCGCCCATCCTTCTGAGTCTGATTTTTACTGACATTTTTTCCTCCTTACTGCAATAACAATTTCATGGTTTTATCAGAACATGCCACCCGGCATACCTGGCAAGCGCATACGCTTTCCGGGTTTCATGTACGATTTCATCATCTTGCGGGCCTCCTCGTATTTTTTGACGAGGCTGTTGACCTGAGACACGGGCTGACCGGCCCCGGCCGCGATGCGCTTTCTGCGGCTGGCATTCAGGATCGAGGGGTCGCGGCGCTCCTCCTTCGTCATCGACTGCATGACGGCTTCCATGCGGATGAACTCGCGCTCTCCTTCGGCCACCTGATCGTCCGACACCTTTCCGGCGCCGATACCGGGCATCATGCCGATAAGGGAGGCGAGGCCGCCCATCTTTTTGATCTGAGCCATCTGGTCGAGAAAGTCCTCGAGCGTGAACTGGTTTTTTGACATCTTGCGTTCGAGCTCGGCAGCCTTGTCGTCCTCATAGTCCGCTTCGAGCTTTTCGATGAGGCTCATGACGTCGCCCATGCCGAGGATGCGCGAGGCCATGCGATCCGGGTGGAAGGGTTCGAGGGCGTCAAGCTTTTCGCCGACGCCGATGAATTTGATCGGCTTGCCCGTCACGCTCTTTGTGGACAGGGCTGCGCCGCCTCTTGCATCGCCGTCGAGCTTGGTCATGATGATGCCGTCAACTCCGAGTCCTTCCGCGAAGCCCTTCGCTGTGGTCACGGCGTCCTGGCCCATCAGCGCATCGACGACCAACAGGATCTCGTGCGGTCTCAGCGTCCGTTTGAGCGTCCTAAGCTCTTCCATCAGCGGCTCGTCGATCTGCAGCCGACCGGCGGTATCGACGATGAGTACGTCTTTGCCGAGGCGGCGCGCTTCCTTCACGGCAGCCTCAGCGATCGCCACGGGATCTTTCGACGCCTTGTCCGCATAGACGGGTATGCCCACGCCTTGTCCGACGATCTCGAGCTGATCGATGGCGGCGGGCCGGTAAATATCGCAAGCGCAGAGCATCGGATTTTTGCCGTTCTTCTTGAGGTAGCCCGCGAGTTTGCCGCAGGTCGTCGTCTTGCCGGTGCCCTGAAGGCCGACCATCATGTATATGGAAAAGCCCGAAGGCGAGTAGGTGAGTTTGCTGTTTGTGCCGCCCATGAGGCCGACCAATTCGTCCTGGACGATCTTGATGACCTGCTGTCCGGGATTGAGGCTGGCATGGATCTCCACGCCAAGCGCCTTTTCGCGAACTGTCGCGACGAACTCTTTGACTACTTTGAAATTGACGTCGGCTTCGAGCAGGGCGAGTTTGATCTCGCGCATCGCCTCGTCGATATCTGATTCGGAAAGGACTCCCTTGCCCTTTAGTTTTCGGAATACGCCTTGTAGTTTTTCTTGTAATCCTTCAAATGCCATCGACCCTAAATATCCAGTCCTTTAATCACTTTTTTGATGCGGCGCAGATCTTTCAAGACAGCTTCATCCGCTTTTTCTATTTTTCCGGCTCTCACCTTGTCGCGCAAAATGCCGTCTGTCTTCGCGAGGATCTCTTTCAGCGCACGCTCGTATTCCTCGTGTTTGGCGATCAGTCCCAAGGCGTCCTCGTAGGAAGCCAGCCGCTCTTCCGCCTTGCCGAGGGCTGTGTGCACAGCCTGACGGCTCACCGAGGCGAGACCCGCGATTTCCGAGAGCGATAGGTTGTCCTCGTGGTAGAGTTCGAAAACCTCGCGCTGCCGCTCACTGAGCAATGCGCCGTAGTAATCGTACAGCAGGCTGTTTTTCGCGTTCGCACCGTCCATTTCGTTCCTCCAAAATCAATATGCCTGTCAACATTCAACGTTGACAGGCATAGCATATCACAATTTTGGTCTCTGCGTCAATTACATGAAGATATATTGCAGGACCATATTGAAGACCTGCCGCTCTTCATTCTCCATCACAGCCTTGTAGTAGCCTTCCCAGGCGGGGGACACCTCGTCCGGGTGGCTTGCCACATACTCGTCATAATTTTGCAAATACTTGCTCTCAGACATTTTGGATTCCTCCTTTACCTATGCGCCTGTGCGCCTTTGCGCCTTTGGTCAGCTGACGTACTCGAGGCCTTTTTTGACGGCCGCGGCCGCATTTTTGGTCCAGTAGTCGGCGCCGATGAAGTCGCTTGCTTCCTGACTGACCGCGTTGCCGCCGATCAGTACCTTGATTTTGTCGCGCAACCCGGCCGCCTGAAGCGCTTCGATGGTCTCTTTCATCGATGCGATGGACAGGGTGAGTACGCCGGACAGTCCGATGAGATCCGCATCATTGGCTTTTGCTGCCTCAATAAATGCGGCGGCCGGCTGATCGATGCCGATGTCAACGACTTTGAAGCCCGCCGCTTCGGACAGGGCTTTGAAAATATTCTTGCCTATATCGTGGATGTCGCCCGCGACGGTACCGAGAATGAGCGTGCCCTTTGACGCCTGGCCGGCGCCTGCGCTCATCAGAGGTTTCAGTGTCTCGAGGGATGACGTCAGGATCTGGGCCGCATACATCAGGTCGCCCACAAAATATGTCCCGTTTTCGAAATTGTCGCCGACGATCTCCATCCCCTGCTGGCAGGCTTCGACCACTAACTGCGTTTCTTCGGGCGAGGGATTTCCCGCGATGAATTCATCGAGCGCCTGTATCACGCCGTCTTCGTCGAGGTCGCCGAGTTTTTGTTTTAGTATTGCCGTATCAATCATTTTGTTCCTCCTATATCCGATTCTGCCGACAAATCAATAATATGCCTTGTCGCGCACCCATTCAAGCACCGCCTGCAATTTGACTATGTCAATACTGGCTATATCCATAACGCTTTTGTTAAAGGTGAAGAAGAAGTGCCCGCTCTTCATGCAGATATCGCACATCTCTTTGACGACGTCGATGCACTCTTCCTTGCTCTTTGACAGCGTGATCGTCGGATCGAAAAAGCCGCCAAAGACATGATCCTTGCCAAAGGTATCCGTGTATTTCTGCATATCTCCGTCCTCGACCCACGCGACGGCGGACTTCGGGAGCCTTGTCAAATAATCGAGATAGCGCGTCCAGTCGTTTTCCGCGAAGAAGGTAGTGCCGATATTGTTATTGTCCATTTCGACAACCAACTTCTCATAGGTCGGCCACCACAGCCGCTCAAACTGTGCGGGGTTCATATACGGCGCCAGGTGGAGCGGGATGAAACCCTGCATCCCCGGATAGGGCTGCGTCGGGATCGCAAGCTTCAGCATCAGCGGGTAGACGGCTTCGGCCGCCGCTTCCACCTTGTCCGGGATCCGGCGGCAGTCCATGAGGATGGCCTTGAAACCGCGGAGCTGATCCGCCAGGAAGTCGAAAGGCGCCTCCGTCATAGGCGACGTGATGAGGCCGGTCGAATAGCCGTACCTGGCCGAGATCCGCCCCATAGTAGCAAAATAGGTCGTCACCTGCTCACTGTAACTCCGAAGAGCCTTCGCGAAAACGATACCGCGGTTGATCGGATCCGTGTCGAGTGCGCGGCAGACGCGCGGCAAAAACTTCTCTACGATCATGTCATACGGATTCTTGATGAACTCATCGTAATCCTCCTCATACATCGTCTCGATCTCCGGATGCTGCACCGCGCCGTTCGAAGCGAGGACCCAGTTCTTGGTCCCCAGGATCTGATAGACAGGCGGATATCTGAGATTTGTCATCGGAAAAGTATCCGAATAGAAGGTATCGCAAACTTTTTCATAAGTCTTTTCCGCCAGCGCGGGATCGTAATGCGAATCAAGCAGACTCACATCCGCCAATCCGCATGCCGCCTCAAGCGAAAAATTCGGGAAGACCAGCACTCTCTTCGGACGTTTGCCTGCAAAAAGATCCTCCCGGACGCTGCTGCGCTCGGCAAACAGTTCTGCTGTATTACTCAACTGCCACCTCTCTTTCTATAACACCGTTGATCTATTTTTTCCATTCCGGTTTGGGTATGACCGGATCCGCCGTACGATGCTCCGAAGCATCGATCACTTCGAAGACCCCGCTTTGCCACTGACCGATTTGGCCGAGATACATATCTGCCGCGAGCGTATTGTTTGAAAAACGAAGATGCTCATTCAGCACGGTGTCGAACTCATTGGCCTTCACATAGCTGACAAGCTTTGCATTGTCGATGATGCCGTCTTCATTGAATTCGCCGGCGTTCTCGATTGCCTGCTGATAGATCTGGCAGACCGAATAATAACAAATGTGGCCCCACCAATCCTGATAGACAGTGCCTTCCGGATTCGGAGTACCATCTTCATTTCGCCAGAACTCGCCTTTGTCTATCCAATACGATTTGAAGTGTTCACTGTATTCTCTGGCTCGTTCGCTTGATTTTTCATTCCAGGCGCCAATGCCCATGATCCCTTCGAATCCGGCCGAGGAATCGTATGATCCGCCGGGACCCATCAGATACAAATCGGGATTGTAGCCGGCCTCGAGCGCATTCGCTGCGATCTCCGCATCCTGATCCGGATAGCAGAAAGTCAGAAAGGCCTGGGCCTCAGCCTTTTCGGCCGCAGTGATTGCGAGCGACATATCAACTCCAAGCGTCGAGGGGATTGGGTATTCGCCTTTGATTTCCACGCCGATCTCTTCCAGCGCCGGTCTGGCAGCGCCCCAATATTCGGCGCCCAAAAGATCGTCAACATAGACGCAAAATACAGAAGTGACGCCTTGCGTTTTGAAAAGTTCCGCGATGGCCGGGATTTGGGTCTGCGAAAAATTCAGCACAGTGAAAACGTTCGGTGTCCCCGCAATCACTTTCCCGACCTCTGTTCCGGCGCCTTCCCCTGCGATCATCAGATACCCGTATTTCTGCGCTATCGGCGCCGCTGCGAGCAAGAGCATATTCGTGACCGGAGGCAGAAGGATGTCCACCTTTTCCTCGATACAAAGCTGCTCATAAAGCCGCACCATCGTCTGCGCATCGGACTTGTCGTCATAGATCTTGAGTTCCGCCGGCAGCTTCTTCCCGATGCTCGGGATATAGATGCCGCCGTCCTTGTTCAGCTCATCGATCCACATCTTGTACTGCGGCCCAAACGCAGTCTGCTCAAAAATCGCATTTGCGCCGGTCTGGGAACGAACGCCGCCGACGACGATGGATTGCCGGTCCGTTTCCTGCCAGCCGTCCGCTTCAGGTTCGGTCACAGATGACGAATCTTCATCGCCGGAAGCCGGGGGCGCGGCGCCCCCGCAACCGGAAAAAGCAAACATCAGAGCCAACGCAAGCGTTAAAAGGATTGTTCGGTTTTTTTTACTCACACCACGCTCATTCTGTTTTAGACGCCCAGATACGCTTGCTTGATATAATCGTCTTCGAGCATAGCATGACCCTCGCCTTCTTTGACGATCCGTCCATTTTCAATAACGTAGGCATAATCGGCAATTTCAAGCGTCTGATATACATTTTGTTCGACCAAGAGCACCGTGATTCCCTCACTGTGGAGCTGTTTCACGATCTTGAACACCTCCTGCGCCATCTTCGGAGACAGTCCGTAGGAAAGCTCGTCAAAGAAGCACATGGTCGGATTGCTCATCAAAGCGCGCCCCATCGCGAGCATCTGGCGCTCGCCGCCGCTCATCGTACGCGACAGCTGGCTCCTCCGCTCATCGAGGATCGGAAACATCCCGTAGATCCGTTCGAGATCCGGCTTTCTGTTTTTCCAAAGCGTGCTTGGGTATGCGCCCATCTCAAGATTTTCCTTGATCGTCATTTCGGGGAAGAGACGCCCGCCTTCCGGCAGATAGGCGATCCCCTTTTCGATGATCTTGTCACTCGGCAGATTGTCGATGCGCTCGCCCTTGAAGGTCACCTCGCCCGAGGTAGGCTTCAGCATTCCCGTCATCGTGTTCAGGAGAGTCGTCTTGCCTGCGCCGTTGGCGCCCAGCAGAGCCACGATCTTTCCCTCTTCGACATGGATGCTGACATCCCACAGCGCCTGTACGTTGCCGTAACTGACATTGATATTGCTGACTTCCAACATGGCCATGGCTACGCCTCCCCTCCGAGATAGATCTCTATGACTTCCGGGTTGTTTGCGATCTCATCCGGCGTACCTTCCGCGATCAGCCGACCGTGGTGCAGTACGATGATGCGGTCACAAATCGCCATGATGGCTTTCATAACATGTTCGATCATCAGCACCGTGATACCGCCGCTTCGGATCTTTCGCACCAAGGCCATAGCCTCGTCCACTTCGGCGGGATTGAGGCCCGCCATCAATTCATCGAGCATGATGACCGTCGGCTTTGTCGCCAGCGCACGCGCGACCTCAAGCTGTTTCTGGATGGCCAGCGGCAGATCCGGCACCGCCATCTTCAGATATTTTTCGAGGCCTACGAACTTGATGATCTCTTCCGTTTCTATGTCGGCCTGCTCATAACTCTTGCCTTTGATACCAAACAGCGCACCTATCCGGATGTTGTCGAAGATATTCATATCCGGAAAGTTTTTTGCCGCCTGAAACGTACGACCGAGGCCGAGATGGCAAATCCTGTCCGGATTGAGCCCGCTGATTTTGACGCCGTTAAAGGTGATCGTGCCAACGTCGATCGGCAGGAAACCGGAGACCAGATTGAACAACGTGGACTTCCCTGCCCCGTTCGGGCCGATCAGTCCGAGGATCTCGCCCTCGCGCAGTTCAAAATCAACGCAGTCTACGGCGGTCATCCCGCCAAAACGTTTCGTGAGATTCGTTCCGACGATCACCGCATCCGCATCCGGTACAAATGTACTCTTCTCATCGCAGCCGCAATCTGCAGCCGCTTCTTCTTCCAATAGGATTTCATTCAAATCAGACATCACCGATCACCTCCCCGTCAAAGCCTCTTTTTCTTCTGGCGATAATCGTATCAATGACGCCAAAAATACCCTTGGGCATTAATAGTATCACCGCGACCATCACACAGCCGAAGATGATCATGTAAGCGCCCGGCAATTCCCGGAGCAGATAATCTTGCAGCGAGTAGAAGACGATCGCCCCGACGATCGGGCCGTAGACGCTGTGCGTGCCGCCAAAGATGGCCATCAGGACCGGCATGAAGCTGGCGAGCAGCTTGAACGCGATGTCCGGATCGACATAGCCGATCGTAGTAGCCATCGCCGCACCGACCGCGCCGACCGGAGCCGCGCTGACCGCGAAAGCCAGCACCTTTGTCATCGTCGTATTGACGCCGACGTGCTGGGCGCTGTCCTCGTTTTGCCCGATGCAGTCTAAGGCGAGGCCAAACCGCGATTTGTTCATGGGGATCACGACCAAAAGGAAGATCGCGAAGACAACCAGTACGCAATAGTAAACCGTCAAATTGTCATAGGCCAGCACCATATGTCCCTTCGTATGAAAAAATTTCACCTCATACCAATGGATGAATTTGTTCAGGAACAGCGACAGGCCAAAAGTGAAGATCGTAAAGTACACGCCGCGCAGCCGGAGTGTTACGAGGCCGATCCCGAAAGCGACGCCAAACGAGGCCGCCGCTGCGATGATCATCGAAACGACGATCGGCAGATTCGAGCCCAGCGCCGCCTGTACGTACATCCCGGTGCCGTAAAAAGCCGCCGACGCCAGCGAAACATAGCCCGTCTTACCCGAGAACAGCGTCCACGCCAGCGACATGACCGCATACGTGATGACCCAAGCGAGGAAGAGGGGCAGATAGGCGCTCCCGAAATTCGGAACGAAGAATAGCACGACGATCGCGATGATGATTGCGAAAAATTGGATTTTTGCAGCCTTACCGCCAAAAAATGATCTCTTTAATAATTCCATCGCGCTACCTCCCCATCAGGCCCTTAGGCCGTACAATCAAGAGCACAAGGACGATGAGATAAAACACCGACAACATGAATCCCGAATCGTATACGCTGACCGCAAACCCGACATATCCGAGGATGAAACCACCGAGGATCGCGCCCTTGACGCTGCCGAGTCCGCCAAGCACGACGATGATGATCGCGATCGTGGTATAGCCGAGTCCGGATATCGAAGTGAACGGCTCCTTCATGCTGATCAGCACGCCCGCACAGGCAGCGAGTACGCCGCCGATGGCAAAGCACAGCGCCATGATCGTGTTGATGCGCACACCGAGCATCGCCGCCGCCGCAGGATCCTGTGCCGCAGCACGAATCGCCTTGCCGAGACGCGTCTGTGAAAGGAATAGATTGTAGGCGATGCAAATCAACACCGCAATTAAAAGTACGACTAAGTTTCCCGCAGAGATATCAGCCGGGCCGATTTTGACGGAATACGGCATGAACTGGTACGCCGCAGTGGCGGAGCCCCAATGTGTCTGCATGAGGTTTTGTACGATGAAATAGATGCCAAACGCAGCAAGGATCGCGTTGCCCTCAAAGGCGCCGTCGTTCGCGGAAATATCCTTGACCCGCTTGTACAGGGTTCTGTGCAAGGCAAATGAGATGACGAACACGACAGGTATTGCGACCGCGAAACCCACAAAAGGAGCCGTATGGTTCTTTGTGACCAAATCCAAGGTGATGAAAGCCGCAAGAATGATAAATTCGCCGTGCGCGATGTTGAGGATGCGCGCGACGCCGTACTGTGTGTTCAATCCCATTGCTACAAGCGCGTAAACGCTGCCGAGGACACATCCATTGATCAAGATGGATATAAAAAGTGTCATAAATCCTATCTCCTGTTATTTGCGACCGACCGCATTTACAAAAACCCTCGGAAACGCACGAGGCGTTTCCGGGGTATTACAAACCGATAGATCGTCAGATATGCAATGGTTGTCTAGACAATTAGTTCGAAGGCCATGCCGGTTTCGGATAGATCGGATCCGCCGTCCTGCGATCGTCAACGTCCATAACTTCGAAGATCCCGTTCTGCCACTGGCCGATATTGCCGAGGTACATCTCGTCTGTCAGGATGTTGTTCGTAAAGCGCAGATGCTCATTCAGCACCGTGTCAAACTCGTTTTCCTTCGTGTACTGAACGAGGAGTTCCTGGTCAAGCTGTCCGTCATCGGTCAGCGAGCCGGCGTTTTCAATGGCCTGCTGGTAGATCTCGCAGACGGAGTAGTAGCTGGCGTGACCCCACCAATCCTGGAAGACGGTACCGTCAGGATTTGGAGAACCATCGGCATTGAGCCAGAAATCGCCCTTTTCGATCCAGTAATTGCGGAAGTGCTCGCTGTACTCTTTGGCGCGGTCGCTGGATTTTTCGTTCCAGCCGCCCCAGCCGAATACGCCTTCCATGCCGGCATTGCCGAGAGCTCCGAAGAGTGCGCCGCCGATGAAGTCATAAGATCCGCCCGGTCCCATCAGATAGAGGTCGGGATTGTAGCCGAGCTTGATCGCGGAAAGTGCAATCGGAATGCCCTGATCGGGATACGTGTAAACGAGGAAGGCGTCCGCGCCGGACTGTTTCGCCGCATTGATGATGGCGTCGCCGTCAAAACCGCCGGTCAGCGGAACAGACTGCTCACCCTTGATTTCGATGCCGATTTCTTCAAGTGCAGGCTTCGTGGCGCCCCAGTACTCAGTACCGTGCAGCGCATCGATGTAAGCGCAGTATACGGACGTGATGCCGACTTCTTCAGCAAACTTCACGAAGGCCGGAACCTGTGTCTCGGAATAGCCAAGCACTGAGAAGATGTTCGGGTTTTGGTCAAGATACTGCTCGAGCTCTTTCGCACCGCCCTCACCGGCGATCATGTAGTAGCCGTACTTCTGGGCGATAGGTGTGCAAGCGAACAGCGCTTCTGTGCTGACGGGGGGAAGCAGGATGTCCGGCTTCTCGTCGACGCAGATCTGTTCAAACAGCTGTGTGGTCTTGGCGAGGTCGGAACCGTCGTCATAGACTTTCAGGTCGAGCGGGACTTTGCGGTCGAGCGACTTGACATAGAGACCGCCGTCCGCATTCAATTCGTCGATCCACATCTTGTACTGCGGACCAAAAGCCGTCTGCTCAAAGATCGCGTTCGTACCCGTCGAAGAACGGACGCCGCGAACGATGAGCGCATCCTTTGTCGCATCGGACTGACTGCCCGTTTCGACAAGTTCTCCGGATGCAGCCGGCGGAGCTTCTGCTGTTGCCGAACCGTTGTCTGCCGGCGCCGCAGGGGTATCGGTACTGCTACCGCCACCGCCACCGCAGCCGGAGAGGGCAAAGACCAGGACCGTTGCCAGGGCCAAGATCAGTGCAAGTGATTTTTTCTTCAAATTCATTTACATTTCCTCCTATTTTTCCGATAACTGCCTTCGATACTACGTTCAACGCGCGTGTTGCGCGGCCAAACCCACACCTTATTCGGACAAGCCTTTCTTCAAAAGTGTCCCGAATTGACACTATCTATGAATATGGGGATTCTACTACCTCGCCGCTGTGATTGCAAGAAAAATTATGCCAATGGTAAAACATACCATAATATTCATGTGTAATCATTTCAGGAATCTGCTGCCTGTTCGTTGATCAGCCTCCTCAGTTCCCGCGCCTGCTCCGCACGCACCGTCCGGTAGGCCTCTCCGTGCGCTCTGGCATCGGCTTCTTTAATATCGAGCAGCATCAGGACGCCGCCCGTCCCCAAGCGGGTGATCCAAGTCCGGAGTTCCCCGGGAAGAATGTCCTTGTCATGTATACGGATCAAGTCCGATAGAAGCATCACAGTCTCTTCCTCAAATCCAAGCGCACGAAACCTGGGCGCAGCAATTTCTGCGCCGATTTCTTCATGTTTGCGAAAATGCGCGACGCCATCCGGTCCGACCCGGTAGGTCACAGGCTTCCCGATATCATGCAGCAACAGGGTCAGTCGCACCAGCGGATCTTTCGGGGCGAAAGCAACACAATGAGCGGTATGTACCCAGATGTCATATTGATGATGCGGATTGCGGTGATCCAATCCGACCATCGGCAAAACCTCCGGCACGATTTCCGCGACTTCCGCTGCCCCCAAAACCAAACGGGCATACACATCGTCCCTCATAAGAAATTCCAGCAATTCGTCTTTGTCCTGCATTTGTTTATCATACCATGATAAAATGAAGATATGACACAGAAGATCGGTTTCATCGGAACGGGAAAAGCCGCGTATAGCCTCGGCCGGCATATCGCCTCGCTTGGCGGGCCTGATTATGCGGTGTCGGGCTATCTCGGCAAATCCGAAGCGGCCTCAGCTGAGGCCGCCGCCTTCGTCCATGCGGAAGCTTTCCCGAATGCGGACGCCCTGTTCGCGGCGTCGGATCTGATCATCTTTGCCGTACCGGACGGCTCCATTGCTTCGGTATGGAAGAGCGTAAGGGACACGGCGATCGCCTCGGGCAAAACGGCAGCCCACCTGAGCGGCCTGCATTCTTCCCTGATCTTCGAGGGGGCCAACAGCGACAGAGCCGGATCGATCCACCCGATCGCCGCCCTCTTTGACAAAAAAACCGCCTATACAAAACTCAAAGGCGCCTATTTCACGGTCGAAGGAGGGGAGACTTTCTGCGGGCTCGCGGCAGGACTGCTTGCGAAATTAGGCAATCCTTTTGCCCTGATCGACGCCGACAAAAAAGCCCTCTATCACGCTGCATCGGCAGCCATGAGCAATCTCGTTTGCGCGATCACCTACGCAGGTGCATCATTATACGAAAACTGCGGGCTCCCGCCGGACTTCGCGGAAAACGCCTGGCGTTCGCTCTTTTTGGAAAACGCGAAAAACGTTGCGGAATACGGCCCCGTGCAAGCGCTGACCGGACCGCTCGAACGCGGAGACGCAGACACCCTCGCCCGGCACCTCCGCGCCATCACAGCATACGATCCCCGCTACGCGGACGCCTATCTCGCGCTGTCAACCATTTTACTTGACGCCGCCCGCAAAAAACACCCGTCTCGCGATTACAAAGAAATAGAGCTGTTATTGCAGCCGCCGCTGTCAGCGCCCGCAGACACCTGTCATTCGCCGACAGACACCTGTCATTCGCCGACTCGATCGGCGAATCCATGCAAATCATCCGTCATGGATTCGCCGATCAAGTCGGCGAATGACGACGTATGTATCATCAATAATATCGAAGAAATGAAAACCGTCTGTGCCTCAGCGCGCCGGGCCGGAAGGCGCATCGGCCTTGTCCCGACAATGGGCGCACTGCACGAAGGGCATCTCTCCCTGATTCGGCGCGCGGCGGACGAGTGCGATCTTGTCATCGTCAGCGTCTTTGTCAACCCGATTCAGTTTGATGATGCAAGCGACCTCGCGCGCTATCCCAAAAACCTCGGCGCCGACGCGCGCATGGCCGCAGGCGCCGGCGCCGATCTCGTCTTTGCGCCCACTGTCGCTGAGATGTACCCCGATGGCTTCTCGACCTTCGTCGATATGACAGGCGTTTCCGAGCGGCTTTGCGGCGCCTCAAGGGAAGCGCACTTCCGCGGCGTCTGCACAGTAGTTACAAAACTCTTTCATATCATGACCCCAGACCGGGCCTACTTCGGAGAAAAAGACGCCCAGCAGCTTGCTGTCGTACGCAAGATGGCGCGAGAGCTGTCCATGCCTGTGACGGTCGTAGGATGCCCAACGGTACGCGAACCGGACGGCCTGGCAATGAGCTCACGCAACACAAGACTGTCACCACAGGAAAGAGCCGCCGCAAGCTGCCTATATGCCGCCCTACAAGAAGCCGCCAAAAGTTTTGCCGCAGGCGAAACCAGCCCCGAAAAACTCCGCGCCGCAATAAAAGCCCGCATAGAAAGCGACCCGCAAACACATACCGAAAGCGAGCCAAGCATCCAAATAGATTACATAGAAATCATTGATCCGGAAACATTCACCCCCGCCGACCCGGTCAAGCAAGGCGACATAGCCGCCATAGCCGTCTACATCAACCACGTCCGCCTCATCGACAACACACGTTTTTAGGCCGCTGCCGCAGGCTGCAGCGGCGTCATTCGCTCAGCAGCAGGATGTCCTCCGGGCGTACGGTGAAAGCGCATTGTTCGTCGATTTTCACGCTTCGGTCTGTGATCCACCAGATTTCATTGGGATTGCCAACGCTCGCCGGGCCGATTGCCCGCACAATAACATCTTTTTCGAAAGGTCCTTCGATGACGTCGACGACTTCGACGGCAAATGTGTTTTTGCCTTCCGCCGCGCTCCGGGGCAGGGGCGAAAAATCATGGGCGCGTATGCCGGCATACGTATGAGCATCCGAAAGAGGCTCTGCCGCTTCGAGGGCAATCCCCCAGTCGAGCGCAAGGAAAGAACGTTCGCCTGTTCTTTCAATGCGCGAAATATTTTTGCAGCCGGTGATCCTTGCCGTCCTCGCATTTTCCGGATGGGCGAAGACCTCTTGCACCGTACCCTCGGCAACCGGGCGGCCATCGTCAAGTATGACCAAACGGTCGGCAATCTTGTAGGCCTCGTCGCGGCTGTGGGTGACAAGGACGACATCGCCGTCATACCCACGGATGATGCGCTTGAGTTCGGCCTGCATGTTTTCGCGAAGAAAGGTGTCCAGCGCAGAAAACGGCTCATCGAGCAACAAGACCGCAGGCTCATACGCAAAGATGCGCGCGAGGGCGGCCCGCTGCTGTTGTCCGCCGGAAAGTTGTACGGGGTATTTGTCAGCTTGTTCCTCGAGTTCATACCGCGCGAGCAAAGCCGTGACGGCGGCGCCCCGTGTCTCAGCCGAGCCGCGATAGGCGACCGCGATATTTTGCCGGATGGTCATATTGGGGAAGAGCGCATAGTTTTGAAACAAATAGCCTACTTCCCGCCGCTGAGGTTTCAAATCGATCCCCGCCGCAGAGTCAAACAGCATGCGCCCGTTCGCCGTGATGACGCCTTCGTCCGGAGAGATCAGCCCGGCGATGCATTTGAGCGTCATGCTCTTCCCGCTGCCGGACGCGCCCAGCAAAGCCAGCGTCCCGTCGCCGGACGAGAAACAAACCTCCAGCGTGAACCCCTTGTACCGTTTCTTTATATCAACACGCAAACTCATCGCGTCACCTTGTCTTTAGCCGGTACTTGCCGGATCTGCTCTCGGCAAATACGCCGATGCTGAGGACGAACACGAAGGAGACGGCGACGAGGATGATGACATAGCCGTACGCCTCATCCGCACGCCCGCCCATGACAGCCGAATAGATCGCCAGCGGCATCGTGCGCGAAACGCCCGCGATATTCCCCGCTATCATCGCCGTCGCGCCGAACTCGCCGAGCCCGCGCGAAAACGAAAGAATGCCGCCCGAGGTAAGGCCGGGGGCGGCGAGAGGAAATAGGATCTTGTAAACGATTTTCAATTCCGATAAGCCGATCGTCCGCGCGGCCTCGAGGATCATCGGATCCACCTGGTCGAAGGCGGCTCTTGCCGAACGATACATGAACGGCAGGGAGATCACGACGGCGGCCAGCACGGTTGCCGGCCAGGAGAACACCAATTTTGCGCCCATCTCGGCGAGCAGATGCCCGATCGGCCGGTTGACGCCGAAGATGTACAGCAGGAAAAATCCCGCGACAGTCGGCGGCAACACGAGTGGCAGCGTCAGGATCGTATCAACGATCACCTTCACATTTTCACGCCGCGAGCGGCAAACCACATAGGCCAGAAAGGTGCCGATCACGAAGGTAAACGCGATCGCGACCGTAGCCGTCTTGAGGGATATCAGTATCGGAGTAATGACCATCCCAGTATTATACCAAAGAAGTTTTTTTATGCAGCCTTAAATCCGTATTGTTCAAAGACTGCGAGCGCTTCGGGGCTCTGCAGGAAGTCAAAGAAGGCCTGCGACGCTTCCGCTTTGTCGGCCGCGATGTCCGCCTGCAAACCAACAGGATAGACAACCGGTGTTTCCATGGTATCAGGAGAAGCCACCGCAATAATTTTCACTTTGTCCGTCATGCTCGCCGCATCCGTCGCGTACACGATGCCGACTTCCGCGCTGCCCTCGGCAACCTGATTCAGCACTTCCGTGACATTCGTGCCAAGGCTCGCGCTCTTTTCGACCGCAGCCCACGAGCCAAGGGTCGTCAGCACTTCCTGTGCATACTGGCCGGCCGGCACGCTGGCCGGATCGCCGATAGCGATGCTCGCCGCATCTGTGATATTTTCAAAACCCGTGACCGTAGTCTCGGTATCTATGCCCGTAATCAGAACCACTTCGTTCTCGAGCAGGTCCACAACGCTTGCCGCATCAATGAAACCGCCGTCTGCGAGCGCCGTCATTTGCTTTGTCGCCGCAGAGAAGAATATCTGTGCGTCAAGCCCTTCTTCTATCTGTGTCTGTAGTTTGCCCGACGAGTCGTAGGTTCCCGTCACGGTAACGCCGGGATTTGACGCGGCAAACAAGGGGATGAGGTCGCCCTCAAATGCGTTCTGAAGACTTGCCGCCGCCGCGATCATGATGTCGCCGGTGATGGCCGGGGCTTCCGGCTCGGGCTCGGGCTCAGGCTCAGGGGCAGGCTCTGCCGCAGGTGCCGGTTCCGGCGCGGGCGCGGGCTCAGGCGTATTGCTGCCGCAGCCGGCGAGCAGACCCATCACCATGAGCAGGGTCAACAGAATTGCAATTAATTTTGTTTTTTTCATTTTGTTTGTACTCCTTTGTTTGGCGGCTGTATACCGCCTCTACAACGATTTCCGATTTCGAACTTTTCTAATATACAGGAAATGATGGTGGATGTACGTTGCCTCGGCAACATTTTGAAAACTTTTTGGATCCCGGGTCGGCGCCCGGGATGACAGGGGGGCGGCTTCGCTCGGGATGACAGGGGCTTTGCTTGGGATGACAGGGGGGGCTATAGCGCTCCGAAGCCGCAGGCCGGCCAGATGCAGTGTTCGCAGCTCAGGCAGAGACCGCCGGCCGCCAAGTCTGCTATATCTTTTTTCGTGACCGGCATACCGGCCATGACGCGCGGCAGGATCAGGTCGAGAATCGTGACTTTGGAGTGCATGACGCAGCCCGGCAAACCGAGGATCACCTTGTCTCCGAGATACGACGCTAAGAACATAGCGCCGGGCAGAACCGGCGCGCCGTAGGAAACGATGTCGGCTCCGGTATTCCTGATAGCCAAAGGCGTGCGGTCGTCGGGATCGACGCTCATGCCGCCCGTGACAAAGATCACGTCGGCCCCGTTTTCGGCCATGCGCAGGATAGCGCCCGTCGCCATGTCGGGATTGTCCGGCACGGTGACATGGCCGACTTCTTCCGTATCAAACGCTTCGAGTTTTTTCCTGACGACCGGCGTGAAACCGTCTTCGATCAGTCCTTCAAAGACCTCGCCGCCCGTCGTGACGATCGCGACCTTCTTGTGAATATAGGGAAGAATGGTCAGGACAGAGCCGCCGTCCGCTGCCGCGCAGACCGCATCCATCTTTGTCTTTTCTATTGCGAGCGGGATGATGCGCGTGCCCGCCAATTTGTCACCCTTGCGAACAGGCGACAAATCATGGCGCGTGGCGACCATGACATAATCAAATCCGTTGAGGACGGCAAGGCGTTCCTTGTCAACGCGCAGCACTCCATCAACATCCGCGAATACTTCGATCTTTCCTTCGGAGACGCCGCTGCGCACCATGCCGTCCTGCGCGACCAAATCCGCAAGAACCGCAGCCGCATCGTTTTCGTGAAGCATGGCGCCGTCGTTTTCCCACACATAGAGGTGAGACTTGCCGACCTTTAGAAGCTCAGGCACGTCTTCCGCGCGCACAACATGACCCTTCTTGAAGGCCACTTCTTTGACTTTGCCGGGGATGATCCGCGTGATGTCGTGGGAAATGATACATCCCACGGCATCCTGCGTTCTTATTTCCTTCAACTTTTCTTCATTCGCCCTTTAGAAAACCGGGGATCGCGAAGTCGTTTTCACCGCCTGATTCGCTATAATCACCGCCCTGGAAAGGCGTGCGCTCAGGTTCGTACTCTTCGTAGCCGTCTTCTATGGGTGCGCCTTCACCGGGCGCCGTATAGACCTTTGTGGTTTGGTCAAAGCCGTCAAGCATACCGGACGGAGGACGGAAGCCTTCATCCTGTACCTGGACCTGGACGGGAGCAGAGCCGCCGCCGTCATTTCCTTCGAAGCCTGTCGCGATCACAGTGATGACGATCTCATCGCCAAGCGACGGTTCGATCGACATGCCGATCCTGACATCCGCCTCGCCGTCCGCCTCGGACTCGATCATGTCGGCCGCCTCGGAAAATTCGAGCATTCCCATATCTTCATTGCCCGCGATACGCAGCAGGATATGCTTTGCGCCCGCCACCGTCGTATCTAAAAGCGGACTGTTGATGGCCGCCTTGACAGCCTCTTTGACGCGGTTTTCGCCTTTGCCGCGGCCGATGCCCATATGGGCAACACCCTGGCGGTTCATGACGGACTTGACGTCCGCGAAATCTACATTGATAAAGCCTGCGCCCGTGATGATCTCCGTGATACCCTGCACGCCGTCCTTGAGGATCTCGTTGGCCAGATTGAGCGCATCGATCATCTTCGTGCTCTGGTCGGACAGGAGCAGGAGCTTGTCATTGGGTATGATGACGAGGGAATCGACGTACTGCTTGAGATATTCGATACCCTGCTCGGCAAATGCCCGCCGTTTCTTTGCCTCGAAACTGAAGGGCTTGGTCACGATGGCGATCGTCAATACGCCAAGCTCACGCGCGATCTTCGCCACAACAGGAGCCGCGCCGGTGCCCGTACCGCCGCCCATGCCGGCCGTGATAAAGAGCATGTCCGCGCCGCGGATCGCATTTTCGATCTCCTGCTGGTTTTCCTCGGCCGCCAAAAGGCCGACCTCCGGATTGCCGCCGGCGCCAAGTCCGCCCGTTGCCTTTTGACCGATCTGCAGTTTGACCTCTGCGTTGGACTTCTGATCGAGGTCCTGCTTGTCGGTGTTGACTGCGATATACTCAACGCCCTTGATGTCGCATTCGATCATGCGATTCACTGCGTTGCCGCCGCCGCCGCCTACTCCGACGACAATGATATTTGCGATGTTGGATTCACCCGGTACGAGTATTATGCCGTCTTGCAACATGGTTTAAATTCCTCCTTCATGATACTTCTTGAGACAGTATATCATACGACGACGCGATTGTTGCAAGTTAATTGCAATGAAATTATTCACTTTCCGGAAGACTTTCCGGAAGACTTTCCGAACTTGCAGGATCTTCCGGCGAGGTTTCGGCGACTGCCGCATCCAAAGCCGCAGGATCATCCGGGGTGAACGAGCAGGCCCCGGTGTTTGTCACGTTGATTTTGCCGCGTTCGATGCCCTTGCCAAGCAAATCGGCGACCACTTTTTTCAGCTCATCGATGTTGTCTTCGATATCCTTCAAACTTCCTTCTATATATAGTGTATCGAGAATATAGGCCCGCGGCACGACAGCGGTGACGTCAAGGCGCTCAGCGAAAAAATCATGCAGGCTCATCAGCTGGAAAAAATCGAGACTCGGCTTCAGCAAATCCGCCTCGTTCACCTTGAGGGGCTGCCCGGGAACCGGCGCTTGCGGCGTCAATCCGACGACGAGCGGCAATTTGCTTCCCGCCTCGTCCGCGCGCAGGATGGTCCCGTCAAAATTGAGCACCAACACAGACTCTCCCGAAGCGACCAACACTTCCTCTGTACGCTCGTCCAAAGAGATGGCGATGGCGTCCGGCAGATCCCATTTCGCCTGCGCCGACCGCACGTAGGGATCGGTTTCAAGGCGTTCTTCGATCTGCGAAACGCGCACAGTGAAGATATTTTTGCCCTTTGGAACCCCTGCAAGCTCGATGACCTGCGCCGTCGTAAAATGCGCATTGCCCTCAACGGAAAAATTCTTGACGTCGAAAATCGAAGACGTGCCGAGCAGGTAGAGCCCCGCGATGATGAGGACCACGATGAAGATATTGAGGAAGAAATGCTGCTTCCTCCGTTTGCCGCGCGCCGGCCTGCGCCTATGCGAAGTTTGTTCCGAATAACTCATCTACGATCACTTTCACTGCGTCCGGTTTTGCACCGCGCTTCGCCGCCTCGCCCATTGCACGGAGTTTGCCGGGGTCGCCCGCAAGCTCTTCGATCTTTTCGGCAAGTCCGCCGTCTGCGATTTCACTTTCGTCCAAAATCAAAGCCGCCCCCAAATCCTCAAGCGCTTTTGCATTGTATAATTGATGGTTGCCTACGACGTTTGGCGAGGGGATCAGGATTGACGCCCTGCCGGCTGCGGCCACCTCGCTGACAGTCAGTGCGCCGGCCCGTGAGACGATTAAATCAGCGGCTGAATAGTACCGCGAGATCGGGTCTGCGTAGTCCATGACGTGTACAGAGTCCATGGATCCCGGGTCGGCGCCCGGGATGACAAGCGCCGCAAGCACTTCGTCGTAAAGCTGCGGGCCTGTCGCGAAGAGGATAGTGTACCCCTTTCCGCCGCCTAATTTTTTGATCACATCGATAGCCGCCTCGTTGATACGGGATGCGCCCTGACTGCCGCCAAAGATGAATACCGCCGTATTGCCCTCGGGTATGCCGAGATCGGCCCGCGCCTCTTCACGGTCAAGCGCAAAAAATTCCGCACGCACGGGATTGCCGCTGACCACGATTTTGTCCTTTTCTTTGAAATGCTCGGCCGCCTCGGGGAAGGCGACAAAGACGCGGTCTGCATACCGCTCAGCCAGGCGGTTGGCCAAGCCGGGCAGCACGTTTTGCTCCTGAATCACGGCCTGGATACCCTGTTTCCGGGCGGCGCGAATGACGGGTCCTGCCACATGCCCACCTGTTCCCATGACAATGTCGGGGCGAAAATCCCTGAAGATTTTCTTGATTTGCCGCGAGGAGCGAACAAGACTCCGCAGTGTGGAAATATTATTAAAGGGATTTCGGCGGTCAAATCCCTGCGCGTCGATGAAGGTCTGTGCGTATCCGTAACGGCCGACGATATCCTTGCCGATCTCCCAGCTTGCAGAGACAAACAAAATCTCCGCGTCCGGGTCGCGCGCGCGGACTTCTGCGGCGATCGCGAGCGCCGGGTAGATATGCCCGCCTGTGGATGAACTGGCCAAGAGCAATCTCATCTTGTCCTCCCCCCGAGTCCTTTGGAAATATTCAGCATGACGCCGATGAGCAGCATAAATAGCACGATGGCATTGCCGCCGTAACTCACAAAGGGAAGGATGACTCCCGTCGGCGGAATCATCGAGGTCACGACTGCGATATTCAATATGGACTGCAAGGCAAAGATACAGGCGATGCCGCCGCCGAGCAGCGTCCCGAAACGATCCTTCGCGCGCATCGCGATGATCAGACAGCGCCAAATCAGCACGATATAGGCAAAGATCAAAAGGATGCAGCCGACAAAGCCGGTTTCCTCGCCAATGATGGCAAAGATAAAGTCGTTTTGCGCCTCGGGCAGCCACAGCGCTTTTTCAACGCTGTTGCCGAGCCCAACGCCGACAAGTCCGCCTGAGCCGAGGGCCAAAAGACCCTGCACCGTCTGATAAAATTCGCCCTGAGCATCCGCAAACGGGTCAAGAAATCCGGCGATTCGCGCCGAGTGTTCGCCTTGCTCCGACTGGATCGAATTCCAAACGAGGAGGCCGCCGAGCACGCCAGCGCCAAGGATATAGCCGACCGGAACGCCCGCCAGGAATATCATCGCAACCATCGTCAGGACGATGATGAGAGCTGTCGAAAGATTTGGCTCCTTGTAAATCAGAACGAAGTAAACGGCGACCACGACGATCACCGGCAAAAACCCGCGTATGAGCTGTTTGGTCTTGTCCGCATACTTTGTATAGAACCAGGCAACGAAGACGATGGCGGCAAATTTCGCAAACTCGCCCGGCATGAAGGTGTATTCGCCAAAGCCAAGCCAGCGCGTGGCGCCGCCGCGCACTTGCCCAACGCCCGGGATATATAGGATAGCGAGCAAAAAGAGAGAGAGCCCCGTGATGGCCGGCGCGAGCACGTAATACGCGCGGTAAGGGATGAAGGAAGCGATGGTCATGACGACCGCGCCGACGATGGCCCAGCGGATCGAGAGCAGCAAATATTGATAGGGGCCTTTGTTGCCGCTGATAGTGCTGTAATAGCTCGCGCTAAAGACCATGATCACGCCGAAGAGGGTCAGACAGATGACGACGATCAGGAGGATCGCATCGACGGGACGCCGTTCCTCATTCATCGGCCGTCTCCTTGAGCGCTTCGGCCAGCCGGCGGAAATCGTCTCCGCGTTCTTCGAAATTTTCGTACATATCCCAGCTGGCGCAGGCCGGCGACAATAGGACTGTGTCGCCGGGGGCGGCGGCTTTGCGGGCTTTTTGTACGGCTTCGTTCATATCCGAGGCCGTATCAATACACTTGATGCCGGCTGATTCGGCGGCCGCGCGGATTTTTGGCGCGGTCACGCCCATGACTATCAGAACCTTCACGCGGTCTTTGGCGGCCGCCGCGTACGACGCGAAATCGGCGCCTTTGTCGTAGCCTCCCGCGATGAGGATGATATCTTTTCCTACTGCTTCGAGAGCTTTGATCGCGGCGTCGGGATTGGTGCCTTTCGAATCGTTCACAAAGCGGATACCATCAATTGTTGTGACGTGTTCGAGGCGATGCGCCACGCCCCGGAAGCGCCGGAGCGTACCTGCGATCACATCCGCGCTGATACCGGCGCAGAGCGCCACTGCCGCAGCGGCCAGTGCGTTTTCCAAGTTGTGTGCGCCGGGGATCGCCACTTCGTCCGCGGCGAGGATATCGGTCTGCGTACCGGTCTCGTCCACGTAGACGAGGCGCCCTTCCGCCGCGTGCAGGCCAAACGGCAGCGCCCGCGTCCGGCTGAACGGGACATTCGTCGCGCCGCTTCGCTGCGCCAGCGCCGCGACCGCCGCGTCATCCGCATTGTATACAAAAAAGTCCCCTTTGCTTTGGTTCGCGAAGATGCGCGCCTTTGCTTCGGCGTAGTTTTCGAAAGTCTTGTGGCGGTCTAAGTGATCCGGCGTGAGATTTAGCAGCGCCGAGATACGGGGGCGGAAGGCCTGTGTCGTTTCGAGCTGAAAACTGCTGACTTCTGTGACGAGCCAGGTGTCGTCCGTCGCACGCAGGGCTTCCGTCACTACGGCGTTGCCGATATTGCCCGCCACCACGGCGTCAAGTCCGGCGTCCTTGAAAATTTCATAGACCAGCGTAGTGGTCGTCGTCTTGCCGTTCGTGCCGGTGATCGCGGCGTATTTGCCGTGACCGAGCAGATACGACAGTTCGAGTTCGCCGATGAGCTGTGCGCCTCGCGCAGCCGCCGTTTGCAGAAAGGGAAGATCCGGCGGAACACCCGGGCTAAGGATCACGTAGTCCCAGGTCACATCGGGCGCCGGTCTGCCTGCCAGATAGGCGTAGGCGTCTGCCGCGGTCAGCCTTTCGTAGAATTCGGGATCCGTTTTGGCGATATCCTTCGCGTCATAGACAGCCGGCACCGCGCCAAGGCCGGCCAAAGCGTCAAAGGCGGCCTGCCCCGAAATGCCGAGACCTACGATCAGAATTTTCTTGTTGAGAAATACCACGGGTTCGCTCATGATGCTCTTATTATTTCCCTGTCTATCCAACGACTTTGCTCCACTGGGCGATCATCACAGCTGTGCAGATCACGCAGAGGAGGAAGGTGACGCTGACGAAGACGGTGACGACTTTTTTTTCGTGCCAGCCGGAGAGTTCGAAGTGGTGGTGCAGCGGCGCCATTTTGAAGACGCGCTTGCCGTGGCAGGCTTTGAAGACGCTGACCTGGATGATGTCGGAGAGAACTTCAGCCACGAAGACGAAGCCGGCGATCGGCAGCAGGAGTTCCATGCGCGTGAAGATGGCGCAGGCCGCGATGCCGCCGCCGATGGCGAGCGAGCCGGTGTCGCCCATAAATATCTTCGCGGGATGGCGGTTGAAAAACAGGAAGCCGATGCAGGCGCCCGCGAGGGCCGCGAAAAACATCGCGTCGCCGAAGTTTTGCGAGAGATTCGGGATGACGTAGGGTCCGGTTTTCATCAGGCTGAGACCGAAACCGATCATGGCGAAAATCGGGAAAAAGATCGAGACGACGAAGCTCGTGCAGGAGGCGAGGCCGTCAAGGCCGTCCGTCAGGTTCACGGCGTTGGCCATGGCGACGATGATGAAGACGATGTAGGCGATCATGAAGGGTCCGATATCGAAGGCCTTCCACGAAAACGGGATGATGATCCAGGTACCCATCTTCGCGGGCAGGACATACCAGAGCGCGACGGCGAGGCCGGCGACGATCTGCAAGGCGAGTTTGTGGCGCGCGCGCAGACCAAGGTTGCGGCGGCGCGAAATTTTTTGCCAGTCGTCCACGAAACCGATAAGGCCAAAGACGGCGAAAGCAAGCAGGATGACCAACAGATTTTGAGAGAAGCCGTAGATCAGCATCGAAACGCCGCTGCCGGCCACGGCGCCGATGATGATAGCGATGCCGCCCATCGTCGGGGTGCCGGATTTGGCCTTGTGCTCTTCGGGCGCCAGCTCGTAGGTCGTCTGTGTGCTGTGGGCCTTCTTCAGCCAGGGGATCAGCGCCGACGTCACGGCGGCCGTGACGAGACAGGCCACCGCAAACGGGATGGCGACCTGAAGGGCGAAATTGGCTTCTATACTTACGCTTGGCAGCAGCATCTACGCCTCCGTCCCCTGCTCTATCAGGGCATTTGCTACGATTTCCATATGCATCGAATGCGAGCCTTTCACCAAATATGCGTCGCCGGGGGTTTTGCCGGCCAAAAGAGCGGCGATCATTTCTTCCCGGTCTGGGCAAACACGAATATGGTCCGTGCCTGCGATTTCTCCTGCGCCCGCCGCTATTGCGCGCGCCTTTTCGCCGAAACACACGAGACTGTCGATCCGCCCGGCCGACAGATCGGCGCCGATCTCGCTCCCGAGGGAACGGTGGAGCGCCTCCGAATCCGGACCGAGTTCATTCATGTCCGCGAGTACTGCGATCCTGCGCGACGCCTCTGCCGATTTCAAAAAAATCAAGCCGCTCCGGCAGCTGTCCGGACTCGCGTTGTACGTATCGTCTATGACCAAGATGCCATCTTTTCGGATCGTTTGCAAACGGTGCGGCGTGCGCGCGAGGTTTTTCAGCGCGGCAGCGGCGCCGGCGAGGTCAATCCCGAGACGCGCTACCGCAGCGCAGGCCAGCGCGGACGTAGCGGCGGCATAGTCTCCCGGCACCGGCACGAGGAAGCGTTCCGCCATCTCGCCGCTCTCGATCTCAAAAGAGGCAGCCGCGGATTCTGTATCAAACCGTACCGGACCGTAATAATAATCCGCGTCCCCACCCGTGCGGCCTTTCGGCGCTACCTCGATCAAACGGTAACCCCTCGCCTTGCTGTCCGCACGCGCGCGCTGCGTCAGAGGCCAGTGGTTTTCGCGGTCGATCACGAGCCGGCCGCCCTCGCCCATTTGACTGGCAGCCGCCAATTTTTCGAGCATGATACCGTCGTCCGAATCAAAGCATTCGCGGTGCGAGATACCGATATTGGTGATCGCAGCCACATCCGGCCCGGCGATCTGCGCGAGGCGGCCTATCTCCCCCGGACCGCCCATACCCATTTCGAGCACGAGCGCCTCCGTATCCGCAGACATCCCGAGGATGGTCTTGGGCAGACCGATTTGATTGTTGAAATTTCCCTGCGTCGCCACCGTATGAAAATCGTCTTTGACTATGCAGGCAATCATATCTTTGAGCGTCGTCTTGCCGACGCTGCCGGTCACAGCGATCACATAGGGATCGACTTTGCTTCTATAATATGCGGCAAGATCCTGATAGGCGCGAAGCGTGTCCTCAACAACGATGACCACCGGCCCCCCGGGCGTCCCAACTGTCATCCCGGGCGTCCCAACTGTCATCCCGGGCTTGACCCGGGACCCATCCGAAACAACAAGAACCGCCGCGCCCTTTGCCGCCGCCTCCTCAAGATGATCGTGCGCATCATGGTTTTCCCCGATCAGCGCGAAAAATATCTCGCCGCCCGACAGCTCCCTCGTATCCGTAGAAACAGGGGCCGGCGTCTGCGCCATAGCAGGCGACCCAAACCGCATATCGACGGATCCGCCGATCTTGTCAATGATTTCTTCCGCTGTGAAAAGTCCCGCCATCACTCTATTCCCAATACAGAAAGACCGTACTGCCCGGCGCCGCGAGCGTACCCGGCTTCGGATACTGATCTTTTACCTTCAAATTCATATTGACGGACGGCAATTTTTGAGCGGGCGCCGTCGTCTGTTTGCCTTCTTCAAGGCCGTCCTCTACCGGGCCGTCCTCATCGGCCGGTTCCGGCGACGTCAGGTTTGATCTGAGTCCAAGCAGCGCAAGCGACGCATCCGCATCCGCGAGCGTCCAGTCCGTATAGTCGGCCACAGGGATTTTCTCAGAATTCATCTTCGCGATTTCTTCCTCTGTATAATTCGGTTTGACATTCAGATATTGCAGCAGCTCGGTGGCGATCTCGTTGACGACGGGACCCGCTGTACCGATGCCGTAGTAGCCTACCCTCGGCGTATCACAAAGCACCAGCGCAACGAATTTCGGATCGTCGATCGGCGCCACGATGACCATCGAGCCGATGGCGGCGCTTTCGGAATATTCGCCGTTTACGAGCTTCTGCGTCGTACCGGTTTTGATGCCGATGCGGTAGCCGCTGATCTTCGCAGCCGGTGAATTTTTCGCCTGCACTTCGGAGACGTGCTCCATGATCTCACGAACTTCGCGCGACGTATTTTCCGAAATCACCATGCGCTCGATCTTGTTCGGTATTTCTTCGACGATATTGCCTTCGCTGTCCGCATATGCCTTCACCACATGCGGCTTCATCAGCTTGCCGTCGTTGGCGATCGCCCCGATGGCGGTGGCCATCTGAACCGGCGTCACGGAAAGGCCCTGCCCGAATGACATGGTCGCGAGGCCGACTGGTCCGGCCGTATCCGCATCCTGCACGAGCGGATTTTCCTCACCCGGCAGGTCGATCCCGGTCTTTTCCGTGATCCCGAAAAGCTGCAGATAATTATAGAAACGCGGATATGTGAGCGCCTGCGTGATCTGCATCATGACCGGATTGCAGGAATTTGCCGTCCCGTCCCTGACGGTTTGCATGCCGTGCGCCCCCGGATATACCCAGCAGCGAATATTTCTGTCGGCAACGACGAAAGAACCGGCGCAGTTGAAGGTCGTCTCGGGCGTGATGACTCCGTCTTCGAGACCGGACGAGACCGTGATCGTCTTGAACGGCGAGCCGGGGTCATAGACGTCGGAAATCACAGGATTGCGCCACATCTTGCTGAGATAGGCCGTCTGTTCCTCCGGAGGCATCACGCCAAAAATCGCGCGTTCCTCCTGCGTGATCGGCCTGCCCGGATCATTGGGGTCGTAGGGATCCGTATCGGCCATCGCAAGCACTTCGCCGGTCTTGGGATCGAGCACAATGGCCATCATGCGATCGGCTTCCGTCCGCTCGAGCCCCTTCTTCAGCGCCTCCTCGGCATAATACTGCATCGCCTCATCAATGGTGAGTACAACACTGTAACCGTCCGTACTTGCATAATCCGCCCGCTCTCCCCCGGTGATGGCGCCGCCGACCCCGTCGGTACGCACTATTTTTCGCCCCGCGACGCCGGAAAGATATTGGTTGTATTCCATCTCAACGCCGGCCTGCCCGACGCCGTCATAATTGACGCTGCCGATCACCTTGGACGCAAGCGTACCGAGCGGATATTTGCGCGTCGTACGCTGTTCGAACTCGATGATATTGATATCTTTTTCGTTGATCTGTTCGCGAATCTGTTCCATCTGCGCCTTTGACATATCGCTCGCGACGCGTACAAGGGTTTGATCGACATCCAGCTCGGCGAGCAGCTCTGCTATACTCTTGCCAAGCGCGGGTGCAAGAGCCGCAGCCGCCAGATCTTTCTGTTCCGCGAGTTTTGCGCCAAACTCCTCATCGTTGCTGTCGACGGGTTTCAGCCGAACCCACACGCGGTAACTGATTGTACTGACTGCAAGTTCATTCATGTTGCGGTCAAAGATGGCGCCGCGTCCCGGCATGGTCCGAGTGTCCTTGATTTGATATTCCGCCGCCTTGCTCGCGTATTGCTCCGCCGCGACGATTTGGATCCAGCCAATACGAAAGGTCAGCGCAACAAAAAGCACCAAAACAATGACAAAGACGCCCACCATCCGGCTGCGGATACCTGCGGCGCCTGCATTGGGATTATTATTCCGGGATCTCTGTCGTTGCCGCGTTTTCGCCATATGCCTTCTCTTTGAGATAGGTCGCAAAATCCATCCCCGGTGAGGGCAGATCGGCTACATAGATATACTGGTCAAACCCGGGGTCTTTCATGCCAAGGTCCGACTCGGCCTTTTCCCTGATCATTTCGATATTTTGCGACTGTTTGATGTCGATCTTGACCTGTGTAATGTCATCCTCGGTCTGTGCGATATTTTGTTTCAGGTCATTGATTTCCTTTTGCGTGACCGCTGCCTGAGCAGCCATCATGATGACAGCCATCGCGATCGCGGAGACAATGATGATCAGGAGAGCAATCACCCGTATCTCCGCGCCGCTAAAAATACGAGCCTCTGGCTCTGGGTGGCACTCGGCTTCTATGCGGGAGGGAAGCGGCCTCAGGGCTTCGATGCGCGGCGCCGGTTCAAACGCCGGTTGCCGCGACCGATCCGGTCTGACCTGGCGGGCGTAACCGGAACGGTTGCCCGAAGCAGTCCTATTCGTCCGTCTGTCTCTTTCGGCAGTAGCACGCGCCATTTTGTATTTCGCCCCCTTTCGTTGGTCTTTTGTTACTCTGTTTACAATTTTTCGAGGATACGAAGTTTGGCGCTTCTTGACCTCGGGTTTCTGCTGATTTCTTCTTCCGTCGGCAATATCGGTTTTCGATTCACGCGTCTGCCGTCCGCCACCTTGCCGCATACGCAGACCGGAAGTCCCTTTGGACATTCGCAAGGATCCTCCCTTTTGAGGAAAAACTCCTTCACGATGCGGTCTTCAAGCGAGTGAAAGGTGATGACCGCCAGCCTGCCCTTTGGCTTCAGAACTTCGGCAAATGCCGCAAGTCCCCGCTCGAGCGATCCAAGTTCATCGTTGACCTCGATGCGGATCGCCTGAAAGGTTCGCTTTGCCGGGTGCGGCCCATCGCGTCTGGCCGCCGCCGGGATCGCGTTTTTGATCACCCCGGTCAGCCGGGCGGTCGTCAGGATCGGCGCGATCTTCCTTTCCTTCACGATGAACGCTGCGATACGCTTCGCCCATCTCTCTTCACCGTAGTCCCGGATAATGCCGTACAGATCCTGTTCGCTGTATCCGTTCACTACATCAGCTGCTGTTAATTCCCCGTCTCGCTCCCCGCCGTTCATGCGCATGGAGAGCGGACCATCTTGCATATACGAAAACCCGCGCGCCGGGTCATCCAACTGTTTTGACGAAACGCCCAAATCGAGGATCGCCCCGTCGAGCCCGTCTATTCCGTTTGCGGAAAGCGCCTGTGCGATCTCCGTGAAATTGCCCTGAAAAAATATCTTTCGCGGGAGGCCGCTCTCTATCCGCTTTGCTGCGGCCGATAGAGCCTCACCATCCTTGTCCATGCCGATCAGCGTACCCTTCGCGCCGATCTTTTCCGCTATCGCCAGCGCATGACCGCCGCCGCCGATCGTTCCGTCACAGATGACGGCGCCCTCCCGGAGGGCCAGCCCATCCACCGCTTCATTCAGAAGTACGGAGGTATGGTCATAGTTCATTATGATTCGCGACTTCGAGGATCAGGGCGCTGAGGTTTAGCGTCTTCGGATCCATCTCTACGTCATACGCCTTCTTGTCCCAAAGTTCGATACGATCGCCCACTCCGACAAATACGATGTCCTTCTCAATACCGGCATATGCGAGATAGTCCGGCGGTATATTGATCCGGCCGTGTCCGTCGATTTCGACTTCTCTGGAATTGCCGAGGATTTGCCGCTGCAGTTTGCGGCCGGCGCCATCCTTGAGGCTGAGAGGTGTGATGTATTCCGCGAGAAAGTCATTCCACTTGTCCTGCGCCATGACATAAATGCAGGCGTCAAGACCGATCGCCAGCCAAACGCGCTCCTCAAGCCCGTACCGGAGTTTCGTCGGTACGAAGGCGCGACCCTTGCTGTCAACCGTATTGAAATAACTTCCTGTCAGCATCCTGCCTTACTTCCCCGTTTTTCAAAGAGATTCAACTCACGAACCATACCACCCAATAAACATAATCCTACTTTATCCCATTTTAAATACGAAAATCAAGGATTTTTTGCACTAAAGTAACACCACAGTCCCCCAAATTTGTGAATTTCCCGTTGCAGGATTGTGTTTTTTAGGTTACGTCAATATATTGTGTTGAACAGGGGTTCGGACACCATATATTGGTGCATGCCAGCCGCCGGTTGCTTGCACAATCGCGCGGGGATGACAACGAACGGAAAAATACAAAAAGTGCTTGCATTTTCGACGTTCGACGGTATAATTGGGGCATATGGGAGTTAAAATTAGATTAAAATAATATAGTTATAGTTGCAGCATTGCATTACTGCGGGGAGATACAAAAATGAAGTCCTATCATGTTCCGTGCATATCGCGTGCACTAAGACTTGTGATTCTCGTACTACTGTTGGCGCCGTTGATTTCCGTGACATTTCTCGGCAGCTTCGCGTATGCGGCCTCGAATGAAAAGGTCTCTGTTACTCTAAATGAAAGAGTTGATTGGGATGCGGCGCGGAATGCATTTGACCTTGTAAATCAGGAACGCATATCTAAGGGTAAGGCGGCGCTTGTCCTTGATAGCGATCTCATGAAAGCGGCGAGGACAAGGGCCGAAGAAATTGCTATCAAGTTTGGGCACACCAGACCTGACGGCACAAACTGGAATACCGCTCCGAACGTTCACACAGAGACAAAGATTGCGGAAAATATCGCAGCCGGGCAAATATCACCTGCCGAAGTTGTGAATGGCAGCAACGGCTGGATAAATTCCGCCACACACTATGCCGCACTTATCTCTTCTGATTACAAGAGCACGGGGCTTGCCTGTGTGAACATCGGCGGCACAAACTTCTGGGTGCAGCTGTTCAGTTCTAAAGAGGCGAAGCCTTTGGGCTCCGGGGAAAGTACTGGAACCGATACCGGGAGCGTGAATGTGAACACTTTGGTAGACAACTTGGATGTCGCTATTGTATTTCAGCCAAAAGTTGCAAATACGGAGACTACCGCAAAATACTCCATAGTTCATCGCAACCACGAATTTGATATACCGCTAAAATATGCGCAATTCACAGGGTCGATCAGTCCCGCCGGACCGTCAGTCAACGATGCAAACGGCGAGATAGCTACAGGCACTGTCGTCGGTACATACGAGTTGTCGCTTGCCCTAAATGGTAGTTCGTATACAAAATCCGCAGATCTCAAAATCAAACTTCCGGCAGATTTCACGCCGCCACCGGTTCATACGGTCACCTATGAATTTGTCGATAGCGATGGGAACACCCTCTTTGACTCAGATGGAAATCGAGGAAACCTTACGACGGACGATTTCGATAAACTGCCTCCCCCAGCCACATTTGATACCGGCAGCAAGATTTATGCGATGCCCGACGCCAAGAAGAAGCAGTACACATTCTCCGGGTGGTCAACAGGTGGGGCCTTCCCTGAAATAGACGAGGCGATATTTAACGGCGAGCCCTTTAAACTGCCTGACGCGGATATCGTCCTGAAAGGTTCTTTTGAAACGAGCGTATATCATGTCAACTATAATGATTATGACTTTGCAAATGGTAAAACAGTTTTGTTGAAATCTATCGAGGTGAACTATGACTCGGTTGTTGGCTCACCGATATTGGAGCCTACCGGCTTTGTGCGAACAGATATGAGTGCGCCGGAGGTGCAAATTGATGGCACATTCATTACTCCAGTTCCTGACGATAGAGGATATTATGTTTATGAGGATAGACCATACCAAGAAATCGGTGGGACAACATACATACTTGGAGGCGTAAGTGATGCCCTGTCTTCATGGCAAGCAACGGCGGAGACAATAAATAATGCAGAATTTCTTGGAATTGATAAATTTCCGGGTACTGACATCCAAACAGCTGATGCGGATCGATATACACACTTCACAGGTGATGTGAACCTATATCTCAAGAGGGTAAATCTCGATATCGACCGGGAAGAAGTATCGTCTCTGGAAGATGATATGATTAAAGTATACTATTACGCCTCTCTTTCGGATTTGATTGTAGACGGTTCCGGCGGTTTTAGTGTCAATAACCCGATCGCCGTTAGGCTTGTACCAAGGGATAAACTTGTTGATACTCCGATACTACCCGAATCCGGAAATGTCTCCATTGAGGATTATTTTAAGAACGATGCAAAATATGATTTAGACTCAGAGAAGAATTCCACATACAAAGCGAATGTAAATTGGAGTTTCTTTGATTTTAGTACTGTGAAACCGTACACTTCTGATATGTATCAGGCTCCAATGACTTGGAATTTAGACACTTATAATGACAATTATGGCTATAAGAAACACCTGTTTGACAAGGGAGCGTTTGTAGAGGAAGATTTGCATGTAGATGAAGTTACGACTTTCCCGAAGTTTTTTAACCTGGTAGAACAATTTTCAAGAAAATATATTGAAGCAAATTACTCGAAATATTATGACGGCGATGACAACCGGATAGAGGATCCCGGTATGCCCGGAAACTATTTGGTTGACAATGATCAAATGTACCTTGACGCAGATAGATTTATTAAGGATATTGGTCTTGCGAATGGTTCCCCCTACGCCGGGTATACATCAATCAATATCTTTATCAGCGGGTTTTCAGCGAAACTCGCTTTTGATGCGAACTTACCTGCTGATGTGGCGAACGATTTCGCCGGCGACAATGATGCGTTACAAACCGCAATAGGCAAAATGGGACTCCCTGATTTAGTTCCCCTCAATATTGACGAAGAAAACTTTTATGCAGGAGGCAACGAAAAAGTAAACGTTACCATACCGAAGGATGTACCTTCCTTGGGCAGCGCTTACTCGCAGATATACGCTTTCAAGGGATGGACGCTTGATGAGGAAGGAAACGGTACACTATACCAGCCCGGAGAAAATATTTTAGTTGATGCAAACTATCAAACCCTCAAATATGGTGCAAATTATGCATATGGTTTGCCGCTCTATGCGAAATGGGAAAAACGCACATATACTGCGTCTTACTATTTCCAGGCCAGTGACAGCACACCCTTTGCCACCAAGGACTTAGAGTGGGAGGATGAGGCATTTCCGGATGTACCTGCAAATGAGTTGGTTGCCGCTTTGTTCACCTTGCTCGGAGTAGATATATCAGAGTATGACGTCACCGCCAGCGCCGCGGGCTTGCTGCAGGTGGCGCTCGGTACCGATGACGAAGGTGATGATATCACGCTTTATCTGTCGGATTATAGTACAAATCCAAATTTATCCGCAAATCCATCTACGGTATCCGAATTCCTGGCGACGAAAACATATGATTATATAAACTTTATTCTTGACTGGGAAGCGGTCAAGCCGGCCGGTATGGATTTGACGGTTGAATCCGACTATGTGGACAATACCCCCGCGGATCCTGTAGTTCCGCCGCCCCCCGGAGATGATCCTCCCAAGGACGATCCGCCAAAAGATGATCCTCACAAGGACGATCCGCCAAAAGATCCTTCTGATGATCCCGCTGAAGATCCATATGAAGATCCATCCGGGCCACCCTCGGATAATAGCGGCCAAACGCCGGCGCCTGCCGCCACCGTTGGGCGCAATACGTCTACGCCGCTTGCCGCACCTTCACCCGCCAATGCCCTGCCTGCCGCACCGGTGGACACCATCGCTCCTCCTCCGGTAGCCACTGACAGCGCACCGGCATATAATCCCGAAGGCAAAGAAATAGATCCTGTGCAGCCGCCCGGGGAAGACCACGGCTTGACGCCGGCTCAGACAGCGATCATCATCGGCGTGCTCGCGGCTGCGATCCTATTGGCTGTGAAGTTCGGAGTGTTCAGCGCACTAAAGACATTGCTGATTCATAATAAATAGATCCCTGCGGTGCAGTCAGTCCTATGCGCTGCTGCATCGCGAGATCTTCTTTGATATTGTCGATCTCGTTTTGGCCGCGCGCCGTGAGCAGTTCAAATTCATGGGCCGCACCGGGGTCGTCATTGTAGAGCATCGCGTAGGCAAGCATATAGTGGGCGAAGGAGGACTCCGGCATCTTTGCCACGGCCTCCTCGGCAGTCTTCTGTGCCAGCGCAGGATCCCGGTCAAAGATCAGTTCATAATAAGACAGCCTCGCCAGATACTCGGACCGGTGATAGTCTCCGAGGGTTTCCGATACGGGTTCGTATTGCGCAAGACAGACGTCATAGGCTTTGCGGGCCTCGGTCAGTTCATCCATATCCAAATAATTCTCTGCGATATTGTAATACAGCCTTGCGGTGAGCGCCGCCCTCGCCGGTGTATCGCTCTTCAGGGATGTTTCCCTGATGCGGGCGGCATCTCCGTAGTATTTTGCGGCGCCCTCATAGTCGCCGGCCACATTCAGCGATGCGCCGTAATTGGCGCAGGTGGTGGCGAGCGCTTCCGCCGCCGCTGCGTTGTCCTTGTCGGAAGCAAGCGCCTCGAAATACCCGATCGCTCTTGCAAAATAGGCGTCCGCACTACCCTGATCCCCTGCGAGGTTGACGGTATTTGCATAGGAAGCGCAGGCGGAGGCGAGGCTCATCAGATTGGTTCGCGTTTGGCCGTTTTCGTAAAGCGCTTCTGCGACGCTCACTTGCTTTGCGATCCATTCGGTAGCATCCGCATACTCCGCCAGCATGGCGTAGCCGGTTCCGAGGTTTTGGCAGGTGAGCATATAGGAACGCTGTACCTCCGGCGAGTCAGCGTCCGGCAAGCCGCCGAGAAATTCGGCACAGGACATGAGGAGCGAGATAGATTCGTCATAGCTTCCTATACGCGCAAGATTTGCGGCCTGGTTGTGGTAGCAGGCGGCAAGGCCAAGCGCGGCTCCGGGATCGGTCAGATCCAAGCGCTGCACACGCACCGCCTCCGCGAGCGCCGGCCCGGCCTCCTCAAAATCGCCGGATTCGCTCAGTCTGCTGCCCAACGCCGTCAAACTTTTTGCATACAACAGGATCGCTTTGCTGTCGCCCGATTCGGGAGCCGCCTTGAGCAGCCCTGCGGCCTCTCTGACTGAAGATATCGCCTTTTTGGTATCACCGAGTACATCGTATACGCCCGCAAGTTTCATAAGGTTCTCGGCTTTTTGCTGCGCTACCGCATCGGGGTCTTTTGCCATGCCGAGGATGGAATTGATCTCCGCCACGTTTTGCTCGAGGGTGCTTTCAATCAGGCGCTGTGTACCGGGTATGTTTGCAAGGTCCGCAGGCAGGGTATAGGTGAGCGAATAGAGCATATCCATCGTCGCCGCCTGTTCGGTCTGCGCGGTATCGCGGTAGCCCGCAGCAGAGGCCCAAAGCCCGGCCGCGACCACGATCACGGCTGCAAAGGCGGAGGCGATCCCCGCAAAACGAGCCGCCATCTTGCGCCGTCTTCTTTGGGAGTCAAGCGCGGCCAGCGATTCATAGGTACAGCCCGCTTTGCCGGCCACGACCCGCAAAAGTTCACTCTTCACATTTTGGAGGAGCTTCTTTTCGTAGGCCTTGCCGTCGGACGGATCTGTATCCGTCACGCGGACATCGAGCAAGCGGTCTGCAATGTCGGGAATACGCTTGAGACTTGGCAAAAATGATTTTTCTTCATCGCCGTTGATCAGCAAGGCGTAGACATACTGGGATCTGCCGAGTTCGATAAAGGTCTGGACTTCCTTGTCGCACCATGCGGAGGCCGGCAGGTCGGTCGTACACAGGACGACGAGGATGCGCGTACTATGCAGCGCTTCGGTGATCGCATCACTCAGGATACGGGAAACCGCGAGTTCCTCCGTGTCACGAAATACGCGCCCGATACCGGTCAGGCCCTGCTCGGTCAAGGATTTTGGAAGTGCATAAGTTTCGAGAAACGGCAGCGCCGTCCCCGCCACCTTGCCGTCAAGATCCTTGTGCCGGTAGCTGATGAAAGCATCGTAAATAAAATCTTCGTTCATATCATCCTCTACAAGATCACATATTGCAGGAGCTTCAGCTGCTCTGTCGTCACTTTTTGCACGCGCAGGGTAGGTCCTTCTTCGCCAAAGGTGACGAGACTCGCTTCGCTCACAGACCCGGGGATCAGCTCCGAAAACGCCGCCGAATAATCCCTGTATTTTGCAAAGGGTTCGGCGTTCAGTGCGGTGATGATCTCGCCGCGTGCTATCGGCGATACATCGCTGTCATAGTCGATCACGAAGACAATACAGCCCGCGCCCCCTGCACCGGCCGCGATGGCATATCGGTAAGCGTTTTCGTATCGGGTTTTATTATTGAGAAGCAGTGAAGATCGCTCAAGCGCGGCTTCATATGCCTCTTCTGCTGCGGACTCCCCGAGCCGTCTCAGTATGGATGCCTTTTTCAAAACGGCCAAGGCCGCATCGCCTTCTTTTATTTTCAGAATACTGTCCGTATCGACGGCTTCAAGATTGGCGCTGCCGTTTGCCACGAGCGCATCCAAACTATCGAGTATAGCTTCGTCAACAACGAGGTCAGCCCCTGAAATCGCTGCGGCCTGCTGCGGCAGATCCGTGACGATCCTTTCCACTGTATTGGCGCTTGCCGCTGTCTGAAGTTCGGCGATAGCGCCTTCATTGTATGCGGTGAATCCAAGATACAGAAAGATCACGGCGCAGATCACGCTGACGCTTCCGATGCCGAGGGCCAGAGTAGCGAAACGCTGTCTGCGCCTGCGTTCATGGCGTTTTTCGAGTTCATCGGGGTGAAGACCCGTCAGTGCGGCGACGATGCGCACGGTCTCGTAGGCAAGCATATTCTTGTACTCCGATGTGCCGGCGCCGCGAAGGTCGGAGGCTATCGGACTCAGTACATCGGTGACCTTTTCGATCGATCCGTCCTTCAGTATGCGCTCAATGATCCTGGTGGTATAGAAAAAATCAGGTATGGCCTTTCGGGATTCACCGCTGGCCAATACAGGGATGATCGCATCCCGCCTGCCGCTCTTTTCGAAATATTTCAGCCGTTCCAAAATCGCCGGATTGTCTTTTGTCCCCGGCGAACAAATGAGGATCATCGCGCGGCAGGAGTCCAGCCGCTGTTTGACGGCAGCATCCGTCACCGGCAGTTCGTCAAAGTCTTCGGCGAAATCAGTGTATCCGGGCAAATCGGCAGAAATACCCTTTGGCAGACGGTAGGCAGAGAGCGCCGCCGCAACGTCTTTGGCCGCTTTGATATCGCCGTCATTTGAAAGCGAAGTCAGAATGTAGTCATGCCGGCCAAATACGGACTCGGTCATTTGACCACATCAGCATTACTGACTTCCTCATACGAGTATGCAAAAATCTTATTATCGATTATATAGGAACTGAGAGGCTTGTCGTATCTGACCGCGACGTAGTCACCCGGTTTTCCAAACATATAGCCATCCGGATACCACGAGGCAAAGATCTTCGTATCGCGCTCGAGCGGCGCCGCATAGATGTACGATTCGCCGGTGGGGACACAGGGCTTTGCGTATTCCATGAGCGGAAACTGCTTGCCGTAGAGCTTGTCGTGGGCAGTCGGTGTATAGAAATCGGCATCGCTTATCAGCGGGCTGAATTCGAATGTGCCGTCTAATTTTTCGTAGGTGCTGTCGAATGTTTTGCGGCTGATGGGATAGGTTTCGCCCTGTATGCCGATCATCAGCAGCGTGTCATCCGTGATCTGGAAGTCGGCGTCGCCCTCCATGGTCCTGACGGAAATGGCTGATCCCGGAGGAAATACCTCTGACATCTCCACATAGGCTACGGTCACAGGTTTCTTTCTGTATGTTTTCATAGCGCTCGTATCCAAGGCGTCAACGCCCGAGACGATTTTGTCATAGGTCCGGAAGTAATCCTGAATGCGCCCGGCAAGAAAGTCCCTCGCGGCGCCGGCGTCTTCGGGACATTTCAAAAACCCGCCGGCTTTGTCACGGGTGCCGCCTCCGCTTCCGACTCCCTGCGTCAGATAAGCCGCCATCTCGTTTGCCATGACTTCGTTTGTGGAACTGCGCAGCGACAGTTTGACGCCGCCGTTGATTTCGCTGAATCCGACGCAGGTGGTCACGCCATCCACCTGCTGCGTCATGTCGCTGATAAACCCGAGGATATTTGGGTCGCACTGCTCAACTTCGAACATCACGTTGCCGATCTCATCGAAATAGTGAACGTCTCCGAGTGCGCGCCCCGCGATCACGAGTTCCTCCTTTGTCAGATTGACGCCTTTGAGTTTTTTGATGAATCTGGTGTCGAAGTGCAGATGATCCAGCATGTCGCGGTCTACGGGGTGAAACATTTCCGCGAGATTGTTTGTGTCCATATAGAGCCCGTAATAAAGAGCCGTCGAGACACCTTCGTGATCATCGAGATTCCAGCCTATATCTTTGAGAAGCGTCCAGACAAGGGTCGCGCAGCTTCCGAGATATGCCTTGATGTCCGCCGAGATATACTCGTTCGTTTCCTTAATATGATGATCTATGACGCAGACCTTGTCCGCTTCGATGCGTGTCACATTGCCGGCGCCGTGCTGGCAGTCAACCGTGATGAGCAGGGGATCGCCCGGCAAGAGTTCCTGTGCCGAAGGCGTCTGCTTGCCAAGGAATTCGAGCGGCATGGAAAGCTCATCGGCAAAGATAGTCAGGTTTGGCTTCTTGATGGAATTGAATCCGGCATAGACCATTTTGGCAGGCTCGCCAAGCGAGGTGAAATACCGATAAAGCGCATAGGCGCTCGCGATCGTGTCGGCATCGGGATTGTCATGGCACTGGAGGATGACTCCGGCGTGCTCCGGCAGCGTATTGAGTGTCAATGGTGTTTCATTCATGATATCAACTCCAATCTGATTTTGCTAATAGGATACCATTGCGGTACACATATCGCAAATCAGAAAACAACGAAATTTCGAAATTTGTAATACGCATTATGCTATACTTTTCCCATGCACAATGAAGCGCGCAGAGCGGCGTGGGTCGAGATATCACTTGGCAGCATCGCGGACAATTTCAGAGAAATCAAACGGCTGGCCGGGGACAGCGAGACAATTTGCTGCATCAAGGCCGACGCCTATGGTCACGGCATCGTAAAGACCGCCTGGGAGCTTATCAAGGCCGGCGCGGACGCATTCGGCGTGGCAACGATCATGGAAGCTGTCGCGCTTCGCAGCGCCGGCATCCGCAAAGATATCATCTTGCTCTCCGCCACACCGCGCGGCAATTTCAAGGACGTTCTCGACCAAAATCTCACGCCGGTCATCACGTCGGTGGAAGATGCGCGTCTGCTTTCGGAAATAGCCGAGCGCACCGGCGCGAAAAATCCGATCCCCTACTATGCGGCAGTCGAGACCGGCATGGGGCGCCTTGGCTTCCTTTACACAGAGAAAGGCGTGGCCGATATCGTCAGTCTTGCCACCATGCCACACCTAAGGATGAAGGGTATCTTTTCCCACTTTGCGACCTCAGACGAGACGGATCTTTCCTACGCACACGCCCAGCTTCGCATCTTTGACGCCTTTGCGACACAGCTCATCAAAGCAGGCGTAGACCCGGGGCAAAAATCGATTGCCAACAGCGCGGCTATCATGATGCTGCCCGAAGCAAACTTTGACGTGGTCAGGCCGGGCATCGTCCTCTACGGTCTATATCCGTCCGGCGATGTCGACAAATCAAGGCTCCCGCTTTCCCCGTCCATGAGCGTGCGGGGCTATATCGTATATCTCAAAAAAGTACCTTCTGGATTTTCCGTGAGTTACGGCAGGCATTTCACCACGGCGCGCGAAAGTCTGATTGCGACGATATCGATCGGCTACGGCGACGGATTGCCACGCATCCTGGGCGGCAAGGGGCGCGTCATCGTACGCGGCAGGTACGCGCCGATCGTCGGTACGATCTGCATGGATCAATTCATGATAGATGTCACGGATGTGCCAGGCGTCACCGAATACGACGAAATCACGGTGCTGGGCGAACAAGACGGACTCGCGATCACAGCCGGGGAAATCGCAGAATTAGCGGGAACAATTAGTTATGAAATAGTCTGCCGTTTCGGTCAGCGCCTGCCTAAGATCTATACCTGATTTTGGATTCGCCGATCAAGTCGGTGAATGACCTTGTTTACACGTTGAACAGGAAATGCATGACGTCGCCGTCTTTGACGATGTACTCTTTGCCTTCTGAACGGATGAGGCCTTTTTCCTTTGCGGCGGCAAGGCTTCCGCATTCCATGAGCTTTTCATAGGCGATCGTCTCCGCGCGGATAAAGCCGCGTTCGAAATCCGTGTGGATCTTGCCGGCAGCCTGCGGAGCCTTCATCCCGCGCGTGATCGTCCATGCCCGCGTCTCCGGCTTTCCGGCGGTAAGGAAGGAGATCAAATCGAGCAAGGCGTAGGAGGCCTTCACAAGTTTGTCGAGACCCGATTCGCCGATACCAAGCTCCTCGAGAAAGGCAGCGCGATCCTCGTCATCCAGCTCCGCGAGCTCCGCCTCGACCTTGGCGGCGAGCACGACGACCTCGGCGCCTTCCGCCTCGGCAATGCGGCGGACCGCTTTCACATAATCGTTTTCTTCGCCGGACCCCGCACCCGCCTCCGACTCGGCGATATTGGCCGCGTAGATGACCGGCTTGCCAGTCAGCAAATCTATCGCTTGGAGCGCCGCCCTCTCGTCTTCTTCCAAATCCAGCGCGCGCGCCGGCTTGCCGTCCAGCAAGGCTGTGTGGATGCGTTCCAGCAGAGTCAGTTCTTTTTCAAAGGATTTGTCGCCGCCCTTCATCGCCTTCTTCGTCTTGTCGATACGGCGTTCCACGGCGTCCATATCGGCGAAAATCAATTCGAGGTCGATCGTCTCGATGTCCCGCGCGGGATCCGGCGCACCGTCTACATGCACGACATTGGGGTCGTCAAAGCAGCGCACCACGTGTACGATGGCCGAGGCTTCACGAATGTGCCCAAGAAATTTATTGCCAAGCCCCTCGCCCTTCGACGCCCCTTTCACAAGGCCGGCGATGTCATAAAACTCAATGGTCGCATAGACCGTCTTGTCGGAATCGTACATCTGTGTCAGCGCATCGATGCGCTCGTCCGGCACGACAACAACGCCCACATTGGGCTCAATCGTGCAAAACGGATAATTCGCAGCCTCCGCCCCAGCCTTCGTGATAGCATTGAACAACGTACTCTTCCCCACATTCGGCAGGCCAACGATTCCTAATTTCATATTTTTCTAAACTCCTTTTTCGCCTCAACGGATTGTATCATCCTGACCTTATTCTAACAATAGTATCCGCGCACCTCAAAAGACGAATGTGGCGATGTGTTCAAAGATACGAAATGGGAATGCTTGTGTCGGTTCCGGATATTGGAAGGAGCTTGTCTGAAAAGCAGATGACCCCGCCGTGGCCTCGCCTGACTCCCTCGAGTTTATCCAGCAATTTAAATGATGATATATCACCGCTGTTCGGGGCGGTTGTCTTTTTGATTTCGAGCGGATGGGCAATGCCATCTTTTATGATCAAAAGATCTATTTCATTCTTTTCCTTGTCTCGGTAAAAATATAGCGGCAAGTCGAGTTCTCCGGTATTGTAATAACTCTTTAGTATTTCGGAAACCACAAAGGTCTCAAAGAATTCACCGGACATGGCGCCGCCTGCGAGGACGTCCGGCGTTGTCCATTTCGTTAAGTACGCTGCCAAGCCGGTGTCGAGGAAAAACATCTTGGGGGTTTTAACGGCTCTTTTGGTGAGATTTGTATGATAAGGGCGAAGAAGATAAACGATATTGGTTGCCAAGAGAACGGAAAGCCAGCTTTGCGCGGTCGGCTGACTGATTCCCACATCCTTTGCCATATCGCTCAGATTGAGAAGCCCTCCGGTTCGGGCAGCGGCGGCGCTCATGAATGTTTGGAATTTCATCAGATCGGTGGCTTGTATGATCTGACGAACATCTCTTTCGATATAGGTGCGGAGATATGCCCCGTAGAACTTCGACCAATCGAATTTCGGATTGAGCAATAATTCCGGCATGCTGCCTCGCCAAATCCGCGCCCAAACCTTATCGGGCGCCTTGTGTACCCGTGTTTCCGTTCGGGCGCTGAAATAGGACGGCGTAGGAGTAAAAGGTTCGTCAAAGACATCGCCGTTTTCTTCCCGCATTGAGATACCAAGCAAATTGATGATGCCAATTCGCCCGGAAAGCGATTCACTGACATTTTCCATCATCTCGAATTGCTGTGACCCGGAAAGAAAAAATTGCCCCTTTTTCTTTGAGCGGTCAAGAATCAACTTCATCTGTGGAAATAGATCCGGAGCCTTTTGTATCTCGTCAAGAAACACAGGCGGCTTGTTGTATTCGAAAAAAAGCCCCGGAGCGTCTGTTGCCGATGATATTACGGCAGCATCATCAAACGACAAGAGCGGGATGCCTTCGGTCAAATGCTCCAGCATGGTGGATTTCCCAACTTGGCGCGCTCCTGTTACAAGAACTGCGCCGAACATCTCCGAGAGGATCGCAAAAGTTTTTTCAGCATGTCTGTTTGTATATGTCATCACAATCTCCGTTCCGACTAATTCAAAGTACAACTTTATATTAGTCGAAATTTCTTAGGTATGCAAGTCTCCTTTGCCTTGTCAGTAAACCGAATCCTATCGAGCTAAATGGTCACAACCTCACCAGCCACCCATTTTTTTCTCCCTAATTTCATATTTCTCCAAACTCCTGTGTTTTCACGGTTTCAAAGGTATCATTTCAACGCTGAAAATGGAACAACTCGTACTCCATCTTCTCTGCTGTGAGCAAATCCGTCTCCTGTAATTACAGTGAGCGCCCGGGGTTTTGAGACTTTGGAATAATCTATGTTATCGGCAAGCCTGAGGAGTGATTCCGCGGCTTCATCTTCGGCGCCGATACCGAGCTTGATTTCAAATGCGCCCCAGTCTCCATTCCGGAATTCAATGATCGCATCCGCTTCAATACCATTGGAGTCTCTGTAATGATACAGTTTCGCCCCCA
>JAISJT010000005.1 GCA_031261395.1 Eubacteriales Family XIII. Incertae Sedis bacterium
TGATCATGGCGGCTTCCTCCGGCTCGATGATCGCGCAGGTCCCGTAGAGCGATGCAAAAACGCCGCCCCTGTCGATGTCGCCGACGAGCAGAACGGGCGCGCCAGCAATCCTGGCCATGCCCATGTTGACAAAATCGTCCTGCGAGAGGTTGATTTCGGCAGGGCTGCCGGCGCCTTCGATCACAATTATTTCATACTCTTCGGCAAGGCTTTCGTACGCGCGCTCCACGGCGGCGCGCAGCGTATTTTTGCTCGCATAATAATCCCATGCGGGCATATCCTGATAGGGTTTGCCGTTCACGATCACCTGACAGCTTTTGTCGCTTGTCGGCTTGAGCAGGACCGGATTCATACGGACGTCGGGGACGACCTGCGCCGCTTCCGCCTGGACCGCCTGCGCCCTGCCGATTTCAAAACCGTCGGGGGTAATATACGAATTTAACGCCATGTTCTGTGACTTAAACGGCGCGACCCTGTAGCCGTCCTGCCGGAATATCCGGCACAGCGCGGCCGTAATAAGACTCTTGCCGGCGTTCGAGCCCGTACCCTGAATCATGATCGCTTTCGCCACGTCATCCCTCCCAATCACTCCCCTTGCACACATTGCCAACAGACCTTCCCATTCTATGCATTCCGGAAAAGAATCGCAACATCTCTCATTATCGTTGACAAGTAAGTGGACATTGATTCATAAGCATGTTATTGGATACTAATCAGTAAACTGTTTTTCTGTACAAAATCGCATCGCGAGACTTCCCTTACATTTGCGTGACATTTTGGGGGATTCATTGCATGCTTGCGGGCTTGGAAATACAATGGTTGTATGTCGAATAATGCGCGGAGAGCTTTTTTTGTTTTTGTTGATTTTGTTGCTTTTAACGCTTCCTATTTGTTGGCGTTTATATTGAATGCTTCGCTGGCGGCGTCTGATGTTGAGGGGGCGGCTGCGGGCGCTTCGGGCAGCGTGGCGGGGAGTTATTTCAAAGTTTATTTGACCGGTTTTCTGATTCTCATCGCGGTCAAATTGGCGGCGCAGTTTGTTACTTCGGTTTATCGCATCGTTTTTGAATATGCGAACCTGGCGGACTTCAAGCACGTTGCACTGGCGCTGGCGGCGGGGACTTTTGCTTCGGTGACGGCGGCGGCTTTGCTTGGGATCGAGCCCGCGCTTGCACCGCGCGTGATACTGTTTTCGTTTATTTTTGACGTTGTCTTTGTTTCGGTTTCGAGGTTTCTCTACGTGAGCCGTGCAGCGGGCACGGAACAAGCGGCTGATATTGCCCGCTCCGCTTTGCAAAAACCGCACCCCGCATCGGCGAAGGAGGCGAGGCGCGTCCTGTTCATTGGCTCGGGCAAAGCCACGGCGGAATTGATCGCTGAGATACAAAACACGCCCGGCAAAGGATGGAAACCTGAGATCATCGTGGATGATGACAAGGCGAATGAGGGTGGCTCGCTGCTGGGCGTTGAGATCGCATCCGGCCGGCGGGAGATCAGACTGCTCGCGCGCAGACACGAGATAGACGAGATCATCGTTGCGAAGCCTTCGGCATCCCGGCGGTATCTGGCCGCTGTGCTGCGCGAGTGCGTCAAGACACGCTGCGGTATATCTCTGTTGCCGCTTGTATACACGCAGGCCGGGACCGAGGCGCCGCATGCCACTTTGGCGGATTTGCGAAAGCCTGTGATTTCTGATTTGCTCGGGCGTGACCGCCCCCGGATCGATCATAGGGAGACCGCCGCCGAAATACGCGGACGGGTCGTCCTCGTCACGGGCGGCGCCGGCGTTTTCGGAACTGAGCTTTGCAAGCGAATCCTTAGGTACAAGCCCAGAAGACTCATCGCTTTGGATGCGGACGAGGACGGACTGGCAATGCTCGCCTCGGAATTTGGCAGACTGACGGGCGAGACTGAGTTTCGCACTGTCGTCGCCTCCGTACGCGACGCCGAGACGATGCGCCGCGCCTTCGCGGCCTTTCGCCCGCATCTAATCTTCCACGCCGCCGAACTCAAGCAGATTCCTCTGGCACAGGCCAATCCGCGAGAGACCTTTCTCACGAATGTCTTTGGACTCAAGATGGCGGCCGATCTCGCGGAAGAGTACTCTGCCGAAAAATTTATTTTAGTATCCACGACGCGGGCGGCCGAACCGGTCAGCGTTGCCGCCGCGTGCAAAAGGATCGCGGAAATGGTTATAATGGAGAGGAACGCGAAGTCTTCCGTAAAGTACGCCGCCTGCCGCTTCCCGAATCTCATCGAAGGACGAGGAAACGTCATCGCCGTCTTTGCCAAGCAAATCGCCGAGGGCAGACCCGTCACCGTGACGGACAAGGACGTATCGCGGAGTTTCATCGCCGCAGAGGAAGCTGCGCTCCTGACAACCGAGGCTGCGGCGCTCGCCGAGGGCGGAGAAATCTACGAACTCGGGCCGGGCGAGACGATACAGATCCGCGAACTTGCCGAAGCGATGATCAGGCTGAGCGGCGCGTTGCCGTATGAAGACATCGACATCGTCACCACGCAGCTGCGTTCGGGAGAACGCGTGCTCCAGGCCACGCCGGGCGCCGAACGGATCGATCCGCCCGTGGCAGACCGCATCTGGCTGACGGAAGACAAGAGCGGCGCCAAGCTTCCGCACTGGTCGGTGCTTTGGAACAAGGACCCTTCCCGTATCGACGATGCGGGCGTGATCGAATTGCTGCGCAGTATCTTCCCTGCTTATACGAGCAGGACAACCGGGCAGGTCATACGAGGAGTGAAAATCGAAAATGAGTGATGCAATTAAAATCGTATATGAAACCGGGGCGGAGATACTGGAGGATGCTGCGGGGCTGCGGGCGCGGGCGGATGCGGCGAAAGAACGGCTTTACGCCGGGGATATGGACTTCACAGGCTGGGTCAACTATGCGGCCCGCCTGCCGGAGGACCTTCTTTCGGATATAGAGCGGACTGCCGACGAGATCGCCGCGCGCTGCAAATACTTCGTCGTGATCGGCATCGGCGGCTCTTACCTGGGCGCCCGGGCGGCGCTCTCCTTTGTCGACCGCGCGGATTCGAAAGCCACGGCGGGGCGCCCCGAGGTGCTTTTCGCCGGCTTCAACGTCAGCGGAACCTATCACGCAAATCTCATCGACAAGATCAAAGACGACGACGTGTGCCTGCTCATCATCAGCAAATCCGGCGGGACGCTCGAGCCGTCTGTCGCCTTCCTTGCGCTGAAAAAACTCCTCACGGAAAAGTACGGGCGCGAAGAAGCGCTCTCCCGTATCTATGCGATCACCGACGAGCATAATGGAAAACTGCGTGCTGAGTCAGACAATAATGGCTATAAGACTTTCATTCTCCCGCCTGATATCGGAGGCCGGTATTCGGTGATCTCGCCCGTGGGACTCTTGCCGCTAAAGGCCGCCGGCGTTGATATCCGTGCCCTTCTTGCGGGCGCCGTCTCGGCAGAATCCGAAGAGATGATTGATCTTGCCAAAAAATTTGCCAGCGTGAGAGCTGTACTCGAGCAGAAAAAGACCGTAGAAACCTTTGCGTTCTTTGACCCCTCGGTTGAAGATTTCACAGCCTGGTCCCTCCAGCTTTTTGGCGAGAGTGAGGGGAAGGACGGGCGCGGCGTCCTGCCCGTCGGCGTGGGCATCAGCCGTGACCTGCACTCGCTGGGGCAGTTTTTCCAGGACGGCCGGCAGATCTTTTACGAAACGCTCCTTTTCATCGAAAACCCCACGCACGATATCACGGTGTCGGGTGAGGATGCAGGTGATTATACAGGGCGAAGCTTTTCCGAATTCAACCGGGCTGTGCTTGAGGGGATGGCGAAAGCGCACAGGGCAGTGGACATTCCGATTATTCGTGTGTTCATTCCCGAGAACAGCGCATATGCTTTCGGGCAGCTTGTCTATGTTTTTGAACTGACCTGCGCTATCACGGGCTTGCTAATGGGCGTCAACCCCTTCGACCAGCCGGGCGTGGAGGCGTACAAGAAAGGGATGCTGGACTATCTTAGGAAATAGCCATTGATATGGATTCCCGCCTTCGCGGGAATGACAGCTACAAATAAAAGCGTTATTTTTGTAAAGCAGAAGGAGGAACGAACATGAAGAAAATCGGAGTTATCGGCGCGGGGACTATGGGCGCAGGGATCATTCAGGTGATGGCACAGGGCGGTTTCGAAGTCGCCTATACAGACCTTTTTGAGGCGGCGATCGAGAAGGGCTATGCCCTGATCGAAAAGAACCTTTCGAAACTCGTCGAAAAGGAGAAAATCACGGCGGAAGACAAAGCGGCCATCCTCGGCCGGATTTCGCACAGCCCGGATCTTTCTGTTGTGAAGGATGCGGATCTCATCGTCGAAGCGATTTACGAAAATCTTGACGTCAAGAAAAAACTCTTTGCGGATCTCGACGCGCTCACGGGACCGAATACAATTCTCGCTTCGAATACGAGCGCTTTCTCGATCACGGAGATTGCGAATGCTACCAAGCGTACGGACAAAGTGATCGGTATGCACTTCTTCAATCCCGCGCCTGTTATGAAACTGGTCGAGGTGATCAAGGGGCTGCGCACCAGCGACGAAACGGAAGCGGCTGTAATCGAACTTTCCAAGGCGCTAGGCAAGACGCCCGTGCAGGTCGCAGAAGCGCCGGGCTTTGTTGTCAACCGCATCCTCATTCCGATGATCAATGAGGGCATCGGCATTTATGCGGAAGGCGTCGCTACCGTCGAAGGCATTGACGAAGCCATGAAACTCGGCGCAAACCATCCGATGGGTCCGCTTGCTCTCGGCGATCTTGTGGGTCTTGACGTGTGTCTGGCCATTATGGAAACGCTTTTCAGCGAGACCGGCGATTCGAAGTATCGACCGCATCCGCTTTTGAAGAAGATGGTGCGCGGCGGCAAGCTCGGACGCAAGTCAGGGGAGGGGTTCTATCAGTACTAGAAGAGACAAGCGCAGGTATGACGACGACGCAGACGACAGATACGTACGCTCGGCGCGTCATAACAAAAAAAAGCGGCACGGCAAAAAGCAGCGGCGCAAATCGTCGATCTTGCCTTTCATTATTATCATCGTTATTTTGGCGATTGGCTTTGCTTTTCTGAGATCATGGATCGAGAGCCGCCCGGGCAATCTTGACCCTGTCGCAGGCGACGAGACAGGCGTTTTCGCGGAAGAAGGCCGGATCAACGTGCTCTTCCTTGGAACGAATCAAGGGCTTTCGGATACGATGATGGTTTTTTCGATCGATACGGTGAACAAGACTATCGATGAGATTTCCGTGCCGCGCGACACCTATTACGAACGTCCCGCATACCCGGGAGCAGCCTACCAAAAAATCAATTCAGTCCTCGAGACAGAAGATTTCAAAGGCTGCGCGAAAGCCGTCTCTGATGTGCTTTGTGGGATACCGATCCATTATTATGCGGAAATCACGGACGACGGTGTACGCAAAATTGTGGACGCGATGGGCGGCGTAGAGATTGACGTGCCGATCGACATGCAGTATACCGACGTCGATCAGGATCTCTACATCGATTTGCGCGCCGGCCGGCAGGTGCTCACGGGCGATCAGGCCGTGCAGTATCTGCGCTTCCGCAGCGGATATGCGAATGCGGATCTCGGGCGCATAGGCGCACAACAGGAATTTTTGAAAGCCGTAGTGCAGCAAAGTATGGATATGGATCTGCCGCGTGTTGCCTTCACGGCGAAGAGCGCCATTGAAACAAATATTGGTTTTGCGGCGGGGATGTCAATGGTTTCGAACCTGACCGGCAGCAGCAGCGGGAATTTTCATACATGGATGCTGCCGGGCACACCGCAGATGATGAACGGGGCGTCCTATTACGTTGCGGATCGCGCCGCGACCGAAGAAATGCTGCAGCAAATCCTCGCGGGGTAGCGCTACCGTTCACGCCCAATGTCATTCCCGGGCGATTGCGAAGCAATCGGTGACCCCGGGCTTGACCCGGGGGAACGTAACCCTGGGAATCCACGGATATATCACCTTGGATTCGCCGGTCAAGCCGGCGAATGACGAGGGGTGTCAAATTTGGCTTGATTTTTTGTGATTCCGGTGGTGTAATATTCTTAATTTCAACCATCTCAAAGTTAAGTGGGCGGGAAGCCCGGAGGGCATACTATGAGTGATGACAAATCTAAGAAATTGACCAATGAAGTCGGGGCGCCGGTTGCTGATAATACGAATACGGTGACCGCCGGCGAGCGCGGGCCGATGGCGATTCAGAACCCTTGGTTCGTTGAGAAACTTGCGCATTTTGACCGTGAGGTGATTCCGGAGCGGCGTATGCATGCGAAGGGGTCGGGGGCGTACGGAACGTTCACAGTCACGCATGATATCACGGGGTATACCAAGGCAAAATTGTTCTCCGAAGTGGGGAAGAAGACGGATGTGTTTGTTCGGTTCTCGACAGTGGCCGGCGAGCGCGGCGCGGCTGACGCGGAACGCGACATCCGCGGCTTTGCATTTAAATTTTATACGGAAGAGGGCAACTGGGATTTGGTCGGCAACAATACGCCGGTCTTTTTCCTGCGCGACGGGCTGCGGTTTCCGGACCTCAACCATGTGGTCAAGCGGCACCCAAAGACCAATATGCACTCGGCGATGAACAACTGGGATTTTTGGAGTTTGCTGCCGGAGGCGCTGCACCAGGTCACAATCACGATGAGCGACCGCGGGATTCCGGCGTCTTACCGGCATATGCACGGGTTTGGCAGCCACACGTTTTCGATGGTCAATGCGGCGGGCGAGCGGACTTGGGTCAAGTATCATTTTGTCTGCCAACAGGGGATTCGGAATTTGACGGACGCGGAGTCGGCGGAGTTGATTGGACGGGACCGCGAGAGCCATCAGCGCGATTTGTTTTACGCAATCGAGGAGGGCAATTTCCCGAAATGGAATTTGGCGATTCAGGTCATGACGACCGAGCAGGCGAACAATTACAAAGAGAATCCGTTTGATATCACAAAGACCTGGAGTCACAAGGAGTTTCCTTTGATTGACGTCGGGGTGCTGGAACTCAACCGCAATCCTGAGAATTATTTTGCGGAAGTCGAGCAGGCGGCTTTCAATCCGGCCAATGTCGTGCCCGGCCTCGGCTACTCGCCGGACAAATTGCTGCAGGCGCGGCTGTTTTCGTATGGCGACGCGCAGCGCTATCGGCTCGGCGTCAACAATGCGAGCATTCCGGTCAATCAGGCCAAGCACGCGGCGGTGCACGCCTATCACCGTGACGGGCAGATGCGCGTGGACGGGAATTACGGCGGGACGATTCCGCATACGCCCAATAGTTTTGGCGAGTGGGTGGAGTCGCCCGAGGCGGCCGACCCGGCGCTGGACCTGCAGGGGGCGCTGGCGGCGTACGAGCCGAAGGCCGACCCGACGGACGACACCTTCTATCAGCCCGGCGCGCTGTACAATTTGATGAGCGAGGCGCAGAAGCAGGTGCTTTGCGAGAACACGACGCGCGCGATGGACGGCGTGCCCGTGAACATTCGTAACCGCCATGCGGCGCATTGCTATCTCGCAGACAAGGACTACGGCACGCGGCTTGCGGGGCTGCTCGGGCTCGACCTGAACGAGGTCGTCCGGCTGTCCGGGCTGAGTTACGAGGAGCGCGTGAAGGCGACTTCGAGCGTATAAGGGTCTTGATGGTCGTATAACGCTCTCAAACATTCGCTTTCAACCGGGAAAAACAAACAGGTTCGCCGTCTCGTGAAAACAAGGCGGCGAACCTGTTTATTGCGGAACACCTTGCGAGAAGGACGTATTTTTTGTAAGATGTCCGGGCGGGAATACGAAACGGAACGGAGAGATTCAATATGTTCAAGCTTGCAGAAAACAAAACCACTGTGCGCACGGAAATCGTGGCGGGGTTTACAACGTTTTTCGCTATGGCCTATATCATGTTCATCAATCCGCAGGTCTTGTCGCAGACGGGCATTCCGTATCAGGCGGTTTTTCTCGCGACCCTGTTCGCGGCGGCGGTCGGCACTTTGGTGATGGCGCTGTTTGCAAACGTTCCCTACGCACAAGCGCCGGGCATGGGGCTGAACGCATTTTTCACATACACGGTGGTATTCGCGCTGGGGTTCTCGTGGCAGGAAGCGCTGGCCATGGTGTTCATCTGCGGCATCGTCAATATTATTATTACAGTAACAAAACTGCGCAAGCAAATCATCGTCTCGATTCCGGAAAGTCTGCAGCATGCCATCGGCGGGGGCATCGGCATTTTTGTGGCCTACCTCGGCATCAAGAACGCCGGGCTGTTGTCTTTCACGGCGGATCCGGGCAACTATGCGATGCTCGGCGGCAGCGATCCGGCCACTGCAACGATCGTGGCAAACAGCGGCATCGTGCCGGCGCTGGCCGTCTTTGACAACAAGGCGATCGTCTTTGCGGTGGTCGCGCTGATCATCATGGTGGTGCTGGTGATCAAAAAAGCGCCGGCGGCGATCTTGCTCGGGATCGTGATCTCGACGGTCATCGGCATTGTGATCGGCCAGGTAGATTTGTCGCAAATCGGCGTCTCGGCGGGCGTTGGCGATTCTTTCCGGGAGCTTGGGACGGTTTTCGGCACAGCTTTCACGGAAGGCATGCCCGGACTTTTCCGGGATGCGACGCGTTTCCCGCTCGTGGTCATGACGATTTTTACTTTCTGCCTGAGCGACACCTTTGACACCATCGGGACCTTTATCGGCACCGGGCGCAAAGCCGGGATCTTTGACGAGAAAGACATGCTCTCGCTTGAAAAATCTACCGGATTCAGCTCAAAAATGGACAAGGCGCTTTTCGCGGATTCGGTCGCGACCTCGATCGGCGCCGTGTTTGGCACCAGCAATACGACGACCTATGTAGAGAGTACCGCCGGCATCGGCGTGGGCGGCAGGACGGGGCTGACGTCGCTCGTGACGGCGCTTCTGTTTTTGGCAAGCATCCTGCTGGCCCCGATCATCGGCATCGTGCCGGGTCAGGCAACAGCGCCGGCCCTGATCATCGTGGGCATCATGATGATGTCAAGCTTCAAAGAGATCAAGTGGACCGAGCTCAGCGAGGCTCTGCCCGCATTTTTCGCCTCGATTTTCATGGGGTTTTGTTACAGCATCAGCTACGGCATCGCGGCCGGCTTCATCTTCTACTGTATCGTGAAACTTTTGCAGGGAAAGGGCCGTGAAATCCATCCGATCCTGGCGGTCTCGGCCGTGCTGTTCCTGTTGAACTTTGTCATATTGGCCGTGATTTGATTCAATTATCGCCTTATGTTTTTTGTTTTCGTACATAATTTCTATATTCTATGCCATTCAGAACAAAATATTATAAAATATGTTTTTTTACGAAGGCCAGTTTTCGCAATAGTATCGTACATAGTGCTGCCGCAACCAAAGAAAAAACAAAAACGCCCGCAATGATCACGGGCAGCGGAAATTTGTCCGGAACGGAATCGAAAAATCGATATATCACATTGGTAAAAAGTTTGTGTATTAGATAAATGCCAAACGTCAAGGGAACAAACCGATTGATCCATTGATTTGATTTTGCGTATTGCCGAAAAAGACAAAACAGTGAAAAAGCGCACATCGCAACAATAGGAGAATTGTATTCCCACGCCAACATCATTCCGTTATTTCCGGAAATGAAGACACCGGGCAACGCAGCGGCGGCAAAGGTTAGTGCGAAATATAGGAACAGCATCCCGAGCAAAACCGGCAGGGGTATGGTCACATCATATTGAAAGATGTAATAACCCAGGATGAAATAGAACAAATATACGGAAGAAATCGGAAGGTGGAACGCGGTCGTAAATCCAAAGAACAAGCTGCAAAGAGGGAGCGCACTTGTGAAAGCGAAAAGCAGAATCAATAGATATTTCACTTGCTTCCGATCAGCATTCGTTACATAGGTTTTCAGCATAGGGGTAATCAGGTAGATGCCAATAATCACATATAAATACCATAAATGAACCCACGAATTTCCCGTGAACACATCTTGTGCGGACAAGAGAATGTCGTTCGGGGAAAAAACGTATCCGGATGAAAACAGATGCTCCATGTAGGCAAACGGTATTCCGAAAAGGAACAGCGCCAATACGATGCGCAATACATATTTCTTCAGCATTCTATCCAGAGAAATGTTTTTCACCGATAGAAATAGTGTCCCCGAAATCATCAAAAACAAGGGAATACACCATTGCCATAAATTGCGCAAAACAACACAAATATAGGCTTCCGTGTCCGAGAAAGTATCTTTGTAATATACGTTCAGCGGACTCACGGTATGGATCATCACCACCGCGAAACAAGCGAGGACTTTCAGCCAATTCAGAAAGTCCGTGTTTGACTGGTTTGTCATTTGCGGATGGATCACAGAAATCATATCGCTCCTAAATAGCAATCGTTATTGTTCAGGCACTGCGGCGCCGTGCACACAATGAGCCGTAGTCTAAAAGTTGTTCGTATTGTAGCCCATGAGTAGACAAATGTAAAGCCTTTGGGTTGTTGTTTGCGACAACCACCAGTTATATATTTTGGATGGAGGCATTATGATAGATTTAGATTGGGTGACAATAGGCGAACGAATACGGAAACAAAGAACTTTTCTCGGCTATTCCCGTGATTACATCGCGGATCAAATAGACGTAAGCACAAATTTCTGTCGCGACATTGAAATCGGCGCAAAAGGAATGTCCGTATCCACACTCGTAAGGCTTGCCGATGTCCTGAAAATTTCTACCGATTACATCGTTTTCGGCAAAACGGTATCTGCCGATAAGTATAGTCCTTTGATTGTAATGATCGATTCAATTCCCGAGGACAAACAAAGCTATGCCGTTGAATTGATGAAGGTGTTTATCCAATCCCTTGATTGATCTTGCGGATAAGATTCCCGATAAGACTTCGCAGGTTGGGGGGCTTTTAGTTTTGGGTAGGCGGTCTGTTTGAACCAGTCGTATCATTCCGGGTTGCGGTAGATTTTTCGGAGGTTGGCGCTGTCGGTACAAGGTGAAATGAAATGAGTAAAGAAATAAAAGTTGAAGAAATGGCAAAAGAATTGGATGAAAAACTTATTCCATATTTATCGTGGCAGTCTGCCGATGTGAAAGATGACTATGAAGCCTGTGAGTACGTTGCCGCCGCAGACGCAGCGATCCACGATTTGGGCGCGGTCAGAGCAGACTTGCCTGAACAACTGTTATCTCAAATCGAATTATTGATTGATGCGATTCGGAATGAAAATGACGAATGGAATATTCGATTCGTCGACCATATGGAAAAAGGATACAAGCAACTCAAAGAGCGGTTTGATTTGACTTCCGGCAAAAAACCCG
>JAISJT010000028.1 GCA_031261395.1 Eubacteriales Family XIII. Incertae Sedis bacterium
CCCGAGGCGCAGCGCGCCGCGAGAGGTACGCCTGCCGTCAACTTCCTCCAGCTCATGCAGCGCGAGAGGATCACGGCGGTCATGCCGATCCGGGAATTCCCGGACGACCGCTATTTGATCTGTGTTACGAAAAAGGGCACGATCAAGAAGACGCCGCTGTCGCAGTTCGATACGAACCGCAAGGGCGGACTCATCGCCATCAGCCTGAAGGACGGCGACGAGATGATCGGCATCCAGCAGAGCAGCGGCAGCAATGTCGTGGTGCTGGTGACGAAGTTCGGAAAGTGCATTTGCTTCAACGAAAGCGATGTGCGGTTCATGGGCAGGACGGCGGCCGGTGTGCGCGGGATCAATCTGGAGGAAGGCGACGAGGTCGTTGCCATGAATCTTGGTGATCCCGAGGAACAGCTTTTCGTGGTGACGCAGAACGGGTTTGGCAAGCAGACGCCGATCCTCGACTACAAGATCCAGAAGCGCGGCGGCATGGGCGTCCTGACGTACAACAAGGCGATGTTCAAAAAGACCGGAGAACTCGTCGGCGCGGCAATCGTCAACGATGACGATGAGATCATGCTCATCAACTCAGACGGTATCCTGATCCGAGTCGGAGCGCAGGACATTCGGAAGATGGGGCGTGCGACGAAGGGCGTCAAGGTCATGAATGTTGTAGGCGATACGAAAATTATCGCGATGGCCAAGATTGCGAAGGAAGATGACGACGACGGCAGCGAAGTCATCCCTGCGGGATCGGAGCATGACTCTGCCGGCGAAGCGGCAGTAGAAGTCCAAAGTCAGCTGGAGCTGAACACGGAAGGGAGTGAATGATAATGGCGCTTTCCATCAATGCAAACAACAATGAGAAGGCCGGTGCTTGGGAATTCAAGCTTGTTGGCGAGATCGACCTGTCAAATGCGCACTATTTCAAACAGCAAATGGAGGCGGCGCTGACCGAAAAATGTCAAAACATCAGTGTCGATTTGGCAAACCTCAACTATATTGACAGTACGGGGCTTGGCGTCATCATCAGTGTTTATGGTACTATCAAAAAAGATGGACACTGTATCAAGCTATTGAATCCGAGGGACAATGTGAAGAAACTCCTGAGTATTTCGGGCCTCGATAAGATCCTTTGCTGATCTGTAACGGAGGGTAATAATATGTCCGATTTAATGAAAATGAGTGTGCCGGGCAAGCCGGAATACGTAGCGACGGTTCGCATGGCTGCCGCATCGGTGGCGAGCCATGCCGGGTTTGATATTGAAGCTATCGAAGATATCAAGGTTGCGGTTTCGGAAGCTTGCAACAATACCGTAGTACATGCCGGTGAGGCCAATCTTGAAGAATACAACGTAGAGTTTGTCAGAGAGGAGGAAGGTCTGACCATCACCGTGTCGGATGCAGGGCCGGGATACGACACCGATTCATACGAGGAGCCGAACATCAGCGAACTGAATAGCGGCGGCCTCGGGATATTCATCATCCGGGCGTTGATGGATGAAGTGGACATCACGTCGGGGCCGGGTCTTGGGACAAATATACGTATGACAAAATACCTCGCAAAGGACATCGCCTAGCGGCGAGGGTCATCTGTGCAGACGCCCACAGAAAAAAAGGAAGATTATCAGGAACTGTTTCGCGAATACCGCGAGACCGGGTCCGAGGCAATTCGCAATGATTTGGTCGAACAACATCTTTATCTTGCCAGGATATTGGCAAGCAAGTATGCAGGGAAAGGCATCGACTACGACGATCTCTATCAGGTCGCGGCATATGCCATCCTGCTCTCGGTAGAGCGCTACGACCCTGATCGGAATGTGCAGTTTACAAGTTTTGCGACACCTACGATCATCGGAGAGATCAAGAAGTATTTTCGTGACACGACATGGTCACTGAAGGTTCCCCGGAGGCTAAAGGAAATCGCAATGCGTATTCCCGATGTCAAGGAGGAATTGCACGAAAAGACAGGCAAGATTCCGACGGTACAGCAACTCGCGGCAGAGATGGATGTTTCGGAAGAAGATATTCTCGAAGCGCTTGAAAGCAGCCGAGCGTATTCGGCATACTCGCTGGATCGTGAGACGGATGAGAACGTGGAAGAGCAGACTGCACAGTTTGAGAAATATCTCGGTGATGAAGAGGAAGGTTATTCAAAATTTGAATTTGGCGGCGTTGTCGAAAAACTCATGGACGAGTTGTCCGAAGCAGAAAAAACGATCATTATGAAGCGGTTTTTTGATGAGATGACGCAGCGGGAAGTCGCGGATAGCCTCGGCGTCAGTCAAATGACCGTATCTCGGATCGAGAAGGCTGTGAGAGAGAAATTTCGCCAGGAGTACAATAGGTGACAATGAAAACACGCGTATTTTCGGGCGTACAGCCCACAGGGAATCTTCATATCGGCAATTATCTCGGCGCACTGACACAGTTTGTCGATCTTCAAAATGAGGGCGAATGTGTCTATTGCATCGTCGATATGCATGCGATCACCTTGCCTAAGGAGCCGGATGAGCTAAGGGATCACGTCCTTGATGTTGCCGCCTTGTATATCGCGGTCGGGATCGATCCGAAGAAGTCCATCGTCTTTGTGCAATCGGACGTGCCGGGACATGCGGAGCTCGCGTGGATTTTGACCTGCCAATCATATACGGGTGAGCTTTCGCGCATGACGCAGTTCAAAGACAAGAGCCGCGGTAACGAGTCGGCGCCTGCCGGCCTTTTCATGTATCCTGTATTGATGGCGGCAGACATCCTTCTCTACGATGCGGACGTCGTACCGGTCGGTCGGGACCAGAAGCAACACATTGAGCTGACGCGCGACCTTGCGATACGCGTCAACAATCGGCTTGGTGAGGACACTTTTGTCGTGCCGGAGGGGCGGTTCCTGAAAGAAGGCGCACGCATCATGGCGCTCGACGATCCGACGGCAAAGATGAGCAAGAGCGCGGAGTCTGAAATGAGCCGTATCTCCTTGCTGGACGACGAAGCGAAGATCAAAAAGGCCATCATGCGGTCTACCACGGACTCGGACGGGGAGATTCGTTATGATATTGAAAACAAACCGGGTGTGAGCAATTTGTTGTCGATTTACAGTGCGTTTTCGGGCAGGTCGATCCCGGAGATAGAAAGGGCTTATGAGGGACAGGGCTACGGGTCGCTGAAGAAGGATTTGGTGGAGGTCGCGGTGGATCAGATCCGGCCGATTCAGGCGCGGTATGCGGAGATTCGCCATTCGGAGGCGCTCACCCGCGTGCTGGCGGACGGCGCGGAGCGGGCAGGCGTGATTGCGGAGGCGACGATGCGCCGCGTGAAAGACAAGTTTGGGCTGGGCGGCGGAGCTTCGGTTCCCTCGGGGGCGGGCCGGTGAAAATAGACGATAGGCTGATCGAATATTTGGCGGATCTTTCGCGCCTCGAGCTCGGGGCGGAAGAGAAGGACGCGCGCAAGAAAGACCTTGAGGATATCCTTGCCTATATGGAAAAGCTGAATGAATTAGATACGCAGGGGCTGCCCGAGATGACGCATCCTTTTGACGCTGTGAATCGCTTTCGGTCGGATACGGTCGTTGGTACGGATCGTACGGAAGAGCTGCTTGCCGGCGCCCCGGACCGCAAGGGATCCTATTTCCGCGTGCCGCGGGCGGTAGAAGAATGAAAGCAGTAGAAGCGTGAAAGCGGTAGAAGCGTGAATATGGGAAGCGAACAACTCAGACAATATACGGCGCTGGAAATCGGGCGCCTCATACGTGAAAAAAAGATCAGCAGCCCGGAAGTGGCCCGGGCTTTTTTGGATGCGGCGAAAGCAGACTTTTCGAAGGCGTCAGACGACGAAACGAAGATCAATGCCTATGCCAGTCTGAATGAAGAGGCGGCGATGGCGCAGGCGGCGGCGGTGCAGGCGCGTATCGACAAGGGCGAGTTTCTTTCGCCGGTTGCCGGCGTTCCGATCGCGATCAAGGACAATATCTGCACGACGGAGGGGACGACGACGGCGTCTTCGAAGATTCTGACCGGGTTTCAGGCCCCCTACGATGCGGGCGTGACCGAAAGGCTGCGCGCGGCCGGGCTTGTATTTTTGGGCAAGGCCAATATGGATGAATTCGCGATGGGCGGGTCGACGGAGACTTCTTATCTCGGGATCACCCGAAATCCCTGGGATCTTTCGCGCGTGCCCGGCGGCAGTTCGGGCGGCAGCGCGGCGGCGGTCGCGGCGGAGCTTGCGCCCTTTGCGCTCGGCAGCGATACCGGCGGTTCGATCCGGCAGCC
>JAISJT010000115.1 GCA_031261395.1 Eubacteriales Family XIII. Incertae Sedis bacterium
CGATCGGGCGGATCGAAACCGGGCAGGCGGTGCTCACGAAAGGCTATGCCTTACCGGCCAAATATATCATTCACACGGCGGGGCCGGTTTGGCACGGCGGCGGGCAGGGCGAAAAAGAATTACTAGAAAACTGTTATCGCAATTCTTTGGAACTGGCGGCGGAGCACGGATTGCAGTCGATTGCCTTCCCTGTCATTTCCTCGGGCATCTATGGCTATCCGCAGGAAGAGGCCGTTCGCGTCGCGACGGAGACGATCGAGGAATTTTTGCGCGAGGGCACGAGTGATATGGAAGTGTACCTCGTCGTCTTCGGCCGCGCTTGATTTGCACCAATTCGCATGCAACCATCCGGAATTTCCGGATGGTTCAGTAGCTCGAAAATTTCGAGTAACTCAATCGGCTAAATATCATATGTCCCCCTCAATATTTCCGGCCTCTACGATCGCCAATGCCTCGCGCATTTTGGGCGACAGGATTTCGCATACCTCGCGCGGGTGGGTTGCCATGAACATGTGGCCGCCCAGGTCGAGCTCGATCAGCTCTTTGTGCGGGGCGCGCAGACGGTCAAATACGAACCGTGTGTAGTCCATCGTGAAAAGCTGATCATTGGTGTCCGTGATCAAATACAAGGGACAGTGGATGCCGCCGTTGGTCAGCCCGGGAAATACCGTGGTGAACAGACTGGCCAGGAAATACAGCGAATAGCCCCGGAGAAACAGAGGGTCGCGTTCGACCGATGCCCAAAACGCCGGATCTTCGCTGATGCGATTGCGCTGCAGGTAAAATTTCAGCGGTAATTTTGCGTCCGGCAGCAGCCTCGCAAGCAACCCGAACGCACCCAAAAGCGGCCGATACACATGCCGCAGGAATTTGGGAAAGCGTGTAACGACGATGGAGTCCGGCAATTCCGCGAGCACGATGTTGTGCGGGAACGCAGCGGCAATGCGCGCATCTTCGGCGGCCAGCGCCGCGGCGACAATGCCGCCCTGACTGGAACCCATCGAAAGGATCGGCAGCCGGTACCGCTGCTCCGCAAAGGAAACCGCATCCTTCGCGTTTTGCACGATGTCACGGAGCGTATAACGCCGCACATCGCGAGGACTTTTGCCGTGTCCCACGGGATGAACGCCGACGACAGCGAAGCCGCGCTCCGCAAAGCCGGAGAGCAGCGTTTCATAGAACAGTGGATGCACCATCGTCGCGGGAACAAACACGATCACCGCATCCGGGCGCGGCGGCTCCCATACGGACAAGACGATCCGTGTGCCGCCGGAGGGGATGGTGTATTCGGAATAGTGCAGGTCGGAAGGCACGTCTGTCGTGTGCATATTATTTATTCTCCTATTGGCAAAGCATTGTTAGCACGTGCTAACTTTAAGTTTTAGTATAACAGAATCCAAATGAAACCGGTACGAAATGTGAATCAAAAGACATATTAATAAATGGTATAATTATCATTAAGAAACAGCGCTTTTGTAAGGAAATCTATCCTGTGTTTGAAAGGTCAGCATGCCGGAAATCACTTATTCGCCCGCGGAAAAAGCAAATAGACGACAGCGTTATGAGAACTGGCGAACCGCCATTGGACTTCAGGCTGTTGACAATTTGCAGCCTTCGAAATACCTGACCGCGCTCGCCGAAGAACATATCGAAGGCAGAAAAACGATCGATGAGATCGAGGCGCTGATCGCGGAATATTATACGGACGGAGAAGGGCAGGGCGCCGCAAAAGAAGAGCGGCAAGAGGAGGCCGACACCGTCTCGGCGAGGATCACGAAACTTTTAGAAACAAGGACCTTTACACTCACAGAAAATTCCCTGAAAGCGATACACAAGAAATTATTTGCGGGTTACAAAGAGTACACCCCCGGCAAATACCGGCGCCACGACATCATGAAAAAGGAATGGGTACTGGATTCCGATACGGTTCAATACGGACATTGGGAACTGCTCGATGACGAGATCGCCTTGCTGGTCAATCGGGAGCAGCGCTTTGACTATTCCGCTCTTTCGCCGGAACAGCAGGTGCTGCATATTGCCGACTTCACATCAAAGGTATGGGTGCAGCATGCTTTCCTTGAAGGAAATACGCGAACCACCGCGATTTTTGCCATCAAATATCTTCGCAGTATCGGCTTTGATGTGAACAATGAACCGTTCGAAGAACACTCAAGATATTTCCGAAACTCGCTTGCGCGGGCAAACTATCGCAATGGTGTTCGCAAGATAGAAAAGGACAACAAATTCCTGCTCATGTTCTTTGATAATCTGCTGTTGCAAGGCCGGCATAATTTGAGAAACCGTGAGATTCATATTTTTTGGACGAACGAGATGGAAGAAGTTTCGCCGGGCGTATTCCGAACTCCGGCGCGAAATGACGGTGTAAGTGACGGTGTAAGTGACGGTGTAAATGACGGTGTAAATGACGGTGTAAATGACGGTGTAAAATTAACCGCCGCAGAGTGGCTTGTCCTGCACGAGATCATAAAAAACAATCGCGTCACAGCGGCTGAGCTTACTACCATCACGGGCAAGTCAATCAGAACCGTGGAACGTGCTTTCAAATCCCTAAAAGAAAAAGGGGAAATCAATCGCGTGGGTGCCGATAAAAACGGGCATTGGGAAATTAAAAGTGTATAATTAGCCTTATGAATTTACCAAATTTCCTGACAATCCTGCGCATGGCGCTCGTACCGGTCTTCATCGTGTTCTATTATTTGGGGCAGGGCGGCTCCCGTCTCATGGCGGCCTTGGCGCTCGCGGTCTTCGTGATCGCGGCGGCGACGGATGCGATCGACGGGCACATCGCGCGCAGCCGCAACATGATCACAAATTTCGGCAAACTGATGGACCCGCTGGCCGACAAGGTACTGACGACGGCAGCTTTTATCTGTTTCGTGGCTTTTGGCGTCATCCCCGCATGGGTGGTCATCGTGATCATCGCGCGCGAGTTCCTGATCACGGGCCTGCGCAGCGTCGCGGCGGATCAGGGCGTGGTCATCGCGGCCGGCCTGTCCGGCAAGATCAAGACCGTCCTGCAGATGCTCTGCGTCGCGCTGATCCTGCTCGATACGGCGATCGGAAACGGCCCCGCCACGCATGGCCTCTGGGTCATCGTCTCCGGCGCGGGGATCATCTGTCTCTACGCCGCCGTCGTGCTCACCGTCTGGTCCGGCGTCGAATACGTCTGGAAGGCCCGCCACCTTTTGAATCTGAAATAATAGAAGGAAGTCAAAATCATGCCATCTGCAACCATCATCGCCGTCGGAACCGAACTGCTCTTTGGCCAGGTCGTCAACACGAACGCCGCCTATCTCTCCCGGCATCTGCGGGATCTCGGCGTTAGCGTCCCTTATCATCATGTGGTCGGCGACAACCCCGGCCGTTTTCGCGCCCTGCTCGACGAGGCGCTCGCGCAGACCGACATCGTGATCACGACCGGCGGCCTCGGTCCTACTCAGGACGACCTCACAAAGGAGATCATCGCCGAGGCGTTCGGCGCCCCCCTCGAATACGACGATGAGGCCAAGCAAAGGCTCGACGAGATCATGCGGGGTTTCGGCGCAAAAAATTACACAGAAAACAATCTCAAACAAGCGAAGCTCCCGGCCTCTGCCACCATCTTCTACAACGACGCCGGCACCGCGCCCGGTTTCGCGATCGAAAAGGACGGCAAGGTGGCGATCGCGCTGCCCGGGCCGCCGCGCGAGATGAAGGCCATGTGGCAGAAGGGCGCGCTCCCCTACCTCGCGAAACTCGCGGACGCCGTGATCTACAGCAAGATCCTCAGGTTCTACGGCATCGGCGAATCCGCGCTGGAAACGGCGCTCCTGCCCATCATCGACGGCCAGACCGACCCCACGGTGGCGACCTATGCAAAAGAGGGCGAGTGCGCGGTACGCATCGCTTCCATGCGCAAGACGCAGCCGGAAGCCGAAGCCGCCGTGGCCGCCGCTGCCCGGCGCGCAAAAGAACTCGCCGGCCAGCATCTATACAGCGAGGACGACAAGGATTATCCGGAAGTTGTAGTCGATCTTCTCCGTGCGAAAGGCCTGCGCCTCGCCGCCGCCGAATCCTGCACAGGCGGCCTGTTCGCCGGCGCCATCACCTCGGTGCCCGGTTCCTCAGATGTCTTCGACCGAAGCTTTGTCACCTACAGTAATAAGAGCAAACTCGATCTGCTCCGTGTTAGCCCTGAAACGCTCGCGCGCGAAGGCGCGGTGAGCGAGCAGTGTGCCCGCGAGATGGCGGCCGGCGCCTTGGCTCATTCTGACGCCGATATAGCGGTCTCCGTCACCGGCATAGCAGGTCCGACCGGCGCTACATGCGACAAACCGGTAGGCACCGTGCACTTCGCCATCGCCACAAAAGACGGCGTAGAAGCCTATGAGCGGCATTTTCGCGACCGCGGCCGGCAAGTCAACCGCAGCGTCTGCGTCCTCGAACTCTGCGACATCATCCGAAAAAAACTATTGCTTTAACGACAAAAAAAGCCACAAAAATTTAAAAAAATCACTTGACAGATACACCTATTGGTGGAATAATATGGATGTTATGCGGGCGATATCTCCGCTCCGGCCTTGCGGCGGCGACAGCGATCGAGTCGACGTCGACTGTTCGGATTGTTAATCCTGTGTTACGGGACTTGACAAAGACATTCGCACGCAGGATAATAATACGAACTCACGTTTATGAACATATGAGCGCGGTAAGCGCCTCGCATGGAAAAGGAGAAGACGATGACTGACAACAAAGACACACTCAGCAAAGCAGACGCAGCAAGCAAAGCAGAAAAAGAGAAGGCGCTTGAAGCGGCTCTCACACAGATCTACAAACAATTTGGCCAAGGGGCCGTGATGAAGCTCGGAGGGGAAGGCGCATTTGCCAATATCGGATCGATATCGACAGGTTCGGTCAGCCTCGATGTGGCGACGGGCATTGGCGGGGTACCGCGCGGAAGGATCGTTGAGATCTACGGGCCGGAGTCATCGGGCAAGACGACACTCACCCTTCATATCATTGCAGAAGCGCAGAAAGCCGGCGGCAAAGCCGCCTTTATCGACGCAGAGCACGCCCTCGACCCCATCTATGCCAAGAATCTCGGCGTTGATACAGACGAGCTGTTAGTGTCCCAGCCGGACACCGGCGAGCAGGCGCTCGAGATCTGCGAGATGCTCGTACGCTCGGGCGCGATCGACGTGATTGTCGTAGACTCCGTGGCGGCCCTTGTACCAAAGGCCGAGATCCAGGGCGAGATGGGCGACTCCCACGTCGGCCTCCACGCCCGCTTGATGAGCCAGGCCCTGCGCAAGCTCGCCGGCGCGATCAACAAGTCCAATACCTGCTGCATCTTCATCAACCAGCTGCGCGAAAAAGTCGGTGTGATTTACGGCAATCCCGAAGTGACGACCGGCGGCCGGGCGCTCAAGTTCTACGCGTCCATGCGCATCGACGTCCGCAAGATTGAGACGATCAAATCCGGCGACCAAATGCTCGGCAACCGCACGCGCGCCAAGATCGTGAAAAACAAAGTAGCTCCGCCGTTCCGGCAGGCCGAGTTCGACATCATGTACGGCGAAGGCAT
>JAISJT010000103.1 GCA_031261395.1 Eubacteriales Family XIII. Incertae Sedis bacterium
AAAATGTGAATATCAAGGGTTCACAAGAAAAGTACACTCGGCTGTTATGCCAGAAAGCGTGAATTCAAGGGTAACACAAGAAAAATAGCATTTGTTGTGCGAGCCGCCCGACAAATTCCAGTTTGTCGGGATCTCCGCCTCCGCATCACGAACTAAGTCGATTTTGAGCGCAATCGGGGCAAAAAACGCGCCGAAAACTGAGTTAGTTCGCGCCCCTTGGCAAATTCCAGCTTGTACGTCTGAATTGACTATTCGTTTTCTTTGTCTCAGACAGAAAGTTCCATCACATAGTCGTCCATGAAGTAGCCGCCGCCGATATCCGTTTTCACGGATTCGATCGTCTCAAAACCCCACTTTTGATACACGGCAATCGGGCCGTGGTTGTGCTTGTTCACGGTCAGGCGGATTTTCGAAAGTCCGTATTCCGATCGGCACAGCGCGGTCGCTTCGTTCAGAAAGCCGCGGGCAAGGCCGCTTCCCCGAAAATCCCGCCGGATATAGAGTTTGCTAAGCAGCAGATACCCCTCTTTGGGGACAACGCCGCAATACCCGATCAGGCCATCGGATTTCGTATCCACGGTGAAGTAGGTATAATCATTTTCTTTGATATCTAAGAAAATCTGCCGCGCAGACTGATACTTCGCCAGCATATACGCGACCTGTCCTTCGCCGATAATCGGCGTGAAATGCTCCCTCCAGATTTCTTCGGCAAGCGCTGCGATGGCGGCGGCCTGCGCTTCCAAACCGGAGGCATGTTTCGTGTGCTTATAAATCCGGATCTCGTTCTCGTTCCAACGCGTGTACGGCATTTGTACAATTCCCTTCTGTCTCTTACACCACCTGCTCTTCCGTCACCTGTTTCTTTGACCGGTCAGCGTCAGTAGATATACGAAATACCGCGTTTTAGCGTATCCCGATCGATCCCGCCGACAACACCCGTCTCAATGAATCCGTCCGCATTGATAAAGTAGGTGGTTGGGATGCTTGTAATCCCGTAGGTTGCTGCGCCGTCCCGGTCCACGTCAAAATACACAGGAAACCCCAACTTGTTTTCCGCGATATAGGCTTTCCCCGACTCGATCGTCTCCCGCTCGCTGACCAAATCGACCATGACAAAGGTCACTTCGCCTTCGAGTTCCTGTGAAAGCGTATCAAAGATCGGCAGTTCCTCGATACAAGGCGGGCACCAGCTCGCCCAGAAATTCAAGACAATCGGTTTTCCCTTGAGATCATTAAAGGATACCGCATTGCCGTCCGCGTCCAGTATCTTGAAATCCGGCGCTTCCGGAAGCTCTTTCGCTGCGTCCGCTTCGGCATTTGGCGCCGTGGATCCCGGGTCGTCGCCCGGGATGACAGCGGCGTCCGGTACGCCTTCAGACCCGCCCGGAACATCGCCATCGGAATCGCCGCTTGCCTGTCCGGCTTCCCCGGAACCTGCTGAACCGGATGGGGCGGTCTCCTGCGAATCCGTGCCGCCGGCCGGTGCTGTACCAGACAAACTGTCATGGTCGATCACATTATTGTAGATGTAATAAAGGGCAAGCAAGACGATTACGAAAATAATGATGCCAATTACGATCCCGATTTTCTTTTTCATAATATTGCTATCCTTTCCCTACGTGAGGCTCAGCACCGCAAGCAAACGCCCCAAATGTCCCGTGATCATCAGGATCCCGACAGCGATCAGGAAAACGCCCGAGGCGATGCTGATGACGCGGTAGTGCCGTTTGATAAAGTCAAAGGCCGTTTTCAATTTGTCGATGAGCACGGCGCTGATGACGAACGGGATGCCCAGACCGAGCGAATAGACGAGCAGCAGCAAGATGCCCTGCACGGTGGAGCCCTGCTGCGCCGCCATCATGAGCGCGGAGCCCAGGAAGGCGCTCACGCATGGCGTCCAGCCGATCGAGAAGATCAAACCGAAGACAAAAGCCTGCCACACCCCGGCAGATCCGTCCGAATTCAGGTGCTTGCTGCTGATCCCCTTGCCCCATTTGATCTTCAAAACCCCGATAAAACTGAGGCCAAACAGGATCACAACGACCCCCGTGATCCAGTTGACGAGGGTCTGGTGGCGCAGGAACAGCGATCCCACCGTCCCGCTGAAGGCGCCCATCAAAATGAAGATGACCGCAAATCCCGCGACAAAAAAGAGCGACTGAACCAGCGCCCGCCCCTTCCCTCTTTCCTGCCCGATGATATACGACAAATAAATCGGCAGCATCGGCAGCAGACACGGCGAGATGAACGTGATGATCCCTTCTATGAATAATAAAAAATACTGCACCCGTCAGACCTGCGCGAGCGCTGTTTCCAATTCCCGCAAAATATCTTCCGGCTCTTCGAGACCGACCGAGAAACGGAGCTGCCCGGCGGTGATGCCGAGTTCGTCGAGATCCTTCTGTGCATAATACCGGTGCGAGGTCTTGACCGCATAGGAGACCGTCGTCGCCGTACCGGCAAGGCTGGGCGCGAATAGGATCGTCTGCAGGGCCTTGATCAGGGCCACTGCCGCCGTTTCGCCGCCCGTCAAATCGACGCTGAGCATCCCGCCGAAAAGTCCGTTTTCAAATTGCCGCCGGGCGCGTTCGTGGGAAGGAGAGGATGAAAGCCCAGGATAATAGACGCGAGCGACCCCTGGCTGTGATTCCAAAAATTCTGCAATAACGAGGGCATTCTGAGCATGTTTTCGCACGCGGAGATCAAGCGTCCGCAGACTCCGCGCGAGAAGCCAGCAATCGGAGGGCCCCAGAATCCCCCCGTAAAGCTGCTGTATCCTTTGGATTTTCGAGGTAACAGCGGCGTCCGCTATCACGGCGCCGGCGGTGATATCATTATGGCCTCCCAAATACTTGGTGGCGCTGTACAGCACCGCATCGGCGCCAAGCGAAAGCGGCTTGACCACGACAGGCGACGCAAAAGTATTATCGACGAAAAGTTTCAGTCCGTGCGCATGAGCGACCCCGGCCAAGGCCCGGATATCCGGGACCTCCATCAGCGGGTTGCTGATCATCTCCGTATACAGCAGCCGCGTCGTCGGCCGGATGTAGGAGCGGGCGTCTTCTTTCAGAAAATCGACAAAGCTGACTTCTACGCCAAAGCGGAGCAATTCGTGTGCCAGGAAATCATAGACGGCCCCGTACAAGACCTTCGAGGCGATGATGTGGTCGCCGCTCTGAACAAAAGCGAGGATCGAGGACGTGATCGCGGCCATGCCGGACGAAAACACGAGCGCCTGCTCGCCGCCGTCCGCCGCCGCGAGTATCTCCGAAACAGCGTCCGCATTGGGATTTCCGCAGCGGGTATAGTGGTAGCCGCCGGCGCCGGTGATCGCGCCATGAGAAGGCACGTCGTCAAAAGTGAAAACCGACGTCAGATAAATCGGCAGCGCCTCGGCTACCGAAGCGGCAAGCTCCGGTTTTTTCGCGAACTGCCCTGTTCCCGTATGGATCAGTGTCGTCGCGAAATCGTTTTTTTCGCTCATACCCGCCTCAAATTCCCGCCGTTACCGAACCGCGTCAAAGGCCTCCTTCAGATCGTTGAGGATGTCGTCGATATACTCGGTGCCGATGGACAGACGGATCGTGTTCGGCCGGATCCCGGACAAAAGCAGTTCGTCTTCGCTCATCTGGGAATGCGTCGTAGAGGCCGGATGGATGACCAGCGACTTGACGTCCGCCACATTGGCGAGCAGCGAAAACAGATGCAGTTCTTCCGTGAAGTGCTTGGCTTTTTCCGAATCGCCTTTGATTTCAAAGGTGAAAATCGACGCGCCGCCCTTGGGGAAATATTTGTGATAATACTTGTGATCTTTATGATCCGCCAGCGACGGATGGTTCACGTGTTCCACCTGAGGGTGCTTTTTCAGCCAGTCCACCACCTTGAGGGTGTTCTCGACATGGCGCTCGACGCGCAGCGACAGCGTTTCCAGTCCCTGCAGGAAGAGGAACGCATTGAACGGTGACAGCGAAGCGCCGGTGTCGCGCAGCAAGGTCGTCCTCGCCTTGGTGATATAGGCCAGCCGCCCCACCGCATCGGTGAAGACCACGCCGTGATAGCTGTCGTTGGGCCGGGACAGCCCGGGGAACTTGTCGTTTTGATCCCA
>JAISJT010000079.1 GCA_031261395.1 Eubacteriales Family XIII. Incertae Sedis bacterium
GCTTTGAGGGAACCAGCTCAGTAGATCTTCTGAATCAATACTACGATTTGTTAAGGCTTCTCACGAACTTTTTCGTGCCAACGCTCAAACTTAAAAGCCGGATGCGCGAAGGCGCCAAAATATACAAAACTTACGAAGCTCCTAAGACCCCCTATGAACGGGTTCTGAAATCAAAAGATATCCCGGAGGAGAACAAGGATAAACTCAAGGCTATTTATCTGACGCTAAATCCGGCGAAGATAAAGCGCGACATGATAAAGGTATCGGATAAACTGCATGCGCTTAGGATCCCGTACAGGCAATATGGCAAGTGATCTCTATGTCATTAGACCGAGGGAAAATCAAGGAGAAACGCCTCGGCCCGCAAACCGTATAGCCGCCTGCGGCGGGGGACGCTCTGCTAATTTCAAAAGGTAGGATTCATAAAATCGGAGATTTTATGAATCCTTTGATTTCTATTCCTGAGAGGGAATGAAGTTTGCCGGCTTTGTTGGCTGGCGACTTGCATCGTCATCTCCAAGAACCTGAGATCATTGTCGTCAGCCGGCAATGGTGGCGATGTGAGTGATGACTCTTGATAACCCCGCCCGCATCCGTTAAACTCTGGCTAAGGAGAAGCCATCTTGGTTAAAGAGCTTCAGCGTTGTTTTATTTTGAGGCAACGAATATCATTTCAACGTTATTTTATTATGAGTCAATACGGAAAGGAAGGCTACAAAATGATCGTGACCAAATACAAAACTTGTCTCGTACGCGAGAATGATTTCATGGACGCTTATAACGTCAGCATCCATTCGCCCGAGGAAATCCGGGAATTCTGCGAGCATTACATCTACGGGGATGCAATCGCCCCCGACGAGCAGTTATATGTAATCGCCCTGAATTGCAGGCGTGAGCTGATCGGCTTTTCATTGATTGGCCAAGGCGGTTTAACAAGCGCAAGCGTAGAGCCGCGCAGTGTATACAGATTTGCAATCAATGCCAACGCCGCAGGGATCATACTCGTGCACAATCACCCAGGCGGGAACGCAGAACCGAGTAACGACGATATCAGAGCAACCGAGCGCATTGTGGAGTGCGGCAAAATTCTCGGGATCAAGGTTGTAGATCATGTCATTATCGGAGATTTTCAATTTTCAAGCTTTCGCGCCTTGGGGTACGTGGGTGAGAACTGATGAAAAAGATCATACTCGCCGCGCTCCGAGGTATCGCCCTGATAGCGCTCGGATACGCATTCACGGTATTACTAATCATTCATGGTTTTGTCAAGCGAAAAATGGCCCACGCCGACGGTTGAAAAATGGCCCACTAAATCATAGTAATATCGTCCTTTCCTAAGATGACAACGGCAATTGATAAGACAAGCAACGGCAGCTTCCTATCAAACCGTTATTGCCGGCAGCAGTCGGGAGTTGCCCGGCTTTCGATATCGATACGCCGCATTCACGGTGCACATCATGCCGTACTGGGGAAAGCGTCTTACAAACTGCGCCAACCTACTTCTGACACTTATGCGGTGCTAATAGTCGGTCGTGATCCAAGCCGGTCGCCCCGACAAGAATTCTTACTGTTGATACCGCATGACTGCTGCCAAACGAATCAGGAATCAACCTGCTAAACTTAATGGATGAGGGGGATACCGAACATGAGAGCAACCCCTCACACCCCCTTAAGGGGGTGGCTTCCATAAAATACCATTTATCTTGATTTTCACGTCGTCCGCGCTCACTCGTACGCTTCCCAATCGATCGCTCCGTCCCACAGTTTCACAGCTTCGTCTTTGTAAAGTTCGACATAGCGGTTCATCGCCGGAAGGTATATGTAATCTTCCTTCATTACGCCCTTCGATACATCTTCAAACACCGGACCGCCAGGGGTGCGCCAATTCATAGCGCAGCGCGTCTCCATGACCAATTCGGTGAGCCGTACCACATCATTGAGCAATGCGTGAACCAATTCATAGGCAGTTTGCTCTCCCGCCGGTAAGATGACGATGTCATCGGGGTCTGTGATCCCATAAAGCCATTCATTTTCACTGATCAGATATTGATCCATCTTTTTTTTCCTCCTCAAATTTACCCATGGTTCTTTCGAGCCATTTTATGGTTTGTCTGATACGATAGCTGTCGCCGCTCATGTCGAGTACATAAGACTCATGTGAGATCCTGTCGACGAGTGCGCCGGTCAGGATCGGGTCTTTGAAAACTTCGACCCACCTCTCGAACACGAGGTTTGTCGTGAATATGGTCGAGCCGGCGTTGTTTCTGGCCGACAACAGATTGAATAGGATCTCGTTACCGTCCTTGTCGAAAGAGACATATCCGAGTTCGTCCAAAATGACAAGATCGAATGACTCGAATTTCTTCCGAAAGGCTGTGATTTGATTCAGGCTCATGGCCTCCCGGAGTTCGATCACGAGATTTGGAACGCTTGTGAACAACACCCGCATATCCTGCATGCAGGCTTCGATACCCAGCGCGATCGCAAGATGGGTCTTGCCGACGCCTGGATTTCCGATCAGGAACAGGTTCTCTTTGTTGCGAATGAAGTCAAGCGAACCGAGCGCTTCGATCACCCGCGATGTCTTCTTGTCATAGAACGAACGGTCGAGATCGACGAGATATTTCTTGTACGGAAATTTTGCAGTACTGATCCTCTTCTTCAGACGATTTTCTTTGCGGTACCCGAGTTCGCGATCCAAAAGTTCGTCTAAAAAATCTTCGCACGACATGCCGGTGTTTGCGGCTTCTTTAATATGAAGGTCGTGATTTCCGGCGATGTAGGTAAGGAGCAGGCTCTTCGCATTTTCATTAATTGACATACTGCCCACATCCTTTCCCGCTGAACATTTCTGTCAGCGCTGACAGACCTTTTGCCGTCTTCGCCAGAATATTGTCTTCGATCGTGACATCATCTGTAGGTCTCATCGGATCTTTTGCAGAGCGCAGGATCTCTACGACCTCCGGCAATTCCTTATCCTTGTTTTCCTTCAGTATCATGACGAATTCGCGCTCGCGCCCGATGAAATGACTGTCGAAGACCATCTTGAGTTCTGCCTTACTCTTGAGGGCAACAGAGTTTTTGATCGCACCGGGCTTCTTAAGAAACGTATCCAGGTAATGGAGGATTTCAACGCTTGTCTCGCGAAAGCCATCCTTTTTCTTATGAATACAAACCTTGCTCCCGGCTGAATACACTACGATCTCCGTTGGGTAGTTTTTGACGACGACGTTCTTTCCGACCAGATAGTCCGGAACCGAATAGAAGTTGTTGTCGACGCGCACGAAACTGTATTTGTCGACGCCCTGATTTGAGATGTCAGCGAGTTCGAGCGGCGGACGATATGCCCGCAGATGTTTGCGTTCTTCTTCAAACGCACTGCTTTCGTTCATCGACAAAAGTTCTTTTTCCAGGTATGCTTCCGCATCCGCGAATGTGTCGAAGCGATACCGTACGGCAAACACATGATTGCGGATCGTCTTTACGCTGCCTTCGACATGCCCCTTTTCATTGCCGGAAAAACAGTTCGTCACATTGATCTTGTATCCGTAGTACAGAGACATCTTGATCAGATCAGGATTCAGTTGCTTCTCCGAGTGCCCGATGAACCTCGAAACGACATTACGCATATTGTCATAGACGACTTCGTCATAGACGCCGCCGGCCATCTCAAAGAAGCGCACGTGCGAATCCATGAAGACTTCCTTCTTTTGTGACGTATACAGGTATGCCCATCTGAATCCTGCCGCCGGCGATGAAAACACCGCCATCTGATACTTCTTCACAATGCCGCCGATCACGAGTCTGACTTCGCCAAAATCGTATTCAAGGCGCCCTCCGAAATCATATCCCTGTTTGATGAACGCTTCTTTTTTCCACTCTTCCTTCTCGCGGATATGTTCTGACAGCACCGTGAGGCCGATATCGTGTCCGGCATCTTTGACCATCTTGTGAATTTGTACCCGCGTGAGTCCCTGCTTGTGCCGACTTCCAAGCACTGCGTCCTTTGCCGCCTCACCGGCGAGGATCACATCGAGCATCTCATCGATCGCGGCCGTGTACTTCCTTGAGCGACGTCCACCAGTATCATATTTGGGTTCGGATACGATCATTTCCTGCACTTCGCGGATATCATCCGGATGATCCAGCTCTGCTATCTGCTCCCGGTACTCCTCCCAGTACTTTGCCACCGTCTTTCGGTGGATGCCGGTCATTCGCGCGACTTCCCGGTTCGAATGACCCTCTTCCTTTAACTTGATGATTGCATGTTTGTCTTTCAAATTCTTCACTCCTTTTCATCACCTCCGGCTCTATTTTCCCATGCCGTAGGCCACTAAACGAGTGGGCCATTTTTCAACCGTCTTTTTGGATTTTTTGGGCCATTTTTAGACTAACAAATACATGCTTGAGAATCTCGGACTGGACGCACCATCCAACACCGGAATCCACCGGTGCCTGAGTCATATCGGGGGCGAGGATTACAGGGGCAGGCTCAGCAAGGCGTGTTTTGCCCGGGTGAAACCCGAAGCGCTAAGGCTTGTTCTCTACGATGTGACAACACTGTATTTCGAAGTACAGAAGGAAGACGACTACCGAAAGCCCGGACTTTCCAAAGAGCGCAGACTCGAGCCGCAGATCACGGTAGGTCTGCTTGTGGATCGTAATGGCTTTCCTCTTGAGATACAGAGCTTTGAAGGCAACCGTGCCGAGGTCAAGACGATCCTGCCCGTACTCGCAGGTTTTAAGGACAGGCATGGACTGAAACACATCACGGTCACAGCGGATGCCGCCATGCTGTCGTCAAGTAATATATCCGAGCTTGAACGCCTTGGATATCACTATGTCATTGGGTCAAGATTGGCAAAAAC
>JAISJT010000120.1 GCA_031261395.1 Eubacteriales Family XIII. Incertae Sedis bacterium
AAGTATCTTTCATATTATATTCTCACTACATATCAATGCAAGAAAAACGCCTAAGCGTTTGCTAAAGCGTTTCTCTTGCCCGTTTCTATCTCACTTGTCTTAAGTTAATGACATTGTGAGATTTCAATAGTCTCAGCGTTTCTCTTTTAAGGTATAATGAGTATACGTTGATAACCGACTCACGGAGGGACGCGGACGATGAGAAAATGCAAAATTACTGTGGTTAGAAGATGCTTTTTTGAGGACTTGGCTTCGGAATATGTGAGTATCGAGGATTATGGATTTTGCCCTGTTTTCAAGGACGGCGAGGTTTATATCACGGGTGGGCTGTTCGGGGCCGATATGCCGGAGGGGTTTTGTGCCGTAGCCTGGGAATGTGTGCAAAAGCAGGCGGCAGTGTTTGCTTATGGCGGAAAAGCAATGGGGATCGACGATGTCCATCTCATGTGCTGCAGCGATGGGGCGCGTCCTGTTATTTTCCGGCTTGAGGCGATTGAGGATGATGATATTTTGGAAGTCAAACTACGGCCTTGACATGAAGAAAAATGTTATACTATACGGATGGGCATCAGAGAAATGCGTTATCTGGGAAAATGGCTGACGAACGTGGAACCGATCGTCCTTGTTTGCATTGTCATCATTCTTCTCATTTTGGCGATGCGTTTTCTGCCGATCGGGGCGATTCACTCGACGAGGCTGGGCGAGCCGGACAAGGAGAGCACCTCTCTCGTGCGGCTGTACTATACATACTGGAACAATGAGACCATCCAGAAGTTGATTCGCCTGAATGCCGAGCAATCACAGATCCCGATCGCCGAACCTGTCGAGCTCGAAAATCAAAACATTCCCGATTTGTATCAGGAACTGGCTGACGACAACACTTGGATCGAGTACAAGATCTACACGACAGTCACTCCGTTCAACAACAATATTGATCCATTTTTGCAGGATCGTACTTGGCGTGTCGTCATTGATAGCGATCCGCCGAAGTTTTGTTTTGTCTAAAAGTTGACCCCGTTCGTCCACTATGGTATTATTTGAAAAGTTCCTATGGGTTGCTTGATTTTTGTGATATAATCAACTTTGTACGGAATTTTGACGGGCAGCAACCCGCTTAATTTTTTAGCAATATTTTTGGAGGTGTAATTAATGAATCTTATCAAGAAGAAGACGATCGACCTGCTCATGAATTATATGAGCAAGGATCCGATCAAAAATCTCCCCAAGATGATCGATCTTGCGGAGTCGATCGACAAGAAGGGTCAGCATGCTCCCCAGATCAACACCATGCGCAAATTGCTCCTTGATCCGGAAAGCGTTTGGGGGAAATATGCCGTCAACCTCTTCGAGGAAGTTGACATCAACTGTCTGAAAAAGCTCGTGGAGTGTTTCTTCGTCAACAGCACGCTCGACAACGACGAGCGCGAGCGCATCAAGGAAAAATACGACATCAGCATTCCGTGGGCCATCCTCATGGATCCGACGAGCGCTTGCAACTACAAGTGCACGGGTTGCTGGGCGGCGCAGTACGGCGGCAAGGAGAGCATGTCGTTTGAGACGCTCGACAAGATCATCACGGAAGGCAAGGCGCTCGATATCCGCTTCTACATCTACAGCGGCGGCGAGCCTCTCATTCGCAAGGCCGACCTCATCAAGCTCTGCGAGAAGCATCAGGATTGCTACTTCTTCGCATTCACGAACGGCAGTCTCGTCGATGACGACTTCTGCAAAGACCTGCTGCGCGTCGGCAACTTCACGCTCGGGTTCTCGATCGAAGGCGATGAGGCGGATACGGACTTCCGCCGCGGCAAGGGCGCCTATCAGACGGTCATCGACAACATGAAACTCATGCGTTCCTACAAGCTGCCTTTCGGCTTCAGCACCTGCTACACGAGCAAGAACACTTACGACGTCGGATCCGACGAGTTCTACGATCATATGGTCAGCCTCGGCGCACGCTTCGCGTGGAACTTCACCTATATGCCCGTCGGCGCCGATGCGGTCCCCGAGCTCATGGCGACGGCAGAGCAGCGCAAGTGGATGCACGGACGCATTCGCGAGATCCGCAACACGAAGCCGATCTTCGCGATGGACTTCTGGAATGACGGCGAGTATGTCTGCGGCTGTATCGCCGGCGGACGCCGCTACTTCCATATCAATGCGGCCGGCGATGTGGAGCCCTGCGCTTTCGTGCATTACTCCAACGTCAACATCAATAAGGTTTCTCTGCTCGAAGCGCTGCAGTCGCCGCTCTTCAAAGCGTACAGAGAAAATCAGCCGTTCAACCGCAATTACATGAGGCCCTGCCCCGTGCTCGACAATCCCGAGATCATCGAGAAGATGGTCACGGAATCCGGTGCGCACAGCACGGACTTCCTGAAGCCCGAGCCGGTCGAGGATCTCACGGCGCGCACAAGGCCTGTCGCCGAAAAATGGGCAGAGACGAGCGATCCGATTTGGTCGGAGTATATCAAAGAGCATCCCGAAAAGGATCGCGTGATGAAGGACTGAGTCTCTCTATTCGGTAATATTGTTGCAGATTCCCAAATAAGAACAATAGGTGCAGGCGGTTTCTTGGCCGCCTGCTTTTGTTTTTGGATGGGCCGTGGCGTCCCCGGATACGATACCTTTCGCCGCTTCTTCGAGCGCCTCATCCGCCGCCGTGCGAAGAGCATCAAATTCAGAGTCCGGGAGCGCGGACGTGATCCCGTCCGCGCGGTACTCGCCTTGCACCGCTTCCTGTATGGCCTCGTCCGTATAGGCTGCGCCGCCTTCCGAGATGTCGATGTGCGGCTCAAAGATACGGAAATAGGACGCGCTTTGCGGTTCGTACCTGGCGGCGGCGGCGCGCAGGTAAATCATGAGCTGAAGCTGCCATCCGCCATACACATCGCGTTTGTCAAAACGATCCGATCCTGATTTGTAATCGATCACGGACGCGCGGTCTCCCGGCAGGATGTCGAGCCGGTCTATGCGGCCCGCCACACGAACGGGCTCCTCCGAGGCGGGGACTTCGATCTCAATGGGCGGCAGTGATTTGCCCTCGCGAAAGGATGTTTCAAACATCATGGCTTCTGCACCGCCGTCACGCGCACGCAGGGTCAGCGCCCAGCAAACATCTTTCACGATATCCCGGATGCGGGCGCGGCGATAGGCCGCCGTTGCGTCGCCCTCATCGAACAGGGCCGCGTAACTCTGAGGATGCGCGGACTTGGCTTCGGACTCTCCTTGGCCTGCACCCTGCGCCGCGCCCTGCACTGCGCCCACGTCCGCGCCGATCTCCGCAAAGATCTCATCGGCAATTCGGTCCGTGTCCGACCGCTCTGCGGTGAGCCAGACGCTGCCTTCTTTTGATGGCGTCCCCGCCTCACTCATGCGCCGGCCAAAGCGCATCAGCGCCTCGTGATAGACGTCACCGATCCCCCGGCTGTCGATCTCGCGCCGCCGGAGTTCTTTCAGATTGATTGCCCTGTCCATGGCAAAAGCAAACGGGCAGCGGCTATAACGCTCGAGCGCGGAAGGGCTGACCGTGATCGCCGCGTCCTCACCGGCGAGCAGCGCTTTCATGCGCTCAGCGCCGATGTCGCCCAAAGCGCCTGACAAGGGGACAGGCGCTCCGTCTTGTTGCCCCGGGCGCAAGGCAGAGCGTCTGTCTCTCTGTCTTGTTGCGTACCCCTGCCTTGTCTCGGACGCCTTCTCCACCGGCACATCCGGGAACAGCCGCCTCAGCCGCTCAAAAATCAGTGATGGCTTTGCATCATGACTCATATACAGCAAGCGTGTCGGCTTCGAGAGATTTTTGTAAATCGCCAATTGTTCTTCCGCGCGCAGGGTGTCGTCGGGCCGAAAGCCCGCGATGCCGATTTCCTCCAGCGTTTCCTTTTCTTCATCTGCGATCAGCCCGCTGTCCTGCGCAAACAGAGGCAATTCGCCTTCATTGGCGCCCAGAACAAACATCGCTTTGACCCGGCCCGTCCGGGTGCGCTGCATCGTGCCGATCGTCACACTGTCCGATGAGGCCGGCAATACGCCGATGCGGACAGATGCAAAGCCCGCTTTCAGAATCGTCGCATAGGCATCCATGCTGAGCCGCGTGCCTCCGAGCACCGCCGAGATTTGTTCGAATATCCCTGCCGCGACTTCCCAGATCCCGCGCATCTCCTGCGCCTGCACCGCCATCCCGTCCGTTTCGAGACTGTCCGCGAGCGCATCTATACGCTCCGGCAAACGGCAGGTCTCAGTCAAAAACGAAGTCAGCCCCTCAGTCCGCTCACGCGCCGTCCTGTTCTTGCCAAAGGCCGCCGCAAAAGCATCGATCGTCCCCGCGACATAGCGCGCGGCGGCCTCCACTCGTTCAAAGATTTCTTCCGAAGGATCGCCCGTACCATGGCGCAGAGGTTTTCCCCAAGCCGCGCCGCGCAAACGGTGACGCTCCGCATAGTTTTCGAGCTCCTCGGCGTCAGCGTCAGACAAATCCGTGAGTCCCGTAGCGATCCAGCGAAACACGTCGTCCGCCTGCCTTCCCCGCGCAAGGATCTCCGGCAAAGCCAAAATGAATTCCAGCACAGGATTGTGATCGACTTCGCGCCGGCTGTCCAAAAAGACCGGGATGCCGTGCGCATCGAAGACACGCGCGATAGCCCTGGCGCGGTGTTCCGTATCGTTGCAGAGCACGAGGATATCGCGGTAGCGCAAGCCCTCTTCGCGCACGAGATGCAGTATCTCGCCCGCTGCCTCTTCGGCCTCCGCATAAGCGTCCGCCGCCATAACAAACCGCAGAGCCGGCGCAGATGCGACCGCGCCATCTGTCATCCCGGGCTCGCCTATTGTCATCCCGGGCTCGCCTACTGTCATCCCGGGCTCGCCTACTGTCATCCCGGGCTCGACCCGGGATCCACGCCCACGCCCACCCGAAAACAAAGCCCTCTCAATCTTCCGGATCTCTGCCGGTTTCACGTCCGCGCCCTCATATGCGCACTCACTCGGCACACCCTGTACAAGCGCCTCCGCCCCCGCCTCGCGCGCCGCCTCCGCCAGCCGGTCGGCCATCGAATTTGTCAGCGAAAAGAAAGGATTGCCCGGCTCCGCCGTCAGCATGACGTGTACTTCAGCCGCTGCCGCAGAAAGCGCGGAGGTGGCGCGGGTCTGAAGCGGCGAAAAATAGTCAAATCCCCAGAGCCAAAACACGCTCTCACGCACGAGCCGCGACGAGGCGATTCTCTGTGCGAAAAGCCGCATGACGTCCGTGCTATCCGGCAGCCCATCCGCCAGCGCCTCTTCATAGCCTGCATAGACAAGCGCGATATCCGAGAGCTTGTCCCGCAAAAGCCCATCATCTCCCAAGCCCTGCGCCGCCGCCGCAAGATCCTCCGGCGAGACCAAATGCACCTTGAGGCTCATGATCGCGTCGGAAAGTTTCTCGATGAACGCCTGCGCGTTTTCCATTCCGCCGTACACCCGGAGCCCGTCCCTCCGGCTCTCACGGTGCAGCAATCGCGCCAGCAGCATATATTTCCCGTACTGGTCGATGTGATTCATGCCCTGCCCGGTCTCCGCCAGCACCTTGCTCGCCAGCCGGTTCATCGACAACACTACCGGGTCGATGAAAGCATCCGTCTCCAAGTAGTCAAACGCCGACCGCTCCGTCTCCAGCGTGAACTGATCCGGCACGACCAAGTAAGTCCGCCCCGCCGGGACCCCCGCCTGATGTCCCGAGCGTATCTGCCCAAACAGGAATCGCTGTTTGTCAACGTCCTCTCTGCCATAATGAATCGTCAGCATCACTGCGTCTGCTTTGCGACCAGTTCCGACACCCCATATCGCTCGCGCAGTCTCGGTTTTTCGATCTTGCCCGTTGCATTGCGCGGCACTGCGTCAAAGATGATGCGCCTTGGCCTTTTGTACCGCGGCAGATCTTCCATATACACGCGTATATCGTCCTCCGTCGCGGCGGCGCCCGTCTTCAGTTCCACGATGGCGACCGCGATCTCACCGAGCCGCTCGTCAGGCAATCCGATGACGGCCACGTCTTTGATCGGATCAAACCCATGCAGAAAATCCTCGATCTGCACCGGATAAATATTCTCGCCGCCCGTGATGATGACGTCCTTCTTGCGGTCAACGAGATAGATGAATCCATCCTCGTCCCGCCGCGCCATATCCCCCGTGTACAGCCAGCCGTCCTTCAGCGACTCCCCCGTAGCCTCCGGATTGCGATAATAACGCCGCATGACGCCGGGCCCTTTCACGATGAGTTCGCCGACTTTGTCCTGTGCGACATCTACGCCGTTTTCATCGACGATGCGTGTTTCCCATCCATAGCCGGCCTTGCCGATCGCACCGACCTTGTGCAAGTTTTCCGTGCCAAGGTGCACGCACCCCGGACCGATCGACTCCGACAGTCCGTAGTTTGTATCGTATTCATGCTGCGGGAAATGCTCTTTCCATTGCTTGATGAGGGAAGGCGGCACCGGCTGTGCGCCGATATGCATGAGGCGCCAGGCCGAGAGCTCAAGCGCTTCAAGCGCCCCCGCATTGTCTTCAATATAATCAAGGATATCCCGGGCCCACGGTACGAGCAGCCAGACGATAGTGGCGTGCTCCGCCGCAGCCGCATGCAGCAGCCACCCCGGGTCTGTCCCCTTCAGCAGCACAGATCGACCGCCTGATGCAAGACTGCCAAACCAATGCATCTTCGCACCCGTGTGATAGAGAGGCGGAATCAGCAGAAAGACGTCGTCGTGTGTTTGCCCATGGTGTTTCCATTCTGTTATTGCAGCAGAATACAGCGCCCCTTGCGAATGCAGGATCGCCTTGGGCATCCCCGTCGTGCCGCTGCTGAAATAGATCGCACCGTCGTCGTCAGGGCTCACCTCTGCGGCCGTCTCCGGGCGATCCGCCGTGTATCCCGCCACGAGTCCTTCAAAGCCGGTCGACCATTCGGGCGGATCCATCCCGACGTAGAGATACCGGCGGACGCCTTTCATGTCTTCGGTTTGGCGGATATCCTCCACGCGCCCGAGAAACTCCGACGCAAAGAACAAGACCGACGCCTCCGCCAGTTCCGTACAGTAGGCGATCTCTTCCGAGGTATAACGAAAATTCATCGGCACGGCAAGCGCGCCGGATTTCAGGATGCCGAAATAGATCGGCAGCCAATCGATGCAGTTCATCAGCAGGATGGCCACCTTGTCGCCGGGCCGCACGCCGATCCCGTGCAGCATATTCGCCACACGGTTTGCCTGATCGTCAAATTGCTTCCATGTCAATTCCGAGCGATAATGAGCGGAGTGGCCGGACTCGACCAGTTCGTATTCTTTCCACGCGAGATTTTTCGCGTCGTCATGGATGGGATTGAGTTCTACCAGGGCTGTCTCGTACGGATACTTAAGGGCATTGCGCTCCAGCAAATCCGCGAGCAGCGCGGGCTCTTTTTCAATTACAATAGACATAAAATACACACCTACCTTCCTACTTCGGGAAGCCACACGCCTCCCTGCCTACTCGTGCATCTGCAGCCGATTCAAGCCGGCCGCAACAAAAAAATGTTAGCACACGCATGCAAAAATCGCAAATTCAAAAAGCGCGTACCGTCCGTGTATGGTAAAATTTCTTCATGCAAACTCAACAGGGAAAACTCAGCAGCCTTAGGCAGCGCCTGGACGAATGCCAAAGTGCAGGCGATCTCATGCGCCTTGCCACGCAGCAGACTTTTGACCGGTGCGCCTTCGCGCTTTTGTGCTTTCTCACCTTTATCCCGGTGCTGATCATCCCCTTTTATCTGTTCACAGACAATGCGAATTTCATGCTGACGTCGGCAAACGAACCCGCTTTCAGCAACATCAGCATGAATATCTCCGTCCAATTTTTTGCCATGTTCGATATCGCCGGAAACCTCAGCCTGATTCTTTTGGTTCTGTATTTGATACACGAAGCGGTATTGCGAAGGCCGCTGAATTTGAAAATGCAGCCCTGGCTGATCGCCCTGATCGGCGTGCTGATTTTTTCCGTGATCGCGACGCTGGCCGCTTTCGATGTCGGATTTGCCTGGCGCGGATCGTCGTACCGTCATGACGGACTATACACCTACCTGCATATCGCAGGCGCTTTTGGATGCGCTTTCATGCTCAAAAGCAAAGCGTTGAAATTGTGTTTGCTGAAACTCTTTTGCCTTTCCGTTTCGATCACCTGCAGTATTTCGTTTTTTCAATTGTTCGAGGTGCAGCTGATTTTAGAAAAGTTCACGTCGAGCAGGGCTTCCGTATTCTATCAGTTCAATCATTTCGCTTACTTTTTGGTGATGGGCATCACCGTCTCGCTTCTCCTGATGCTGCTCGATACATCAAAGAAAACGCGTATCATAGCGGGAGTACTTGCCGCGATTCAAATATTCACCCTCGCCAATAACAATACCTTCGGGGGCTTCCTCGCTGTCTTGGCCGTCAGTATATTCCTCCCCTTCTTCCTCACATCGGTAAAGAAAAAATTCTCCGTGACCTATCTCCTCCCTGTAGTCATGGTGCTTGCCATCACGTTCGCGTCTTCCCTTGGCTCATTCCTCGTCAATATCGAACAGCTCTACCGTGACAGCGACAATCTGACCGACAACAGCGGCAGCGGTCGTTGGATCATGTGGAAGACAGCCTTTTGGGCAATCACAGAAAGACCGATCATAGGATACGGCCCCGAGGGAGTGGCTTGGGTCTTTGAATCCCACGGGCTCACGAACGATCGCCCGCACAATGAGGTCTTGCAGTATGCCGCCTCCATAGGTATACCCGGTTTGATTTGTTATCTGTCTGCCCTGATCCTGTTGTTCCGCAGATTTTGGCAAAGACGAAAGTATTCGGACCCCGTCCTGCTGACCGCAGCCTGCGTAGTGATCGCGTACTTCGTCTCGTCGCTGGTCGGCAACACGATGTACTACACAACGCCATTCTTCTTCATGTTCCTCGGCCTCGTAGCCGGAGATCCGCAAATCAAAACGAGTTCGTGACGTATAGCGAGGCAAATTGGTAAATAAATGAGCTTTTTCTTACCAATTTGCCTCGCTATACGTCATAAAGTAATGTGCAGCGTTTAAATGCCGGGTCAATCACA
>JAISJT010000008.1 GCA_031261395.1 Eubacteriales Family XIII. Incertae Sedis bacterium
CCTACCCCGCAGAATGAGGCTGTGCTCGGCGATTTCGCCAAGACTGTGCTGATGCCGGGCGATCCGCTCAGGTCCAAGCTTGTCGCGGAGACTTATCTCGACAGTCCCAAACTCGTGAACAATGTGCGTGGGATACAGGGATATACGGGTACTTACAAGGGCAAGCCGGTCTCGGTGATGGCATCGGGGATGGGCATGCCATCGATGGGTATTTACAGTTATGAACTGTATAATTATTATGATGTCGACAATATTATTCGCATTGGGACGGCCGGGGCAATCAATAAGGATTTGAAGGTGCGCAGCGTGGTGGCGGGCATTGGGGCTTCGACGAATTCGGAGTATGCGATGAGCCAGTTCAAGGTGCGCGGGCATTTGTCGGCGACGGCGAGTTTCAAGTTGCTGGAGACTTCGGTGGCGGTGGCGCGCGGGATGGGAATCGAGATGGTGGTCGGCAATTTGTATTGCACGGATTTGTTTTACGATGCTTCGGGCGCGGGCGTGGAGTGGGGGAAACTCGCTCATTTGGCGGTCGAGATGGAGTCTTATGCGCTGTATACGAATGCGATGCAGGCCGGGAAGAATGCGCTGGCGATTTGCACGATTTCGGACCATGTGCTGACGGGCGAGTCGCTGGACGCGATCACGCGGCAAAATACTTTCACCGAGATGATGGAAATCGCGCTTGAGACGGCGATTTTGCTGTAGGGAAACTGCGTGAAGGCGGTCACGTCGCGGGACAATCCGCTTTTGAAGTCGGCGCGGAAATTGCGCGGGGCGAAGGGGCGCGGCGAGACGGGGACTTTCCTCGCGGACGGGCGCAAACTCATCGCGGAGGCGCTGGATGCGGGGCTTGTGCTTGAGACGATTTTTGTGTCGGAGTCGGCGTTCGCGCACGGGCTGGCGGCGGCGGACCGGGCGTTTTTGGAAAGAGCCGAAGCGCTTGTCGGGCCGGACCGGGTGATTGGGCTTGGTGAACGGCCGTATCGGGAATTGGCCGGGACAGAGACGCCGCAGCCGTTCGCGGCGGTTTTTCGGAAGTCGGCCGGCGCGGATGCGGCGCCCTTCGAAGGCGCGTCCATCTTGGTGCTGGATCGGATTGGCGATCCGGGGAATGCCGGCGCGATGGTGCGGACGGCGCGGGCGGCCGGGTTTGCTGAAGTCTGGACGGTCAAGGGGACTGCGGATCTTTGGTCGGACAAGGCGATCCGGGCGGCGGCGGGCGGCCTCTTCCGCATGCGCGTGCGGGAAGGGCTTTCGGCGGAGCAGGTCGTGGTGGCGGCGCGCGCGGCCGGCGCGAGGGTCTATGCACTTGGCATGAGCGGGCAGGATATTTATGAAACGAAGCTACGCGGCGGTGTCTGCCTCATTGTGGGCAACGAGGGCAGCGGCGTCCAGGCGGACTTGGCGGAGCAGGCGGACGCGATCCTCGCCATTCCGATGGCGGACGGGACCGAGTCGCTGAATGCGGCGGCAGCGGCAGCGGTTGCCTTATATGAAAAGCGCAGACAGGAGACCATCGCGGAAACAACCGCGTGATCAGCCGAGAAACGGCGGCGTGAAATATATCATTATGTAACGGAGGAAGTGAATTGAAAACACCGGAAGAAATTTTAGTAGAAGCGCAGGACCTGATCGGGCAAGTGACCGACGAGGCGTCTGCGGAGGCGCTCCGGATCAGGTATCTCGGCAAGAAGGGCGAAATCACGGCGCTGATGAAAACGATGGGCAGCCTCGCGCCGGAGGAGCGCAAAGCCTTTGGCATGCAGGTCAACAAGGCGAAGAGCAGCATAGAAGCGTGGCTCGAAGACAAGACGAGCCGGTTTGCCGCGGAGGCGCGGTCGCTGAGGCTGCGGGCCGAGCGCATTGACGTCACCGAGCCGGGGCTGGATATCCCTGCCGGTGCGCAGCACCCGATTACGATCGCAATCAATGAGATCAGCCGCATCTTTATGAACATGGGATACTCCGTGGTAGAAGGCCCCGAGGTCGAAACCGTTTTCAATAATTTTGATGCTTTGAATGCGGCGCCGAATCATCCGTCGCGCGACATGACGGACACTTTCTACATCTCCCTTGATGACGATCCAAAGCGTAGTACCTTGCTGCGCACACAGACTTCACCCGTGCAGATTCGCACACTGCTCGCGCAGAATCCGCCCGTAAAGGTGATCTCGCCGGGCCGCTGCTTCCGCGCAGACACGCCGGATGCGACGCACTCGCCGATGTTTCATCAGGTGGAGGGACTGCTGGTTGATGAGGGCGTGACGATGGCGGATCTGAAAGGGACGCTCGACTTGTTTGCAAGGCGGATGTTCGGCAGTGACGCTCGCACGAAATTCCGTCCGCATTTCTTTCCGTTCACGGAGCCTTCCGCAGAGATGGATGTGTCTTGCTTTTTGTGCGGGGGCGACGATCCGACGTGCCGCGTCTGCCACGGCAGCGGGTGGATCGAGATCCTTGGCTGCGGTATGGTGCACCCCAATGTGCTCGCCATTGGTGGGTTGGATACGGATCGGTATACGGGGTTTGCTTTTGGTATGGGCGTCGAGCGGATTGCGATGCTGAAATACGGGATTGAGGATATACGGTTGTTTTATGAAAATGATATGCGGTTTATTGGGCAGTTTTATTGAGTGCGAGTGTGATTGTAAATGGATTGCGGGTCGGCGCCCGCAATGACAGAAGTGGTCGGCGCCCGGGGTGACAGAAGTGGTCGGCGCCCGCGGGTGACGGACGTGGTGTCATTCGCCGACTTGATCGGCGAATCCACGACGATGACCACCATGGATTCGCCGATCAAGTCGGCGAATGACGGGAGTGGTCGAGCCGGCGAATGACGGAAGTAGAAAAGGAAAGATGTGATGTTGGTACCTCTAAGTTGGATGGAAGAATATACGCGGGGCAGGGCTCCGGGGACGGAGAACGTGCCGGAGCGCATGGTGCTCAGCGGCTCGAATGTGGAGACGGTCTCGGTGATCAGCGGCGACTCCGTGGAAAATGTGGTCGTGGGGAAAGTCCTCTCTGTTGTGCCGCATCCCGACTCGGATCATTTAGTAGTCTGTCAGGTTCAGGCGGCTCGTGCGGACGGGACGGGGACTGCGGCAGAGCCGATTCAAATCGTGACCGGCGCCCCAAATGTGAACGCCGGCGACTTTATTCCGACCGCGCTGCACGGATCTACGCTGCCCGGCGGCGTGCGGATCAAGAAGGGCAAACTGCGCGGGGTCGAGAGCGCGGGTATGCTTTGCTCGGCGCAGGAACTTGGCTTTGACGACAAGGTCGTGCCGCTTGCATGCAAGGACGGCATCTGGGTACTGCCGGACGAGCTCCGCAGCGACGATCTTCTCGGCGCTGACATCTTTGAAGCGCTCGGCATGAAGGATGCGGTCACGATCGATTTTGAAATCACCCCCAACCGCCCCGATTGTCTTTCAGTCTACGGGCTCGCGCGGGAGTATGCGGCCGTGTTTGATTTGCAGCTCGAAAGGGCGCAAGACCTCACACTTGACGCTGATGCCGATGTCAAGACTGCGGGCTATCCCGAGGGAAAGGCGGCGAAGGATTTTATTAAGGTATCTATTGCCAGACCCGACCTCTGCGCGCGGTATATCGCGCGCGTGGCCGAGGATGTCGTCATCAAAGAAAGCCCCTGGTGGCTGCAGAAAAAACTGATGCTCTCCGGCATGCGGCCAATCAATAATATCGTCGACATCACGAACTACGTCATGCTCGAACTCGGACACCCGATCCACGCCTTCGACATCAGCGAAGTCACGGGCGGCGAGATCAACGTGGATACGGCGGCGGAGGGGGAGCGCTTTACGACGCTCGACGGTACGGAGCGTACGCTGACCGCGGATACGCTGCTCATCAAAGACGGCGCGCGCGGCATTGCGGTCGCGGGGGTGATGGGCGGACTCAATTCCGAGATCACGGAGGCGACGAGGACCATTCTCATCGAGGCGGCGAGTTTTGACGCGGACAGCATTCGTAGGACGTCAAAGCGGGTCGGGATTCGCACCGAGGCTTCGTCCCGTTACGAGAAGGGCGTGCCGGCGGAACTTTCGAAGGTCGCGTCGGACCGCGTCTGTCAACTGATTCGGTTGACAGGATCCGGGACGGTGATCGCGGGGGCGGCAGACTGTTATCCGGTGCCGCAGGAAAGGGTGACGATCCGGGTGCGCGCGGCTCGCGTGAACGCGGTGCTGGGGACGGATCTTACAGCCGAAGCGATGGCCGATATTCTGCGGCGCCTCGAAATGACGGTCACGGTGTCCGAAGAAGAGCACCTTGTTTTGCATGTAACACCGCCGTATGTGCGGCTCGATTTGGTCGAGGAAATCGACATCATCGAGGAAGTCGCGCGGCTGTACGGCTACGATGTTTTGGCGACGACGCTTCATGCGGATGGCGTGGAGGCGAGTGTGCCGCGCGGCTGGGCGATTCGCGCACTGAGCCGGGAGGCGCTTTGCGGTATGGGACTGACGGAGATTCAGACCTATAGTTTCGTCTCTCCCTCGGGCGTGGCGCAGATCCTGGCGGCGGACGACCCCGCGAAAAATGACTTTGTGAAAATCCTCAACCCGCTCGGCGATGAGAATTCCGTGATGCGCACGACCCTCGTGCCGGCCATGCTCGAAACGCTTGCGCGCAACCGCAATCGTTCGGCGGCTTCGTGCTTCGCCTTTGAAATCGGCAACACCTTCCGCGCGGAAAAGACGGAAGAAGGGCTGCCGACCGAAGCGCTCTCGCTTTGCATCGGTCTCTACGGACCGGGGGCTACGTTCCACTTCCTCAAGGGCGCGCTGGAAAAACTCTTTGCGAAACTCGGTATTTCCGGTTTTGTGCTTGTGCAGGAGGAAAGCAGCCCCACCTTCCACCCGGGGCGCACGGCGCTTGTCTATGCAGGGGAGACCCTGCTGGGTACGCTGGGCGAGGCGCACCCCGACGTGCTGAAAAACTTTGATCTGCCCGAGCGTGCGCTGATCGCCGAATTGGATTTCGACAAGATCACGGAACTTGCTGTGACAGACCGGGCGTATTCCCGCCTGCCAAAATACCCCGCCGCGCTGCGCGACGTGTCCCTGCTCGTGCGGGAGGACATCACGGTGGCCAAATTGGATGAGGCGATCCGCAAGGGCGGCGGCAAGATCCTGGAAACTGTTCGTCTGTTCGATATCTACAGAGGAATGCAGATTCCCGACAGTTTCAAGAGCATGAGTTTTGGCCTGTCCTTCCGCGCCCTTGACCGGACGCTGACGGACGAGGAGATCCAAAAGGCCATGGACCGAATCCTGCGTCTGCTCGAAGAAGAGGCCGGCGCATCACTGCGGGAGGTGTAACGAGACGAACCGGAGGTGACAGCGCCCAGCGTCCTGTTTCCGGGGATGCAAAAAATTATTATCGAAACATGCAGTAAAAAGCGGGTGGGGGCATACTTTTATTATGAAAAGTAAAGTGGAACAAAAAGAACTGTATGATTTGATCACAAAGGCCAGAGAGGGCGATCGTGATGCGTTTGAGGAGTTGTATCAGCGTTTCTCACAATTGATCCTCTATCGCGCGCGCTCCTTCTTCCCGGTCCGCGAGGACGCCGACGATGCGGCGCAGGAAATCGTGATCGTGATGTTCGAAAATCTCAGCTCCCTGAAAAGTGTTCACGCCTTTACCGCCTGGCTGAACCGTATCATCTACTTAACTTGCATGAACCGGCTGAACGCGAAGCGGAGCCGTGAGAACAAAGAAGCGGATGATGACATTGGCGAGTACAGTGAGGTACTGCCGGACGGTGACCGTGCGCGCGATCCGGATGCGGCGGCCGAGGACAATTATCGCAACGAAGTCATTGCCGCTCTGCTGCACAAACTGACCGACAATCAGCGCGAATGCGTGCTCATGTACTATTACGAAGACATGGGGTACAGAGAAATCGCCGAAGTCATGGGCATTACGAGCAGCACGGTTTCGACGACGCTGCTGAAGGCAAAGAAGATGATGAAGAAGGAATTGAGCAGGATATACGGTGAAAAGACGGGCGGCAAAGACATTCTGTCCGGCATGGCTTTCGCGCCTGCCGTGGGGCGCGCCATTTCCTATGAGATGGACAAAGTCGTGCCCGGCTCGGATGTGCTCGACTTTCAGGCGCGCTGTCATGAGCGGATTCAGCAGATCCAGATGCGTCCTGAACAGAGCGTGAACTTTTCAAAGAGCGGCGCACGCGGGCAGTTTTCCTTTGTGCGAACCGTCATCCTTGCCGTGGTGATCGCCTGTGCCATCGCTTTTTGCATAATAAAATTTGTTCCCTTCCCCGGCAAAGAGGCGTCGGCGACAGAGTACGCGCAGACATCAAAGTATCAGCCAAATGTCACCGTGGAATTTACCAATGAGGACTGTGCCTGCGGGCACGTGAATCCCCGCGCCGCCGAGTTGGTCATCTTCGACGGCGACACCGGGATCACCGGCTGGCAGGTCTTGGGCGAGGGCGACGCCGTGCTCTACGAGGGCGCGGGTGCGATCATTACCGAGGGTCTGACCGAACTGCCCCACGGCACGTACAAGGTGCGCTATTTCCTGCGGAGCCAGACCACCGGAGAGACCGGCGCCGCGACACGGATCTTTGATGTCGTCAAAGGCGTCATCCTACCCGGGATGTACGAATAATTTCGAATAATTTATTAATTCTCGTTTCATTTTTGCAATAATTGGGTATATACGGGGTATTGCCCATAGTTGTCTGTTGACTTTTGGTGATTTTGAATAAGTGGCAGTAAAAATGCGCTTCTTGCTACTTTTGTTATTGTCCGAACAATTTTTGGCAGGCCGGTAGGTTTTCCGGGTGCCGCAGAAGTGACAGAAAGAGGGGGTACTTTGAGGAATTTATTTATGAGGAAATTCATGGCGTTTGCCTGTGTGCTGGTGATAGCGGCGACTTTGGCGCCGATGTCGGCGCTTGCCGCGACGGAAGAGAATGTGCTGCCTGAGCCTGATCCTGCCGCAGTCGAAGATACCGGTGACATTCCGGAAGAGCTTGAGGATGACGGAATCGTCATACCTCTGGACAACGCCATGCTCAAGGCGGAGATTTATGATGACAGCAATACTTGGGTTGATTTTACAAACGGTACAGCTGACACGGCCGCCATCGGGTATAACGTGGATGTGCCGAAGCAATACACCGCACGTTTTACGCTGACGGGATTGCCGACCTCGGGCACAAAGACACTCGCTGTTACGCTGCCGATCGGTATGGCCTGGCAGGGCGTCGGCTACACCGGCAATGTTATCGACATGACAACGGGCGCGCCTGCCTATACACCCACGGCGCCTCCCGCTGATTTGGGATATAGTTTTACGGGAGGTACTTACCTCTACGAGATCAAGTCCACTACGACAGAAGTGACCATCGACGCGATCATCAGTGCGGAGGGAGCCGTCTGGACGAACCAAATCAGCGACGCGATCCTCGCAACCCTGACCACGCCCGGAGGTACGGAGACAGCGACGCTGGAAACTGTAAATATCGCCAACTTCGAAACCATAACCCCTTCCTATGCAACGGCGCAGTCAACAAATAACAATGTGCTCAGAAATCAAACATTTCAGTATGTGGCTACTGACGAACGCAATGTGATCCTTGGCGGCGGCACCGGCAGTCTGGCGCGGCTTGTTGAGAGCGCCTATGTTGTGCTGCACGTTGATAATACAGATGCCGTGATCACGAATACGGGCTCGACTTCCTGGACAATGACCGGTCCCGTATCCGATGGGGCAGGAGGCAACGACTTCACCTTCCACTATAATCCGGGAAGCGGAAATGGCGCTTTCACGGATAATTTTTCGGTTCCGTGGGCAATTTCGTTTCCGGATTCGGGCACGACATATACAGACGGGGATCAGATCACCGTCACGTGGAAGGACGCGCAAGTGACTTTCAAACGGTATCTGCCCGGTACAAGCGGTATCTACCAGAAAACGCTGGACAATCTTGCCGCGCCGATTCATGGCTTTACCATCGTTCCGGAAACGGAGCATGTCTATACCGGGTATTCAAGCGCCGGCAACGCAACCTATCAACCAAGCAGCAAAAACGAGAGCCACGATATCCAAATCAGCGCTTTGGATGACGAAATCGGATATCTTGGTCATTTTTTCGCCGGCAATTGGGGCGGTCAGGACAGTGCGGCGAAAACGGTGCACATGCATTTTGACAGCAATGCGCTTGGCGTGATGGGACTCTATCTGCCGATACCTTACGGACAAAACGTTACTTCTGTAACCGTGAACGGCGTACCCAAGACGGTGAATCTGACAGCGATCAGCGCAGCCAGCCAGACGGCTTGGGTTTCCTATGTCGACTTTGGTCTTTCCCGCGGTACTTATATAAATGATATTGAATACGATCTTGCTATGATTCCGGCCTTGACATCGCTCGGTTTCCATTACAATATCGAATATCCAAATGGGTATTTCGGAAAATGGTTGGATGAAGCGGCGCCGTCAGGCGCTGCCACCATCGAGATCACCGATGTCGCGCCCGGCGCCGGGACTTCCGGGGTTTCGACTTTTACTTCGATCAAGCGCAACACGGTGGGATCCGGTTATTTTAGGTACGCGAACGGCGGCGGGGCGGTCAATGCAGGCGGCACCTTGGGATTCCGTTCGGAGATATGGGGGTCCGACTATGACGGCAATCTCGGTAACGAAGCCACGGAAAACCCCATCGTATATCTGAGGATCGAGGCTGTAGACGAGACAGGAGAACCTCTCCAGATTTCAAATCTTTATGTGGGCAATTATACGCAGGACGGCAGCGAATCCAATCGCGTTGGCGGCAAAGAAATCACGGGGGATTGTATCCTGTCCAATACGGTTGTCACGGAAGCCGGCGGCAAAAAAGTTCGTATCATCAAGATCGATACCCAGAATATTACGGATGGGTCTGCCTTCTTGGGGGTTTCCTATATCAATCAATTCGGAACGCGCTTGCGAACCTGTTTGCGTGTGACTTTTGACTTGGAGACTACGGCCAGGACCCCGCAGCAAAAGTTCTATTTCAACGACATGCTGTTTCTTGAAGATCCTACCGCGATTGCCTTTATTGAGGGCGGCGATGATATCACGTACCGGGATGAATACAATACCGAGTTTGGCGTGATCGGGCGTCTGGTTGGTTTGAACGGCGGCAGCCTCGGTCAAAAATATTATCAAATCGATGAGAACGCGGCGATGATCGTCGACACCAAGATCAAGCGTACCAGCGACAGCGGCTTCTTCTCCTGGACGTCCGGCTCTGAGCCGATCGGTATCGGCACTACGGCAAATACCGGCGTACAAATGGCGGTCGATGTGACCAACAATGCCGGTGTTACCCTGACGACCCCGACGGAGATTTATATGCCCATTCCGAAAGTCGGGCAAGACTGGGGCAATCTGCTGGAATCGACCACGCAGGCGACTTTGAAACTTACCGGTTCCATCCCGTTGCCTGCCGGTTTGGCGGGCGCCTATACCATTGCGTATGGCGTGAACATCCCTCCTGTTGCTATTGGCCCCGGCAACCTATCGGGTGAAACGGATTTGCAAAATTCCACTTGGACGACTGCCGCCGGAGTCGGCAGCAACTGGGCAGACGTCAACTGCATTAGAATTGTGGCCAATAATGTGCCAGATCAGGAGACCGCTCGTTTTATCATGGATCTTACTGTGGACACGGGTCAGGCGAATATGGGCAGCGGTCTCATCGATACCTGGCACCCGTATTATTATCAAAATCTCACAAACTCTGCCGGCACGCCGTTTGGCGGCTGGTTCAGCGGTCAGACCATGTGTATTGAGACCATGCTGGCCGCCGCGAAGGGGCAGTTGTTTCTGGATGCAGACGGAGATGATATTTATGATGCCGGCGTTCCGGGAGAGGAATTGAACAGCGAGTGGACGATTCAGGTTGCCCGTGCCGACAATCCTGTCACGATCGTGCAGACGGTGACGACGAAAGCGGCGAATGGTACCTACGAGATATGGTATCTGCTTGAAGGGGTCGACTATATTTTCACCGCAAGCAACGGCAGTTGGAATACGGATCGCTACACGTATCGCTTCTGTGCGGTGAACGCAGACAGCGCCGGCAACAAGTTTGCGGCCGGCGCCGGGCATGTTACTGCAAGCGCAACGGTAGCGCCCGTGCTGCCTATCAGCGATGTGATCCAAACCGTCGCGAACATCGGCGTGAAGGCCAATATTACTACCATCAAACTGCATTCGCAGGATATCGCCAAAGGCGCGGTTGACGGTGCGATCGGCAACACCTATACCGGCACAGGCAATCCCATAGACGCCTTTGTCACACCGGCGACGCCTGCCGCAACGGGCTATACCTTTGCAGGGTGGGCGGCCAGTGTATCAAGCAGCACGATTGTCATTGCGCCGGGCGCCCCGGTTGCTTCGGGCGGTACGGTGTTCGGCTGGAGCGATGTAGAGTATTGGGCGGTTTGGCAGGCGAATTCGCACAACGTCATATTTGATAAGACGACAGGCAGCGGCGCGGCGATGGCGAATCAGCCTTATGACTATGCCGAGACGAAGAATCTCAGCGTCAATACCTATACAAAGGCTGGGTATACATTTAAAGGCTGGGATACCGGCAGCGCCGGCACAACGGTGGTCTATACCGATCAGGCTGGCTATACCTTGAATGTAGATGGTGATGTGACGCTCTATGCGGTTTGGCAGACGAATACGCCGCAGCCGACGCTTTATACCGTGACGTATCACGGGAACGGGCATACTTCGGCGGCGGGTACGGTGCCTGCGCAGACGACGCATATTCAGGGGAGCAATGCGGCGGTCGCCGCGCAGGGGGCTTTGGCCCGGGCGGGGTATACCTTCCTTGGGTGGTCGGAGAACGCCGGGGCGGCAGTTGCTGCCTATGGCGCGCCGTCTACCATTCACGGCGTGACGCGCAACTATGATCTCTATGCGGTCTGGCAGGCGAATACGCCGCAGCCGACGCTATATACCGTGACGTATCACGGGAACGGGCATACTTCGGCGGCGGGCACGGTGCCTGCGCAGACGACGCATAGTCATGGAAGCAATGCTGTGGTCGCCGCGCAAGGAGCCTTGGATAGGACCGGTTACACTTTCCTTGGGTGGTCGGAGAACGCCGGGGCGGCGGCCGCCGCCTATGGTGCGTCGTCTACCATTAGCGGTGTGACGCGCAACTATGATCTTTATGCGGTCTGGAGGGTGAACACTACGCCGTACTATCCGCCGGATGATCCGGACGATCCGCCGGTGATACCCGAGGATCCGGACGATCCTGACGATCCGGACGATCCTGACGTTCCGATCGTGCCGCCTGTGGCTCCGCCGGTTGAGCCGCCAACGGTCACGGATGTCGTGGTGGATCCGGAACCGCCGATTCCGGAAAGTGACGTGATATCGGCCTACGATGCGGCCGTGGCCGATGCCGGGATCCCATTGCTTGGCGGCAAGGTGCCGCTCTTCGGACCGAAAGGATTTTTGTCATGGTCGTTGCTTGACCTGATTCTGGCGCTCGCCGCTGTCCTGCTGGCTGTGTTCATCATTGCGGCGGCTGTCAAACGGCGCCGGGATGAGGAAAACAAAGAGTATGATGAGTACCGCGATCCGGAAGAGGAAGAGCAAAGAACAGTGTTCAAGCGGTATCTTCTGATTACAGGGATACTTGCAATCGTCAGCGCGCTGCTCTTCGTGTTCCTGCAGGATATGCGACAGCCGATGGTGCTGGTAGATAAATGGACCATTTTGCACGTCATCCTCTTTGTCGTAGAAGTCGTGTTCGCTCGTCTTGGCGTTCGGCAGGAGCAGGAGGAAGAGGAAGATACTATTATCGCAGAATAAAACTTTATGGCTCCTGGGCTGCGGCCCGGGATGACAGCGAGGTTTTTTTCTAATACTTTTATATAGCCCTGACGGAATTAGACCCCCCCAACTAATTTCCGTCAGGGACTATCTTTTTGCAAGGCTGAGCACTCTATTCCTGACGCTCCGCCCGCGCAGGAAGCGCACGCAAAAAGCGCCGGACTAATTCACCACAGCGGAGAACGGATTCCCGCTACAGTGTAGACCGCTGTGGATTTTATTTATAGTAATGCAAAATAATGGTTGACATGCGCCCTTGCGCGGTGGTAATATTTGGGTATGTTAAATATTACCACCGCGATCGAAGGAGGCGCACCATGTCAACCAAACTACTGTCACTAAAAAACGACCATGTCTTTCGTAGAATTTTCGGCAGCGTCGAGAACACCGATATCCTGGCGGACTTTCTGTCGTCGGCGCTGGACTTTCCCGAAGGAGAGTTTGAAAAGCTGACGATCACCGACCCACACTTCAAGCAGGAACATGCGAACGACAAATATGGGACGCTGGACGTAAAGGTCTATACCAAATCCGGCAAGATCATTGATGTGGAGATACAGGTTCAGCCCAAAAAGGGCCTGATGGAGCGAATCGTTTTCTACACCTCTCGCATGCTGTCCGAGCAGATGACAAAGGGAGACAAATACGATAAGATAGAGAAAGCCGTATCGATCGTGATTGCCGACTTTGACGTGATCAAGGATAGTCCGTACTATCACAACCGGTATTGCCTGTACGACAAAAATTCGAATACGTATTTTGCGGATCTGTTTGAGATCGATACGCTCGAACTAAGGAAATTGCCGCCGTCTGGGGACGGGAGCAAATTGTGGGATTGGCTAAAACTCATCAGTACCGAGGAGGAGGAAGTCATGGCGGAATTGGCGGAAAAGAACGAAAGTATCAGAAAGACGGTCGGCGTACTCAAAGTGCTGAGCGGCGACGAGCGCGAGCGCGAGTTGGCTTTCCTACGCCAAAAAGCACGCTGGGATGAAGAAGCCAGGCTCGACTATGTGCGCGACGAATACAAGGCGAAAGGCTTAGCAGAAGGTAAGGCTGAAGGTAAGGCAGAAGGTAAGGTTGAAGGCAAGGCCGATAAGGCAAGGGAATCGGCTCGTAGTATGAAAGCTGACGGAGTGGATATCACTTTCATTGCAAAACATACCGGGCTGTCTGTGACGGAGATACAAGACTTGTAGCGCGACATCATGTAGGATTACCTGCCTGCGTACTAAAAAAATGTGAGCGCCTGCGGTGATGCGGGCGTTTTTATGTGCGCGTTACTTTGGTGTTCTTGCAGGGATGAATATTTCTGGGTTTTGGGGTGATGTTTGCGACGGGGGTGGAAGGTATCGTGCCTTTATGGTAAATGACCGACAATTTTTGTGCAACGATTGTGTTTTGTTGGGAATAAGTAGTATAATTCTATGTTATCTTGTTTACATCGCTTGATAGGTACATTGGGAGAAAAAATATGAGCAAGAGTCAGTATAGAACATGTGTTCCGGGGGGGGGTATTCCCGTCTTAGCCATTCTCTTATAGAAAAGAAACACATAAAGAAGGGTTTCAGGTCCGGCATTTTGCTTGGGCTTTTGTGTTTTGCTATGGTTGCGGTTTCTGTCCTTGCTTTTGGCGAAGATGGCGCAGTTATAGACGACGAAGTCTTTGTTGAGGTTTCGTTTGATTTGAACTGGGCGAATCCTGAGGAGGCGCCTTTGCCTCCGGCTTCTCTGGAAGGGGTATTGGTGGGCGCTGCGTACGGGGAGCTGCCGGTGCTGACGGAGGAGATGGTGGAGCCGGACGCCCGGTTTCTTGGCTGGTATACGGAGGCCGCGGACGGAAGTGTCGTCACGGCGGATACGATCGTTGAAAATGGTTTGAACCACACGCTTTATGCGCAGTGGGAATATGCAGAGGACGCCGCAGAGGACGCCGCAGGGGATGACGCAGGGGAATACGCGGAGGACGACGCAGTGCTGGCGGCGGAGGACGACGTGAATGCGCTGGAGGGCGAGGTCTATGTCGATGTTTCGTTTGATTTGAATTGGCCTGCGGGGGTCGGTACGGCTCCTGCTCCTCCGGCGGATATGCTCCTGTTGGAGGTCGGTTTGGAATACGGACCTTTGCCGGTGTTGACTTTTGATATGTATGCGCCGAACTATCGGTTTTTGGGCTGGTTTGCGGCCGCCTCGGGCGGAAACGAGGTCACGGCGGATGATATCGTTGTCAATGCTTTGGACCATACGCTCTTTGCGCAGTGGGAATACGCGAGGACCTTGGCGGTGGCGGTGCATAGCGGGGAGTTCAGCGCTGATAATACGAGCACCGGCACTTCCAAATTGATGACGCTTTTGGGCACCGCCCATGTGGAAGAGACGAATGCACACGACGCAAGATTTCCTGGTACCGGGGAGGATGCGAGTTTTCAGGGCGGCGTTGCCATGACAAATCACGC
>JAISJT010000033.1 GCA_031261395.1 Eubacteriales Family XIII. Incertae Sedis bacterium
GTGAACGAGGTGCAGAAGGCCGAGCAGCGCCTCGGCAGGGAGGTGCACCGGCTATGCGGGCTGATCCGTTTTTCCGAGACGCGTGACAAGCTGCTCTACGCCGGCTTTGAGCCCGACAACGATGTGCTCGAATTCCTCGCGCCGCATTTCACGGATCGCTTCCGCTACGACCCCTTCATCCTGCACGACAAGCGAAGGGGCAAGGCGCTGTTTGCTTACGACAAGGAGTGGCAGATCGCGGCTTTCGGGGAACAGGAAGCGCAAGCGATTCAAATGTCGGAGGACGAGGCCGCCTACCGCCGCCTTTGGAAACAATACTTCGAAGTCATGGCAACAAAGGAGCGCATCAACCCCGCCTGCCAGCGGAGTTTCATGCCGGCCCGCTATTGGAAAAACCTAACGGAGATGAACCCTTGATCTACTCGTAGCGCAGGGCGTCGATGGGGTCCATCTTCGCGGCTTTGTTGGCGGGGTAGAAGCCGAAGAACACGCCGATCGCCGATGAGACGCCGACCGACAGCAGGATGCTCGATGCAGAGACCGCTGCGGTAACGCCCACAATAGACGCACCCACGGCGCCAAGCACAATGCCGAGGATGATACCGATGATGCCTCCGACTAAGCAGATGACGACAGACTCGACGATGAACTGGGCGCGAATCTCGCCGTTCGTCGCGCCGATCGCCTTGCGCGTGCCGATCTCCCGCGTGCGCTCGGTGATCGAGACGATCATGATGTTCATGACGCCGATGCCGCCGACCAGCAGCGAGATGGCCGCAATCGCCGCGATCGCCAGCGAAAGCGTCCCCATCATTTCCGTGATAGACTCGACCATGCTCTCCATCGAGAAGGCGCTCACGCCGTAGTCCTCGTTCCGGTTGTAGTAGCGGTTGAAATACGATTCGACCTTCGTGCCAAACTCCGTACTGTTGACGCCGGTCTGCGAGACCACGGTGAAACTGCTGTAACCCTTCGTGTTCAAAACCTTCTTGGCAACGGAAAGCGGGATGTAAACGTCGGTGGACATATCGTAGTCGCTCGACGTAGACCCCATCATCATCGCCATCATATCGTCGCTGCTCTGCTCGTAAACGCCAACGATCGTGTAATTGTCGATGTGCCCCTGCGTCCGGATGACGATCTCCTGCCCGAGCGGATTTGCGTCCCCGAAAATATTGGACACCAATTTGTCCGACACCACGGCAAGCCGCCGCCCGGCCGCATCGTCCTCACGGCTGACAAAGCGCCCGCGCAGCAGCGTCAGGTCGTTCGCGATCATGTATTCTTCGTTCACGCCCGTGAGGGTAAGGTTCGCATAATCCGCGCCCTTCTCGGTCTGTCCGCTGCCGAGGCTCTCGCTGATACTGAGTGCCTTGATCTCATCCGGGTATTCTTCCTTGAGCCCGTCCAGCATCTCTTCGGTGATCAGATCCTTCTCGGCGATCCCGCCGCCGCCACCGTATTCGATGCGAAAGGCGGGGCCGGAATCGGTCTTTGCCTGCAGAGAAACCGTGATGTTGTTGATGCCAAGTTCGCCCATCGTCTCCGTGATATAAGCCGTCATCGAAGAGCCGAGCGTCATGATGGCGATGACCGCCCCGATGCCGATGATGATGCCGAGCATAGTAAGGAGCGACCTCATCTTGTTCATAAGGAGGCTGCCGATCGCCTCGCGGAAATTGTCTAAAAATCTCATTTCGCGCCGCCCTCGCTGCCGCGCCTTTCCCCAATGATCAAGCCGTCCTTCAGCGTGATGATCCGGTCGCTGCGCTCTGCCAAGGTAGCGCTGTGCGTGATCAGCACGACGGTCTTGCCGTGGTTTTTGTTCAGGTCGCGGAAGATGTCGAGCACTTTCAGCCCCGTCTCCGAGTCGAGCGCGCCCGTCGGTTCATCTGCCAACAGGATCGCTGGATCATTTGCCATCGCGCGCGCGATCGCCGTGCGCTGCTTTTGGCCGCCGGAAAGTTCGTTGGGCTGATGCTTCGCACGGTCGCCCATGCCGACGATTTCGAGCAAATGCTGCGCCCGCTCCTGCCGTTCCTTCTTGGGCACGCGGGCGTAGGTCATCGGAAGCTCGACATTGGCGCGCGCCGAGATACGTCCGATGAGATTGAATGTCTGGAACACAAAGCCGATCTTCGTCTTGCGCGCCAGCGACAATTCATCCTGCGACAAGTCCGCGACATTGACGCCGTCAAGAAAATAATCGCCCTCCGTCGGCCGGTCGAGCGCCCCGATGATATTCATGAGCGTCGATTTGCCGCTGCCGGATTCGCCGACGATCGAAAGAAATTCCCCGTCCGCTACCGAAAAACTGATGCCGTGAATCACCTCGAGCTCGTTGGGCTTGCCGATGAAATACCGCTTGTAGATATCTTGGAGTCTGATGATATCCGCCAAGATCACTCACCTTCGCCTACGGCGCGTCCGCCGCGCTGGCCGGGTCCGTCCGGACCGCCGCCCGGCGCGCCTCCGACCGATATCGTCTCGGTCCGCACGGCGCCGCCGCCCGGCCCCATCATGGCGTTGATCTGATCCAGCGGATTCGCCGTCACCACATTTTTGCCCTCGGGATCGGCAAGCAGGAGCAGGCCTTCGCTAAGGCCCTCACCCGATATTTCGATATAATAATCCGTTTCCATCCCGGTTTGTACTTCGATCTCACGCCTCGTATAGTTTGCGCCTGCGTTTGTACCTGTAGTGATACCGCTCGCGCCGTCAACTACGACCGAAACCGGCCCATCACCATTGCCGGCAGGAGGCCCCTGCTGGCCGGGCGCCCCGCCCCCTGCCGGCTCATAAGCATAGACGACGCTCTTGCCGTCCGGCCTTGTCACCACTGCGTCGATCGGCACGGCAAAGATGTCTTGTTTTGATTCCGTGATGATCTCTACGGTCGCAGTCATCCCGGGACGAAGTTCACCGGCCGGAGAAGTCAGCAATACGCGCACTTCAAAATTGCCGTTTGTGTCCAATGCAACGGGTGCGACAAAATCAACGATCCCGTCAAACAATTGGCTGCCGAGCGCATTGGAAGTAACGTGCGCCGTCATGCCCTGCTTGACTTTTATTACATCATATTCCGCTATTGTCGCCGTGATCTGCAGGGATTCTGTATTTTCTACCGTGAACATATCGCCGGATGCGGCCTTGCCGGCTTCTGTATTGACCGTCGTCACAATGCCGGAAATCGACGAGGTGATCGACGCGCCGCTCAGATCCTCTTCCAGCGATTCCAATTGCGAGCGGCTTTGCTTGGCGCTGTTTTGGCCCGCAAGCGCATCAAGCTGTGCTTTCGCCTCATACCACCGACTGTTGTCAGAGCGGATCGTGTTGTCGCGCTGCTGCACGGCTTTGTCATAGGCTTCTTGCGCCATATCCGCCGCTTCTTTTGCTTTCGCATAATCGGGATCTTTCTTTTTCTTTGGTATAGCAGCGTTCGCTTCATCCAGTTTTTTTTGCGCGGCTTCGATCGCCTTGTTGTTTTGGTCGAGATCGGCATAGTATTGTGCATCCGCATCATTGAACGCGCGCTGCGCCGATTCCAATTTTTGCGTATCCCCCTTGTTGGCCTCGCTGATCGAGTCCTTTACATCTGAAATGTCGCGTTTCAAATCCGATGTTTTCAGTACAGCCAGCACATCGCCCGCTTCGATGCGGTCGCCTTCCGAGACGTAGACCGTCTCCACTTCACCGCCCTGGACATTGCTGCCCACCGTCACGGGATCAACGCTTTCGAAATTGCCCGAGGCTGTGACTTTGCTTTCGAGATCCGTATGCTCAAGCGTCACGATTTCCGGCGGTGCCTCCAGCAGCGCATTGAAGGCCGCGAGCTGTTTTTGAATATATATGGCGAGCACAATAACGATTGCGGCGATGATGATGAGAACGATCATCAACTTCTTGTGCCGTTTGAAAAAATTCGGTTTCTTTTCCATATGGTCTCTCCTATACACGCTACTTGCAATCATACAATAATTGTCCAGCCTTAAACGAAACTGCAATTACATAAATGTAATTTATCGCCGTTCAGAGGCGATAGCATAGGCAGCATGGGCAGCCGGGAAAATGCCCATTTTTTGTAGGGGCCCATGCTGCCTATGCTATCGCCTCTGAACTGCACGGTAGATCACAACACATGCTGCAAATATTGGCCGGTGTAGGACTTTTTCACCTTAGCGACCTGCTCCGGCGTGCCCTTGGCAATCACGGAACCGCCCCGGTCCCCGCCGTCCGGCCCGAGATCGATGATATGATCCGCGCGCTTGATGACGTCGAGATTGTGCTCGATGACGACCACCGTATTGCCCGCGTCCACGAGCCGGTCGAGGATCTCGCAGAGCTTTTCGACGTCCGCGAAATGCAGCCCCGTCGTCGGCTCGTCGAGGATGTAAAACGTCCGGCCCGTACTGCGCTTCGACAGCTCCGTCGCCAGCTTGACGCGCTGGGCCTCACCGCCCGAAAGCTGCGTCGACGGCTGCCCGAGCTTGATATAGCCGAGCCCAACGTCCGCGAGCGTCGCAAGCTGGCGGTAGATCTGCGGAATATTTTCAAAGAAGGGGACCGCCTCATCGACCGTCATCTCGAGGACCTCGTAAATATTCTTTCCTTTATAACGCACCTCGAGCGTCTCGCG
>JAISJT010000035.1 GCA_031261395.1 Eubacteriales Family XIII. Incertae Sedis bacterium
AGGACTTCCCCTGTGACTTCATCCACATAATCGTCATCGTCGGTTTCAACCTCAAAGTAGTAATTCGTGCAGTCGAAGTAGCACACGGATGTATCCCGCCGGACAATGTCGTTGCTGTAGCGGAACAGGTGGTTCAGGTATTCATCATAGTTGTTTTCGAGGATGTCCATCGTTCTCAGTATATGGACATAGTCAAAATCGGGTTGTTCATAGTAGCTGCTCAGCCTGTCAAATGTACCTTGCTTTGAATCCGGATTGAGAAACCTTGCATATGTCAAAAAGCGGTTGATTTGATTCGGATCGAAAGTGTTTTTGCGGTCTTGCGTGATCTTTTCAAAAAAACGTCCGAGTTTCAGATCCCGGTAGATTTTCTGGAGAACGAAATATCCTATGTTGAGATGGGTTCCCATGGAAACGATAGCGTCGCTGGGTTTCAGTCTTTCGTCAAAGTCTATTTTCACCTCTATATTGAATTTGTTTCCGCCCAAATCCTTGTTGCGTTTTTCGATCTCCGCTCTGGCATAGGCGACAGGGTCGTCGGTTATCTTCAGAAGCTCCGAGTGCCTGCCGATTACTCCCACGTTCCTGGTCGTGGCCTTCTTCCCGTTCCGGTATCCGTGCTGCACATAGTAGATGGGGTCTTTTGTCCGTTTGTCGTAGTAAAGTTTCATGTGAGTATTGTATCATATCCATACAACACATACAACAACTATTTAAAAAATATTTGACAAGAAAAAACCGCTCACTGAGCGGCTTGAAAGGTCTTTTCTTTCTATTCAACTGTCGAGAACCCGTCCCGTCACATTGAAATATTTTTCTCGTTCTCTCTTGTCCATGAAGCCAGTATATCATAAGCCGAAAGTAAAAAATTAAAGTTTTTTCTGAAATGTTGCCGTGGCAACTGGCTTTTTTTTGAGAAATGCGTACTCTATATATAGTGGATATTATGCGAGGTAGATGTGGAATGATGAAACGATTGCGTCGGACTTGGGTGTGCTGCTTGCTTGTTTTTTTGCTGGTGGTGTCGGTTTCGCCTTTGTCTGTATTTGCGACGGAGGAGGGGATTCCCGCCTCCGCGGGAATGACAGATGTTGACGTGGATTCGCCGATCGAGTCGGCGAATGACGGTAGTGACGAGCCGGCGAATGACGAGGAGGACGATGCTTTAGTGGTCTTGGAGGATCCTGCGCCGGCGCATGGAATCACTACTAGCGTGACGGGGGGTGAGGCTTCGGTCGTATTCACAGACGAAAGCATCAACAGTTCCAAAAAAGCGGCGGAGGGTGTGGCGGTCAGTTTCACGATCAATACTTCGAAAGGCATTCTGGAAGTTCGGTATAGCTATAATGATGCGCTCAATTCGACTATATTGTCTCCGCCTCTCGCTGATACCGGCGGCGTCTACAGTTTCAATATGCCTACGTCAGAGGGTGACGGTTCAATTTGGTCGGAGTCCGATGTCGTGATCCATATCACGCTGGATACGCGGACGCCGCAAGCGGCTCCGGCGGCCCCTGTGCAAACGGGACAGACGATTTCAAGCATCACGGTCAAATTTGTCGCCGGTACGGAGTATCGGTGCGGCGATGACGGAGACTGGCAGACGAGTACGGTTTTTGAAGGCTTGCTGCCGGGTACGCCGTATACGATCTATGCAAGGCTTGCAGAAACAAATCAGTATCTGGCTTCACCGGCAAGCCCCGGGAAACCTATGTCTACGGAAGGCATTGATATCTCATGGTACGACATAGCGGAAAATGAGTTCACGATTGAAACGCGGGCGAAGCTCCTCGGTCTTTCTGCGCTTGTGAGCGGTATCGTAGGGGGCGGGCCTCTGGATTTCACAGGGAAGACCATCACGCTTGGAGGCGACATTGATTTGACCGAGGGTGGTGATAATGGTAATCCTTTCATACCGATCGGCGTCATAAAGTCAGAGACATTTGAATACAAAGGACAGGCAGGCATCTCTAAGGCCGGCGATGGAAGCGTCCCGTTTCTTGGCACATTCGACGGGGACGACAAGACCATCTCGGGATTGAAAGTGACCGGCTCTGCCGGCGGCATGGGGCTCTTTGCCTATGTCGGCGTCGGCGGCGTTGTCAGGAACTTGACCGTGACAGGGATGATCATTGATACGGCCAAGGAACCGGAACTTCCCGATTCTGATTTGGAGGACAAACCACATCCGATAGGTACGGACTATATCGGCGGTATTGCAGCTTACAATCAGGGACTGATCGATCACGTTATCAGCGCTGTCACGATCTCTGCACCGGCAGTCTACAATGTCGGCGGTATCGCAGGCTTCAATGACGGACATGATGGAAATGACGGACAAATCACGAATTCGGCAAATCACGCAAGCATCTTTGGCCTACAGAAAGTAGGCGGTATCGCAGGGCAAAATGCGGGCAGTATCGACGGCTGTTACAATGCGGGAAAGATCGACGCCTACAATGATGCGAGCAAAAACGGCGTCGGCGGCATCGCGGGCCGCAACGGCAATAACAATACGGCGGTCGAAGCCGCGACTATCAGCAACTGCTACAATCTCGGAGAGATCGGACACGGCGGACAGAAGTGGACGGGCGGTATCACGGGATTTCAAAACAGTCTGTCCGGCATCACGAACTCTTACAATATAGGCGTGAATGCCTCTACCACAGGATTCAACAACCCCATAGCCGGAAGGCAGGAGGGACAGGCAAATACATCAAACAACTACTCCCTATCGGGGCTATCCATGACGGGCAGCAGTGAGGCCGAAGCGGGAATCATCAAGACCGATGCGGATATGAAATTGGAAGGTTTTGTCGATTCTCTCAATGACGGAGGCGGGGCCTTCTTCTATAGCGCCGGCAACTATCCGGAACTTTCGCAAATGCCTCAGACAGTACAGGTGGCGATCTTTAACAAAAACGGCGGTTCGGGAAACGATGATATATTTGCAACGCTCACTGAGACACAGGGAAAACCACTCGTCTTGCCTGCCGATGTTCCGACGCTGCCGGTCAGCAAATTCATAGGGTGGTATACGGAAGCCGTCGGGGGTGTGCAGGTCACGTCGGCTACGACAGCGACGAATGCGAAGCAAGAGACCTACTATGCGCATTGGGAGGCTCTTTGGAAAGTGACTTTCGATGCGAACGGCGGCGCTGTTACAGAGAAAAGCAGAAACCTTTCCAAGGGTGCGGCGGTCGGCGCACTTCCGACGCCTACACGTTCCGGCTTTGTCTTTGCCGGTTGGTGGACGGCTGTATCCGGAGGGAAACAGATCAGCGCCGCTACAGCGGTGACGTCGCATACGACCTACTATGCACGGTGGACGGCTATCTGGACGGTGAAGTTTGATTCCACAGGAGGCTCGGCGGTCTCGGCGAAACTTGTCGAAAACAACAAAGCGGTTGGCGCACTGACAACGCCAAACAGGACAGGCTATACGTTCAAGGGCTGGTATACGGCAAAGAAGGGCGGCGCAAAGGTCACAAAAACAACCGTGATCAAAAAGAATATCACCTACTACGCACAGTGGCAGATCAAACAGTTCAAGGCAACCTTCAACGTGAATGGCGGCAAGATCGCGAATGGTGCGAAAAATAGCGTTACGAAAAATTACAATACCAAGATCGGCACGCTCCCCAAGGTGACGAAGACGGGGTACAAATTCCTTGGATGGTATACGGCGAAGAACGGCGGAACGAAGATTTCATCGTCCACGAAGATTACGAAGAAGGTGACTTATTATGCGCATTGGAAAAAGACAAAGAAAAAGAATTAGAGGCGAGAGCGAAAAAAATTTTTAAAAAGTTGTTGAAACAACATACTTTATGTTTTTTGTTCGGTACAATCTTATTGTTGGATGCAGTGATTGTGATTGTATCGAACCTAAAACAGCTTATATGATCCTATTTCCTCTCGCCGCCCTTGGCCTTACCTGGGGCGGCAGTCTTAATGTTTGACGGGGAAAAAAGTTTAATTATGTTCTGCGTAGAACATAGAAGATTTTGAATTTTTGATAACGTTATATTGGAAGGGTAGTATATATGACGCTTACGACGAAAATGAAAAAACGGAGAATCATCGCGATATTGATCTTGCTTGTCATTGCGGCGCTGCCGATCATGGCGCTTGCGGCACAAGGAGATTTTTTTGCACATGCAAGTGAGATCGGCGCTTTGGAGGAGCCGCCGGAGGGCGGCGATGGCTCAGGCGACGGCGATGGCTCAGGCGACGGTGACGGTGCAGGCGATGGTGAAGGCACAGGTGACGGCGGTGACACGGGTGACGGCGGTGACACAGGCGATGGCGGTGACACAGGCGATGGCGGCGGCTCAGGCGGGGGCGACGGCTCAGGCGATGGCGGCGGCACGGGCGATGGCGGCGGCTCAGGCGGGGGCGACGGCTCAGGTGATGGCGGCGGCACGGGTGACGGCGGCGGCACAGGCGATGGCGGCGGCACAGGTGATGGCGGCGAACCACCGGACGACCCCGAAACTCCTAAGCTTGACGGTACGGTCACGATCAGCGGCAGCGCAAGGGTCGGCGCTTCTTTGGTAGCGGCGGCGGATCTGTATACGATTCCGTTCGGAAAACCCAAGGGCACGATATATTATCAATGGTCAGCAGACGGCGTCCCGATTGACGGGGCGACCGGAAATACCTATATGGTTTCAGCCTCGGATGCGGGGAAGGCCATCACGGTGACTGTCACCTGTGAAAAGGCAGAGGGAAGTGTGACGTCGGATCCGACGGTCGTAGTGGCGGACAGGCCTCCTGCGAACAGCGGTACGGGCGGCGGCGACCCCGGCACGCTCACGATCACGGTGGGCTATGAGGGCACGAAACACATCGTGAAGAAGGTCTACACGGAGTCGGATCTGCGCAGTATGGGACTTGTCTATCAGGCGTATACGTGGATCGACAATATGCCTGCGCCGGTCGTGGAGGCGGCGCGAGGCATACCTCTTCGGACGCTGCTCAGCAATGCGGGTATTGACCCCGGTTCGGTCCAGCGATATTACTTTTTCACAAAGGACAAAAGTCAGGGCTGGTGGGTCGATTTCACCACGGGCACCTTGCTTGACGCCGCGAGATATTATTATCCGAATCTGGTTGCAAACTGGGATGATGCAAACCATGCACCCGGGTTTGGCGCCGACGCAGGAGCGGTACAGGTGACGGCCATGATTGCCGTAGAAGAATATTGGGAGCGGTTTGCGGAGCGTCCGATCGATGAAAAGATCAGCAATTACAGTTGTTTCAGGCTTGTCTACGGTATGCCGAGCGTCAGTACGCAAAATGCGCATGACTCGGCGAAATGGGTGAACAAGATAGACATCCTGCTCGTAGGATCGCCGCCAAAGGACTGGGACAAAAACGAAGACGACGATACCATTGGCAGCAACAAGGACAACGACGATATCGGTACGGGCGAAGAGCCGGGCGACGGAGACGGAGATGCCTCCGGCGATGATGACGGCAGTGTTCCCGGAAATCAGGATGGCGATGGCTCAGGTGACGGCCCCGTGTCCGGTGACGGAGATGGATCCGGAGAAGGCGATGGCAAGGCAAAAGGCGGCGGCCTGAAAGAAATTGCACTCGCTGACGGAAAGACGGTCAAAGGCACGGAATTGTCTGCGGCAGCAGCTTTGTCCATGATTGAACTCGCAGGCGGAGGAGGCTCAGGCACCGGGACAGACAAGCCCTGGACGGCATACGAGATAGACAAGGAGAGCGTGCAGATGGTTGTGCCGCCTCCGGATCCGAGAGTCGTCGCAATGGTCGCGGGGGCCTTCGTGGCTGCCTTCCTGTTTGGCGCTATCGGGTGCTACTGGAACTTCAACCCGCCGTCATGGCTGAGGCGAAGAGGCTTTGGACTCGCATAAATCGCAAAAATATTACCGGATAGAATAGAACAGAGAGGAAAATAGCAATTGGAATTTGATTCGAGTACGATAAAGACAGCAATACACGTTTTTTCATCGATTTTGGAAACGCCTGCGATCATCATATTGATCGTAGCGGTCATCATCGTCGTAGCACAGCTTGGGAGCGTCATCATCGAGTGGTTTGCCTCACGGGCCGGAAAGCATCTCAATGTGACGCGTGTGCTCACAGAGATCGCGGGCAAGAACAAAGCCGATACTCTCGCGATATTACAGAAACGCGATTTTCAGAAGACACAGAAAAAGGCCTATGCCATGCTGCTTGGCAGCAATATTCATTCGGTGGAAGATCAGAAGATATTCGCGGTGCAGCTTTTGGCCGACGAGGAAACCAGGCTTGACGGGCGCGTGGCCGTCACGGATATCATCTCCCGTATCGCACCGATGTTCGGACTCATGGCAACGCTGATCCCGCTCGGGCCCGGGCTCATCGCTCTCGGGCAGGGCGATACGAAGACGCTTTCGGATTCACTCCTCACGGCTTTCGATGCAACGGTAGCGGGACTTGCCTCGGCCGGCGTCGCCTATATCATTTCAAAGGTTCGCAAAAGATGGTATCAGAGCGACTTGACGACGATGGAAACGATTTTGGAAGGAGTGATCAAATAATGCTCCGGGGAAATCTGAGAAACAGACGAAAGCATTTCGAAGAAGAAGACGTCAGCCCTATGGAGGGCGCGATCAACATCGTGGATGCGATGCTCGTTTTTGCCTGCGGCCTTATGCTGAGCGTCGTCATCTACTGGAATGTTGACCTTCAAAACAAAGAACTCGTTCCCGTGGATCAAGGCGCAGAAGTGACCGAGGTCGATGGCATGAAAGACGATCTGCAGGCGAGCATTGACGGCGAAGGAACTTACGAAAAGATGGGCACGGTGTATGTTGACCCCGAAACGGGCAAGATGTATATGGTGAATGAATAATAATATGAGAAATAGCAGAATGTCAGCAGTCAGGCTGTTATTGATTTTTGCGTTGGCGCTTCCTGTGTTTGCGCTGACCGGCTGCGGCGGGAGCATCACTCCTTCGGAGCTGCCGTATTTGGATGGTGCGCTTGAGATCAACGGTCTGCCGGATGATGTGACCAGCGTGACAGTCGCAGATCTCATCACCTTGAAAAGCGAAAATCAAAAGGTGGAAGCGACGCGCTCAAACGGCGACATCGTCAAGGTGACGGCCGTAGGACCGACGCTTGATACCTTTCTCGCGCAATACGGAAAAAAACAGACTGATTTTTCGTCGGTCCGTTTCTACTCTACGGACGGATACTCTATCGCCGTGCCGACGGAAATGCTCGAAAGCCGAAAAGTCATCCTCGCCTATATGGATGGAGGCAAAGCGTTTGACAAAGAAACACGGCCTGTGCGCGTCGTGATCCCGGGAGAGCGGGCGATGTACTGGGCGAAGATGGTCAACCGGATCGATTTTGAAGAAGGCGGAGAAGGTTCCTATACGGAGCGCATCGTATTTTTGGACACGGTACTGCCTGATATGAAGGGTGAATACAGCGAAGAAGAGGGCGGCGATATCGTCAGTACCGAAGCTTTGACGGAGATCTACGGCGGCGCCTCGGACAAGATCGTGATGTACGCTTCGGATGGACTGACGAAAAATGAGACAGCCGATAATTTTCTGAAAGGCTATCTCAAATATACCGGCGAGAATATCCCTCAATTTTGTTCGCCGGATCTGCCGGAGGGCATGAACCTGAACGGCATCGTGTCGATACGGACGGACAATATCCTCTATTACTCGCTTGCCCGCGCGTTGGATATCCTGCCGGAGCGGCAGTCCGGTGATGAGCAAATGACCGGCATCGGCCTCACGGACATCGTGAAGGGCAATAGTCTGGCTATGGCTCAGACCTATGAACTGACCGATCTCGCAGGAGAAAAGACTTCGATATTTGAACATGACATGGTGGATGGCGTGTTCACTCAGGATGACGGCATCTGGACTTTCTATATCGATGAGAGCATACGAGTCAAAAATGTCGTCATGCTTGAGGCCGTGAAGTGAAAAAACCGCCGTTTGTCCTCCTTTTGCTGCTGACGATTTTTCTGTTTGGCGCTTGCGGCGGGCAGGGCGCCGCGGGGATTGATTCAGTTGCGTCAGGCGCTTCGCCTCACAAGGTCATTGTGGAAGGCGACGTTGCCGGCGGATTTGTGCGAATCGAAAATACGCTGGCGGGCACTTCGCTTGACGCGGCGCCGGGAGGCAGCGGTTTTCACGGAGTGACGCTTTCGGACTTTCTCGCAGAGGCTTCGCCCGCCGGAGCGCCGCAAGATGTGTATTTCATGAGCGGTGACGGCTTTGTCGCGAAGGTTGACTATGCCGATGCGGATGAAATCTATGTGATTTTCAATGACGACAAAGGCTTTTGTATCATCGCTCCAAATCACCCGATCAGCGCACAAGCGCAGGAAATAGACCGCTTTGTGGTGGTGTCGGACGATCCGGATTTTGGACTGACGATCGTCAGGCAGGACGGCAGCCGCGCTTTGCTCTCAAAGGGGCAGATGCTTGTATCTCCTTTGCGAACGTCCCTGCATTTTCAGGGATCATCGGAGATGGCAAACGGAGGGGAGACTCGATCCTCGTCTGTCTATACAAAGGAATTGTCGGCGCCGCTCGGTGATCTCTACGCTGACTACGCCGGAGAGCCGATCATCGTCGTGACAAAAAGCGGCGACAAGTATTTGACCGACGGGGCTGGCGATATCATCGTCGGAGAACAGCGTTTTGATTATCGTGAAAGCACAGGTGGCGGGGAAACCTATGAAGATATCGCAGAGATCCAAATCAGATAGGGTGCGGCTCCGGTGGCTGACCCCAATCCTGATTGCGCTTGCACTCGGGCTGGTACTGTCAGGCTGCAGCGTGAAGTCCGGCGGCGCTCTCGGAGGCGGAGATGCGGATGCTCCGAGCGGGATCATCATGTCGCTGACCGACTCCGCACCCGGCGCCGAATACCGGACGCGTACGATCAGCTGGCGCATGCCGGCTCAGGTGAAAGAAAGCGCCTTGTATTATGAGGAAGTGACGGAGGGTGCGGCAAAAGCAAAAGAACCGTCCCCCCGCTTGATCCCTGGAGCGCTCGTTCCCGAAACCGATGAAAGCGCGACGGACTATGGGCAGTACAGCCATTTTGAGGCGGAGATGACGGACCTTCACGCAGGCGAATATACCTACCGTGTCGGCACGGAAGAAAATCTGAGCGATCCTGTGACGTTTCGCGTCGGCGACCCGGATGAACCACAGACGGCCTTCCTGTTTTTTGGCGATGTGCAGCCGGACGGCGGACTCGACGATTACAAAGTATTCAGCAGCATTTTGGCCGCTGCCTATAAAGAGCATCCGGACGCGGCCTTTGGTCTGCAGGTCGGAGATATCGGCAATGTCGGAAATGCGGGCGAGGAATGGACTGAATTTCTGAACCGGGCGCAGCCTGTCTTTGACAAGATCCCGCTGATGACGGCGGTCGGAAATCACGAAATCACTCCCTATGTAACAAGATTCGCAGGAAAGCCTCTTCGCTATTTGGACGCTTTCGCACTGCCAAAGAACGGACCCTACGGCTATGAAGAAGAATTCTATTCGTTTGACTACGGGCAGGTGCATGTCCTCGTGCTGAGCAGCAATTATCAGGA
>JAISJT010000044.1 GCA_031261395.1 Eubacteriales Family XIII. Incertae Sedis bacterium
AGTCGTTCATATTCTTCCATGTGTAGGTTATTCTTTGTAACATACCGGGGCACTTATTTTTATGCGGCATCTTTTTTGGAGTCCTTGTACATGTTAAAATGCCTGTAATAAATGAAGAGGCAGGATATTTCACTTTCCATAGATGCAGGGGCGTTTTCTCCGTCCTTACATACTCGGCGGAAACACAATAAAAAACATCATTTTCGCCGAGTATAATATTTCCGGATTGAAATGCGAGATTGTGGGTGGTACAATATACTCGGCGGAAACGATATAAAAAGACGTGTTTTCGCCAAGTATACCGGAAAGGAACGGCAGATGAAAATTATTGGGAGAACGACAGAAAAAGATGTTCTACAGCAGTGCCTTGATTCAAAGAAGCCGGAATTTCTTGCGGTTTACGGGCGCAGGCGTGTTGGAAAAACCTTTCTGGTGCGTGAATATTTCGGTGACCATATTGTATTTTCAATGACAGGCGCCATAAAGACTTCTATGAAGCGGCAATTGAAAAATTTCGATGAAATGCTGGAAGAGTATTCTCAAAATCCGGCAGCGGTTTCTGTCGATTGGTTTGAGGCCTTTCGTTCGCTGAAAGCCTATATCAAACGGTTAAAAGGAGGGCGAAAAAAAGTAATATTTTTCGACGAACTCCCTTGGCTTGCGACACAGAAGTCGGGTTTTGTTTCGGCCTTGGACTATTTCTGGAACAGCTTTGGATCCGCCAGAGCCGACTTGCTCTTGGTCATCTGCGGGTCCGCTACCTCATGGATCATCGACAATATCATCAAGGACCGCGGCGGCTTGCACAATCGCGTGACCAGGCAATTGTGGATCGAGCCGTTTTCTCTCCGCGAGTGCGAGCAGTTTTACAAAGAGAAGAACATTGAGCTGAGCCGCATCCAGATTGCAGAACTATTCATGATTTTTGGCGGCATTCCGTATTACATGGATTATATTGAAAAAGGTCTGAGTCCGGAACAGAATATAGACAGGATATTTTTCAAAAAAGGCGCGCCGCTCGCAAACGAGTTTTCAAATCTCTATGCGGCGTTGTTCAAAAATCCGGACAACCACCTCAAGGTGATTGAGACACTCGGAAAAATCGGTTCCGGAATGACGCAGAAAGAGTTGTTCGCCGAAATGAAAGTGAACACGGGCGGCCGGATGACCAAGGTACTGGAAGAACTCGAGCAATGCGGTTTTGTCCGAAGCTATCAGGACTTCACGAAGAAAAAGAACGGGCGGTATTATCAGCTGCTCGATTTCTATACCTTATTCTATCTCAAGCACATAAAAGGCAGAGTATCACCTGACGGAAAGTACTGGCAAAATCAAAGCCGCCAGGGAGGATGGCATGCCTGGAACGGTCTGGCCTTTGAGCGCGTCTGCGTAGCGCATGTCGAACAAATCAAGAATCGGCTTGGGATTTCAGGGGTGTCCGCCGATATTTCGGCATGGCGCAGCAAGCATTCATCGCCAAAAGTGCAGATAGATCTGATCATCAACCGTGATGACGGCATCATCAATCTTTGTGAAATGAAGTTTACCGAAAAGGCATTTGCGATCGATCGGGAATACGATGAGGAACTACTGCTCAGAAGAGAAACTTTCCGAGAAGAAACCGGGACAAAAAAAGCGCTTCATATCACGATGGTGACGGCGAACGGTCTGACAAGCGGCTCCTATATCGGAATGGTTCAGGCACAGGTTCTTTTGGACGATTTGTTCACAGGATAACGCCTAATTCAAATGTTTTCCGAGGCGGCATCTTTTTTGGAGTCCTTGTACAGTATGGTTGTTCTTATAGGATTTTAGATTATCCTGTAAGGACAATCTTCTTTGAACGAGTATCGCAGCCAATGGCTAAAAGAACACAAACGCATCAATCGCTCGCGGGATGTTGCATAACAGCAACCTTATAATTATGACAATGACATAATCTCGTCAACGGTAAATACTTGATATCCCGATTCGTCTGCTTCGGTACAGAAGAATTCCCCAAGATTGCCATTATGAAAAATAGTAGCGCGGGTTTCCTTCAAGTTCCATGTGACAAAATACTCCGGTGTTCCACCCTTTAATATAACCATGCCAAACCCTTTTATCTGGTAGGTCGTTGGATCAATAACTGCCTGAAATGATACATGAGATCCACCGCTCGCCCATGGCTCAAAAGGATTAGTGCCAGTCAGAGATTCCCATTCGTCTCCAAGCGCATCTTCTTGAGCTTGTGTGTAGCCTGAATCTGTATCACGTAGCTGAACCGTCAACGTGCCGTCACTGTTTAAACCTGTTACAAAACCATTATGTATCTTTCCGCTCGGCGATTCACCAAAAGTTCCCCAACCATCATAGCTCCCATGTCCCCCATACTCCTCAGAAAGCAAGGTCTGCATAGCCGTCATATTTGTACGAACTACCGATATATATTTCTTCTCATTCGCCTTATCGATATAGCCCGTCAATGCGGGAATCGCTATCGCTGCGAGTATCGCCAAAATCACAATCACAACTATGACTTCAACTAACGTAAATCCTTTTTTATTATTTATCTTCTTTATTATTCGATTCAACATCCTACTGCCTCCATTATTATTTGCAAGCGCGTACATTATTCATTTATTACGGGGAGGTCATCAATTGACGTTATATTTATCCCCGTCCCATCCGTCAAAATAACAAGTAAAAGTTTTATCTCCTTTTATTAACGTATATTCCATTTCCACGACCTTGTTTCTGTCATCAAAACACACGTAATCAAGAATTACATTGTCATCGTCAGCGATTCCGTTCTTTGCATAGCTATCGACGATTTGTTTCCAGATATACGTGGCGTCCACTGCGGGATGTGCCGCGCCGGGGTCGTAATTCATTGCCGCCGCGTTTTTTATGAAACCTGTTGAGGGACCGCTTTGCTGACCTGGGCTTGTATTACTATTATTTGCATTATTTAAGCTTCCCTCTTTGACAAGTCCTAAACTTTTCAGCTCCGTATAGGACATCGACGATAGCGCGCTAACTTGTGTGGTTTTTACAAGTACGACGCCCACTGTATGATTACCAAGGCCCGGACCCTCTGGCGTGTAGGGGGCTACCGTAACGTTTTTCCCTGTATCTGTACCCGATGGCAGGGTTGTTGTTTCCTTGAATTCTCCATCCCAAAAAACAAGCGCCGACATACCAGGAGTGCCTGCCCCTGCATTAAATATAGATATTCTTGTTCCTTGCGATGTATTCCAGAAATCAATACCAACATTATATTTTGTTGTCACTTCCGTTGATGGTTGTCCCGCTTTCACTTCGGGTTGGTACGGCGTTAGTTCAGCGCCATCCTGCAAATAAGCCCCCTTGATTCCTTCCGCGTATTTTGCAACAGCCCATGCTTGCAAAGCCTCAACCGCCACGTGAGCATCATGTTTGATTTGCGTTTTCTCGCTTTTCTCGATATATCCGATCAATGGAGGCACGGCAATAGCGGCCAAGATTGCCAAAATCACAAGTACCACGATTATTTCAATAAGCGTAAATCCTTGTTTTTTCTTTCCATGAATGCTCTTATTCATTATTTTGCACACTGTATTTCTCCATTTCCCCATATCGTTTTCACAATTTCTGAATACTAATTCATATATACCCAGTTATTTTCTGATGAAACAAGGAAGTGAGATAAAATTTCAGGAGTGACAGGGGTAAGTAACGGAGAAACAGATTACGCGCCGACGGCTGCTTCCAGCACGGTTCTTGCTACGGTTGCGGCCGCTGAGCTGCCGGCGCCTCCGTTTTCTACGATGACGATGAAGGCCAGCGGGGCGGTTTCGCTGTCCAAGAATCCGCAAAACCAGGAGTGTGGCTCCTTGCCGTCCGTTACCTCGGCGGTGCCGGACTTCGCGGACAGGCCGTAGCCTGCGAGATTGCCTTCTCCGTAGCCGTTGACCACATCCGCGCGCATCATCTGCTGCAGTTTGCCCGCCGTGCCCTGCGCCAGGATACTTTCATCGACCGGGAGATCGAGTTCAAAGCGCGCGGGGAATCCATTGGGGGTTCTGATGCTCTTGATGATGTGAGGTTTTACCGCGTCACCGCCTCCCGCGATGGCGGCAACATACCCGAGGTAGGAGAGCGGGTTGACGAGCGTATCGGACTGGCCGACGCCGGCCCAGCCGATCTCTCCCGGCGTTGCATTGTTCAGCGAAAAATGTCCATTGGCCACGCCGATCCCGTCGAGCTCCGGACTCTTCATGACGCCGGCTTTTTCGGCATACGCCGTCATCGTTTCCGGGCCGAGTTCGGCGGCCATCTGAGCGTAGGCGATGTTACAGGAATTGACCATGGTCTCCTCAAAGCTTTGTCTGCCGTGTACGGCGGGGCAAGTGATCTCCGTGCCGAGCAAATCGTAGGAACCTTCGCAAACAAACTCCCGGCTCCCGATGCCGGGGATATTGTCGATTGCCGCCGCCGCGGTCACGAGCTTGAAAATCGAGCCCGGCGTGTAGGTGGCGGACAACAAGCGATTGATATAAACCCCGTCGTACTTTTCCGGATCGCTCTCGATGTCGGGGGGCGCTGCCGGGTCAAAGGACGGCGCGCTGACCATACAGAGGAGTTCGCCCGTTTTGTAATTCATCACGCCGACCGTGCCGCGCCTTCCGCCCAGCGCCGCATAGGCAGCCCGGGCAAGATCCGCATCCACGGTGGTTCGAATGTTATTGCCGATTTTGTTTCCGAAGTGATAGGTTCCGTTCAGATAGTCCCAGCCGACCAATTTGCTGCGGTACGTGACTTGCAGGGCTGTACCCACCCCCTGCGCCGGATCGCCTACGAGGTGCATCAGCGCCACGCGGGTATTTTCATCGGGATTGTATACACGTTCGTTTTCCACGGTACTCGCCAGCATGACCCCCTTGGCATCCAAGATCTGCCCGGCGCGGACAAGCTCCCCGCCTTTGTACAAGTGCTGATTGACAGGCGAAGTCGCCCATTTCGGTGCGTCCTTGACATAGGAAAATAACAAAAACATCATGCCTGCTGCAAATAGGATACACAGGGTGAAAAGGATGCCGGCCCGTTTACTCATCAATTTCATATTCGTACTCCAAACTTTGCGCCCGGTGTCGTTCGTCTATGGATTTGATACAGGCAATCAGCCCCCAGCAGGACAGCATCGAGGAACCGCCGTTTGACACAAAGGGCAAGGTAACGCCCGTCAGCGGCAGGATATCAAACGAGCCAAAAATGTTGAGGGATGCCTGCACTAAGAAAAGCGTCGCAGCGCCGCAGGAGGCGATGGCGTAAAAGGCGGAGCGGCTGGACTTTACGGACATAAAAGCAAAGACGGCAAGGGCGAGCGGCACGAGGGCGCAGACAAGAGCCACGATAAGCCCCCATTCCTCCGCAATCAAGCCGAACACCAAGTCGGTGTCGGCGGCGGCCACATAACGAAGATCGCCGCTGCCCGGCCCCACGCCGAAGAGCCCGCCGCCCGCGGCATAGACCATGGTGCGAACCTGCTGATATCCGGTAGTATCGGAAAATTCCCATACATGCCGCCACGCGGAAAACCTGGCGGTGATATAAGGCAGAAAGGAAACGACGATCGCCGCGCCGGCCACCGCCATCCCGATGATCAAGCTCAGTTTTTTTACGTCTCCCGACCGCATAAAGGTGATGACGACAAAGGTTACGAAAAAAATCACGGCCGTGCCAAAGTCGCGCATGACGACGAGCGCCAAAATACAGGCGCCGGAAAAGGCCATGAATTTCATGAAATTCCGGGATGACAGCAAACGATCTAATGTGGCGCCGCCCGCAAAGACAAAAGCGACCTTCACGAGTTCGCTGGGCTGCACCGAGAGCGATCCGATGCGAATCCAGTTGAGCGCCCCGTTCTGCGCGGTGGCGAGGAGCAGATTGGCGGCGAGCAAGAGCAGGGCGCCCACCGCAAAGACATAACGAGCCGTCCTTGCACGCTCGGGATTTTTCAGGAAAAATTGCATCACGAGCAGCAAGACCATGCCAAGAACCACGGCTGCAAATTGCTTGACCACCGCATCCTGGTTTACGCTTGCGCACACAAACAGGCTTATTCCGCTCAAAAAAAAGGCAAGCAACTCCGGCTCGATATACTTTCGCCCCGAAAAACGAGTGCCGACAAAATAGAAAAACTCAAGGAGGATATAGAGCAGGAACACGAAGGGTATTTTGAGGCTAAACCCCGCGCCGGCAGTTAGTATTAGATTGAGGACGCCCAGCAATTGAAATAGTATAATGAAGAGAAGCGTGGTTCCGTTGCCGAAACGTTCGGCGGTTCTTGCGGCGCTCTCCGCAATCCGTTCAAACAATCTCCTCTTTTCGAATTTGTCATCGAACCCGTCTTCGTACTCTCCATCGTCATCGTCATCGTCATCGTCATCATAGGCGACGGGAATGATGGATACCGGAAGTCCGGAAAGCTTCACCTTATCATACCGGGTAATGATGCATGCCCCCCGGGCCGCCTCGTCATTGATCGTAACGCCGCCCATAGAATCCATGTCGGAAATATACCACCGATTGTTTCTGCGGGAAATCACCGCGTGAATTCTCGAAATTGACGGCATATTGATGACGACATCGCAGGACGGGCTTCGTCCGATCGAGTTTTCCCAGTGCGTCAGCGGCCTCCGGTCGCCCCCGGCCACCACGAGATAGGCCCAGGGTTTCGTCCGCCGTCCGCCGCTCATCAGCGGCAGCAAACAGCGAAAAAACACGATGACCGCCAACAAAGGAAAGACAAACCGCGTCACATAAGGAACGACCTCTTCCATCTACAGATCGCCTTCCTCATTCATTGACAAACGCATTGATCTCCTGCATATGCTCGGGGATGGGAAGGTGCTGTGGGCATTTCTTTACACACTGTCCGCACCCGATGCAGGCGGCGGCTCTTTCGCTTTCGCCGAGTGTGGCATAGCCATTGTCGAAGGGGATGCGAAATTTCACGAGACAATAATGATTATAAATCGAGAAAATTACGGGGATATTCACGCCGGCCGGACAGGGCATGCAGTAACGGCAGCCGGTGCAGGCAATAGTACCCGCTTGGCTGTAAACCTTGGCGGCCTCGGTCAGCAGCTCTTTTTCAAGGCCTGAGACCGGCCGGAATTCGTTCATCGTCGCAATATTGTCGGTCAGCTGGCTCAATTCATTCATGCCGCTGAGAACGGTGATCACATTCGGAAAGGACGCCGCATAGCGCAGGCCCCAGCTTGCCACGCTGACTTCCGGCTGCGCCTGTTTCAGGATTTTGGCGGAGGCCTCACTCAGCGCCGCGAGAGCGCCGCCGCGCAAAGGCTCCATGATGACAAGGGGTATCTCGTGCGCAGTCAAAATATCGTACAGGCTCTTTGCATCGGTGCCGGACCAGTCAACATAGTTCAGTTGAATCTGCGCGAAGTCCCACTCATAGCGATCCACGAGTTTTTGAAGCAGCGCGGCTGTCCCGTGAAAAGAAAACCCGATCCGGCGGATCTTGCCCTCGGCCTTTTTCCGCTGCAGGCTGTCGTACATACCGACCTTCTCGAAGTGCTCAAAACTTTCCTCGTTCGTTTTCGCGCGCGTGAGTTCTTCGGCGAAATTGTGGACGAGATAAAAATCGAAATAATCCGTCCGGCAGCGTTCGAGCTGCTCGGCAAAAATGCGTTCAAAATCATCTGCGGTCTTCAGTTTCCACGGGGGGCATTTCGTGGCGAGGCAATAGCTGTCCCTCGGATACTTCGACAAGGCCCTGCCCGCAAATTCCTCGCTGCCGCCGTAAGTGTAGGCCGTGTCGTAGTAATTGATGCCGCTGGCCATCGCGTAGTCAATGAGTCCGGATGCCGCCGCCTCATCGATGTCCGTTGTCTGCCCGGCGATCCTCGGCAGGCGCATGAGCCCAAACCCGATCAGGGAAACATCTTTGCCGAAAAAATTTCGTTTTTCCATTGTACACCTCGTTTACACCCACTATACCAAACTTTCGTAATGCATTTATTATGATACAATAACTTTTAAACAGAAAGACATAAGGACATAAGGAGGAACGACAAATGAAACATACGATCGGCGTTCTGATGGAGAACAAACCCGGGGTGCTCAGCCGTATATCGACGCTGCTCGCCCGCAGGAGTTTCAATATCGACAGTATCACGGCGGGGCCGACGCGCAACCACGACGTGACGCGTATGACCGTCGTGGTGGAAGGTGACGAATATGTCGCCGACAATGCGGCTTCGGAGCTCAGCAAGCTCGAAGACGTGCTCGAAATCGAACGCATGGCGCCGGGACAGAGTACGAGCCGTGAGATCATGCTCATCAAGATCAAGGTGGGTCCTAAGGAGCGCAGCGAGATTATTGACCTCGCAAAGGTCATGGACTGTGCCATCGTGGACATCACGGAAGAGACCCTGATGCTCGAACATGCGGACCGGCCGGAAAAAATCGACGTCCTCGTCAAACTGCTTTCCGCCTACGAAATTCTCGATATGGCGCGTGGAGGCGCCATCGCGCTTCGGACCGGAGAGTAAGGGGAGGCATATCAATGACAAATCAGACGGAAAGGCAAGGACTGTTCCTCCGTGTTCCGGCAGCTTACGAAGTACGCTTTGAGGCGAAGCGGCTGGAAACCAATATCGGACGTATGCGCGGTTTCGCCATTTACATCGTCGTACTCCAGCTTTGTCTTCAGGTCCTGAATATCATGGTCCCCCAACTGCCGGGGGAGGGGATCGAGATCCCGATCATGAACTACGTCATCCTGTCCTTGCTGACCTTGGTCGTCGGCTTGGTCTACTGGGTCCTTTTGACCTTGGCGAAGCGCGGCAAGATCAAAGGGCAGCGCACAAAACAAGTGCTGGTACAGAGTCTGCTCTACATCTATTTCGCTATTCAGCTCATCTTTTGCACGTTCAATGTGCTGTCGATCCAGGGGCTGAACAGCCAGATCATCATGGTGCTGATGATCGGTCTTGTTCCCATCCTGCCGCCGCTTCAAAGCGCGATCACCATTCTGGCCTCGTTTATCTACGTTCTCTTGCTTGCGTTTTTCACGCAGGGGATCAAGGACAACGACAGCTTTTCGTCGTGGGACAATTTCGCCTTCACGGACATGCGGGCAAATTTCATCATCATTACCTGTATCACGATTTTCATTTCAGTCGTCGTCTACAATCTGTATGTGAAAAACTTCCTGAAGAGCGTAGAACTCGAAGAGGCCAACGACAACCTCGAGGCCACAGTGGAGATTCGCACGCGCGAACTGGCGGAGCAAACCCTCGCGGCGCAGGCGGCCTCTGCCGCGAAGACGCGCTTCCTTGCCGGCATGGGTCATGAACTGCACACGCCGCTCAATGCCATCATCGGCATGAGCCAGGTCGCGAAAAACGCGATCACGCCGGAGCGCATGGAAACGGCGCTTGGCGAGATCGAAGCCTCGTCGGCCCGCCTGCTGGCCATGCTGAACGACGTGCTCGATATGTCCAACATCGAGACCGGCAAGCTGACGATCGAAAAGGCGAATTTCTACTTCCGACGAACGGTGGAGGAGGCGGCCAATATTACCACGGCCCGGGCCGGGATCAAGGGCGTCGCGTTCCGGACGAATACGGAAGACCTGCCGGAATACATCGTACACGGCGACAAGGTCCGGCTGCGTCAAATCTTAGTGAACCTGCTTGACAACGCTGTGAAGTACACGCCTGCCGGCGGCTCGGTCGAATTTGATGTCAAGGCCGATGCTGGCGCGGCGGACGGCGGCCAACGGCTGTGCGCCTCCTTTACGGTCAAAGATACGGGCGTCGGCATCCCGGCAGCGCAGCAGCAAAAGCTTTTCGTCGCTTTCGAACAGGGCGAGGTCGACAATATGAAGGCCAGCGGCGCCGGGCTTGGTCTGGCGATCAGCCAGAGCCTGGCCGGCATGATGGGCAGTGAGATCACGGTAAGTTCGGAACCCGGAATCGGCTCGACTTTCTCTTTGACGCTGTCCTTCCCGATCGCGGAAGACGGCGTGGTGGACGGCGAGCTGACCGTTCCCGATCTCACCGGGAAGCGCATCCTGATCGTGGACGATATCGAAATCAACCGCGTGGTCCTGAAGACCCTGCTCGCAGAAACCAATACCGAAACCGAGGAAGCGGTGGACGGGATCGACGCCTTGAACAAGTTTGGCGCCTCGCCCGAAGGCTACTACGATTTGATTTTCATGGACATCATGATGCCCCGGATGGACGGCAACGAAGCGACGCGCAATATCCGCAATCTTGAGCGGCCTGACGCCACTACGATTCCCATCGTGGCTCTTTCGGCCAACGCGCTGAATGCCGACGTTGAGCTGGCGCTGGCCTCCGGCATGGATTCGCATCTGCCGAAGCCCATCGACTATGAGATGATCATGCGGGCTCTCTCCGTGACGCTTGGCCTTGTGAAGTAGACCTACTTGTCCTCTAATTGTTTTTCTAATTTTTGAATCTTGCCCGTCACAACATCCTCGGGAACGTAAACATTGCCGCAGGACGGACACACGGGCAAGTTGTCCGATACCTTGTGCTCCAGATATTCGAACTCTACGGGCTGCAATACCAATTCCACCTGACAGCGTTTGCAGATCATGCGCCGCCCCCGTCTTCCCCGGTAATCACAAGTCTATGACTGTAGGCGTTGACCAGCCGGATTCCCCCGTCCTCGTCCCGGTATTGCACCCAATAAGTGACCGCACCGATGCGCCGGTGCGCCGTGAGCACGCCGGTCTCATCGTCAAGCAATTCGCAGTCCCCGGCCCTTGCGTGAGCGATGACCGATAGAAGGTCGTCCTCCAAAATGAGCGCCCGGTCCATCTTCTCGCGCAGCGCATCGTCAATAGGAAGGAACGAAACATCGTTGTCATTCGCCGGCTTGCCCCCGCTGTCATTCCCGCGCAGGCGGGAATCTCCGGCATCCTCCCCCAAAAATTCCTGTAATAACAACACTTTGAGCCGCTCGCGCCCCCGCCGAATCCCGGTGACGGTGGGCGGAGCGCTTTGCCTGGCGCCGCTGTCTCCGAAAAGCAGGGCGAGAATATGCACACTTTCCTTGCCCTGTCTTCGGAAGATGTCGTTGCAGTTTGAGCAGTAGGTCACATAAGGCAGTGGCGAAGCCGCCGCGCGGTCTTTCGTGACGCGGTCATAGACATCGGGGTTGGCAGGATAAATATGGCCGCCAAAACCGCAGCAGGCTTTGCGGCAGGGATCCGGATCGTCAGGCGCAGGAGTGACGCCCGAGGCCGTGAGCAGGGTGCGGACGGCGCTGCGGGCAGCTGCTGCGGCCGGCGAATCCGGCAGAGCCGAACAGGGGTCAAAGATCAGCGCCTGCGAAAAGGGGATTTGCCTCTTGTCCGGCAGGCCGGTTTCGGCAAGCAAGGCGTAGAGCGAAACGGTTTCGATCTCCGGCAGAAGTTTCGCGAGCATCTTGATACAGGTCATGCAGGCGCAGACGAACACCGGGCGTCCGAGCGTTTCCCATTCCTGCCGGAGCGTATTCGTGACCGCCTCGGCAAGATCCGTGCGCCCGGCCCAGACCGCCGGCGCGCCGCAGCAGGCGGCCAGCACCGAAACATCCCCGAGCTTGTCTGCCAGATGCCGGTAGGTAGCGGCCACGGTTTCAGGATCGGACGCGCCGAGGCGGCAGCCCGGAAAAAAGGCAAACCGGGCATCCGGCATTTTGCGCGAGAGAAAGGCATCCTCGCTCATGGCGTGTTCCATATCGCGCAGCCAGAAGTCGTGAAATGGCGGCGGCATGAAACCTTCGCGCTCCATCAGTGCGCGCGCGCTGGTCATGAAACCGCCGATGTCTACGTCCGCGCCGCAAATCTCCGCGCAGCGTCCGCAGTCGTAGCATGAATTGATCATGCGCGTGGCGATGCGCCGCGACAGCCCTTCGATGGCGTTGAAGGTCACCCCTACATTTCGCGCGATTTCCTGCGGCAGCTTCCCATAATATTGCATTAGGTCGCAGCCGCGTCTGCAAAAGTCACAGCTGCACTCGAGACACAGACCCGCTTCCGAGATCGCTTCTTCGGCGCTCAGTATGCCGGAGGCCGGGTTTGCGCGGTTCGCGGGGGGCACGGAAATGAGCCCGGCGCGGATGTTTTCGATGTGGCTGTTTGTGGATTCTCCGATCAAGTCGGCGAATGACGAGAGGCGCGACAAATCAGCCTCTACGGCGGCCTCCCCGCCGAGGCGAATCGCGGCGACCGGATCGGCGCCAAACGCGGCGCTGTCTATGAGGATGGCGTAGCCGCCTTCCGGCAGCAGCGGGTCTTCTTCCGGCTCGGCTTGTCCAAAGCGAAAGACGATCCCGGAGGTGTCGAGTTTGGCGGCCAGCAGCGGCAGGTACTCATCTTCCGGCAGCAACGCCGAGAGATCGGATCCAATCGCGGGGGCAGCGTCATAGACAGTCACGTCGTAGCCGAAGGCTCGCAGCTTGAGCGCGGCGGAAAGGCCGCCGAGACCGGCGCCGAGGACGGCGGCGGACAAGCGCTTGGGCGGGATATTGTATCGCCTCGGCGCGGTATTTTTCGCCTGATCGCAGGCCGCGCGCTCGAGGAGTTTCAAGGGGATGGGGCCGTCGACAGCCGCGCGCAGACAGGGCGCTTCGCAGGGCGCGGGGCAGATGCGGCAAACGATTTCCGGAAAGACGAGGCGCTCGGAAAGGAGCCGGTAGGCGGCATTCCAGTCGCCGCGCCGGATTTTCTCGATGAAACCAAAGACGTCATAGCCGATGGGACAGGCGGCAGTACAAGGAGGAGCTTCGCCGGCGTAACACGCATCGGCGAAGCTCCTCATTTCCATTGACTGTATTCGTCCGCTGACTGTCTGGGCAGTCATACCATATCCGCCTCCCGTATGGGTTTATTATACAGCAAACTTAGGCGGTGAAGTCGTCCGTATTGATCGGATTCGCGGCGACTTCGTCGAGGAACCCATGCAGATCCTGCCCAAGGAAATAGGGATCCGGCTTGAGTTCCTTGCCTGCCTTCAGCGCTTCTGCGCCCGCTTTGATCTTTTCGGGCGAGGCGGGCATATCGTAGATCCGCACGCCGGTCGCGTTGAAGATGGCATTGGTGATCGCGACGTGCCCCGACGACTGGAAGCCCTCGCAGCAGCCGATGGAACCAAAGGGCGCCACCTCGCGCTCCTTCGAGACATCGAAGAGTTCCAAATCGTCCGTGACGTCATTCGCGAAAAGGAATCCGCACTTGATGAGGCTGCCGTGATCCTTGTCGTCCGTGTACTCTTCGTTCAGCGCAAAGCCGATGGAGTGAGTGAGGGAACCGTAGGCCTGCCCCTCGACCGAGATCGGATTCATGACCCTGCCGATGTCATAGCTCATCTTCATAGAGTTGACCTTCGTCTTGTACGTTTCGGGATCGACTTCAACCTCCGCGAGGAAAGCCATATAATTGTACTGCGGCGTCGGATCGCCCGCGCCCGTATTCGGGTCGAGTGCGGTCGTCATGGGCGTAGTGTCGTGGACGCCGACATACTTGGTCGGGATTTCCCCGGCCACCATTTCCTCGTAGGTGCGGTAGGATCCATCGTCCTTGCGCATCGCATCCAAGAGCTGACCCGCCGCATTGATAGTCGCCATGCCGGCCATATACTGCTGCTGGTTGGCGCCCGCCGGTCCTGTGTGCGGGCAGGTCTTCGTGTCGTTTTGCACGAGATGGATCTGATCGAGCGTCAGTCCGAGCGGCTTCAGCGCCTCGTGCGTGAACATCAGTGTCCCGACGTCGCCGCCCTGCCCCTGATCTTCCCAGGTATTGAAGTGCGTGACCGTCCCGTCTGCATTGAGTTCAAGTGCCACGGCCGCGATCGTGTCCGGGCCGCCCGTGACATTGTAACCGCTGATCGTGATGCCGACGCCGGTGAGCCTGCCTTCCTTGCGCCCGGCTTCCGCACGCGCCTTAGCCGCCTCATAGTGGGGACGCAGCGTATCAAGCAGCCGCTGGTGCGGATAGACCTTGTACGGGACGCTGTTGATATTGGTTTCGCCCGGCAGCGCGGCATTTTTGTAACGGAATTCGAAAGGATCGATACCCGCCTTCGCCGCCAGCATATCTACGAGGGATTCGGACATCGTATAGCCCTGCACGCAGCCGTAGGCCCGGTAAGCCGTTCCGTATGTCTCGTTGGTATAGGAAATCGATGAGAACGCGCGCACATTCGGGATGTTGTAGCCAAAGCCCGGGAAGCGGATTCCCGTTGCCGTCAGCAGATCCGCCATCTCCGAGTAAGCGCCCTTGTTGAACGCCAATTCGTATTCAAAGCCGGTGATCTTGCCGTCCTTGTCGCAGCCCAGCCTCGCATTGGAATAAGACTCCGCGCGCTTTCCGAGCCACCATGTTGACTCTTCGTAGTTCATGGTCAGCGTGACCGGCTGCCCGGTCGCTATCGTACAGGCCGCGGCAATGGCGCAGGTGGCGGGTCCGACGGAGGAACCAAAGCTGGCGCCGGTCGGATTTTCGACCATACGCAGTTTGTCGCCTTCGATGCCGAGCCCCGGCGGCAGTGTCAGCAGCGGCATAATCAGAGCAAGCGTCTTGCTCTGTACTGTGACCAGCCCGTCCTCGTCGACATAGGCCTGCACGGTATCGGGCTCGATGACCAGATGCGGCTGGCTGCCGCTAAAGAAACTGCCTTCCACAACGTATTCCGACTTCGACAATACATCGCGGGTGTCCTCGCCTTTGACGAGCGGCATGCGCAGGTATTCGTTGGGCCGGCCCGGATGAATCTCCATCGCGCCCGGAGTGAGCGCCTCGGGGACTGTCATATAGTAGGGAAGCGGTTCGAGTTCGACCTTGACGGCTTTTGCGGCCGCGCGAGCCTCGCGCTCCGTCCGTGCCGCCACGACCGCCACGATATCGCCGTAACGGAACAGCTTTTCATCCGCGATGATCGGATGCTCAAAGCCGTCGGTCTTGGCTCTCGGATGGCCGACAGGGAACATGATGCGGTTGGTGCCCTTGACGTCCTTGGCCGTGATGACCTTGACGACGCCCAGCATCTTTTCTGCCTCGGAAAAGTCGATGCTCTTGATCTTCGCGTGGTTGACGCCTGGCTGAACGATCGCGAGGTGCAGGGTGCCCGGAGGCATCTTCTCGCCGACGTCGCGTCCGAAGTCGCAGAGTCCCGTGACTTTCGCCAGGGCCGCCGGACGCGGGACCGGCGTGCCGAAGGTGTTTCCGTCCGCAGGTACTTTGTAGGTGATGTCCGCCATCGTCTTTTCGCCGCGCAGGACGGCGGCCGCCTGGAGCGTGGCGTCCACTAAGGGTTTCCACCCGGTGCAGCGGCAGGCGTTGCGGTGCTTGGTGAACCAGTCGCGCACTTCCTCGCGCGTCGGAGAGGGGTTTTCCTTCAGAAGTCCGTAGACCGAGACGATGAAGCCGGGCGAGCAAAAGCCGCACTGCACGCCGCCGTAGGTGATCCAGGCCTGCTGGATAGGATGCAGGTTTTGCGGCGTGCCGATTCCTTCTATAGTGATGATATCGCTGTGTTCCGCAATGGAACCGATCTTGCGGACGCAGGAACGTACGACCTTGCCGTCGAGGATGACGGAGCAGGCGCCGCACTGACCCGTGCCGCAGCCGATCTTCGTGCCGGTGAGACCGATCCGCCGGATGACGTCGGCCAGCGTATCCTGAGCCGGGTCGGCGACCACAGCCCTCTCTACGCCATTAATAACAAGTGTGAGTCTTTGCAATGCCATAGTATGCGATCCTCCTTTTCCAAGATCGTACAAATTAATTTGTACAACATTTCCTCTCGCCCCGCTGCCCGGTGCATTCTTAGTTGTGCAAAAATTCTAACAACTTCATTTTCTGTTCTATTCACTAGTGAAAATAGGAAAAAACGGCATACTCCGTCCTTGATCCTTATCAATTTAGGCGGGGGATTCAAATGCTATTTCTTGCGGAATAAATGCCTTGATTCCACTTGCTTCTTTGCATATACTTAACATATTGAATTTGCGTTTCTATTAACTATAAAGATGAAGTTGAAAGGCGGACGGATTATGCATGGATTGATGGGAAAACTGCTCTTTGTGGATTTGGGGAGCAGTACGACGGAAGTTCGAGATCTGGATGAAACTACGGCCCGCCAATTTGTCGGCGGCCATGCGCTCGGGGCAAAGATTCTTTATGATGAGATGCCGGCTCATACGGACGCTTTCGCACCGGAGAGCGTTCTTGGCTTTGTTGCCGGTGCGCTCAATGGCACGGGGGCGCTCATGGCCGGACGTTACACGGTGGTGAGCAAGTCGCCGGTCACGGGCGGCTGGAATGATGCAAATTCGGGCGGCCTGTTTGGGCCCCTGCTCAAAAATACCGGCTTTGACGGTATTTTCTTCAAAGGAATTTCTCCGGAGCCGGTTTACGTTTTTGTTGACGACGGCGAGGTGGAGATCCGCGATGCTTCGCATCTATGGGGGCGGACCGTTGCCGATGCTGAGGCGCAGATCCGCGAAGAAGTCGGCGATCAGAAAGCCGGCGTAGCGCTGATCGGACCCGCCGGCGAACGCAAGTCTTTCATGGCAAGCATTATGAACGATACCCACCGGGCAGCCGGGCGCGGCGGCACCGGAGCCGTCATGGGATCGAAAAACCTGAAGGCCGTTGTCGTACGCGGTACAAAATCTCCCACCGTCTTTGACAAAACTGCGGAGGTGGAAATCAACAAGGCCATTGTAGACTGGGAGAAAAACGGCCCCGTGAAACCCTTTGTCGATCTGTATGCCAATCACGGCACAGACGGCGCTTGGATGGATAGTTTGCTGAGCGGCGACGCCGGCGTGAAAAATTGGGCCGGTGCAACCGAGCGCGATTTCGGTGAAGCCAAGCATGACAATTTGTCCGGGCAGGAGATGGACAAAAAATACAAACGCAAGAAATATGCATGTTCGACTTGCCCGATCGGTTGTGGTGCGATCTACCACATTGAGGATGAGAAATATCCGATCGAGGAAACCGCCCGGACGGAATACGAGACCGTCGGGGTATTTGGCAGCATGTGTCTCAATGACGACGGCCCTTCCGTCAATCAGTGCAACTTCCTTTGTAATGAATATGGGATCGATACAATTTCTACCGGCGGCACCATCGCCTGGCTGATGGAATGTTACAGCAACGGCGTGTTCACGGCAGACGAGCTTGATGGCATCGAACTGAACTGGGGCAATGCGGACGGCATTGTCCGTATCACGGAAAAGATCGTCAAGGGAGAGGGCGTCGGCGCGATCCTGCAAAATGGATCTCGGTATGCGGCGGATTATTATGGCAAGGGTCACGAATGTCTCGTTACGGCAAGCGGCATCGAACTGCCGATGCATGATGCGCGCCGCGCACCCGGGCTCGTGCGCATGTATCACTTCGATCCGACACCCGGACGGCATGTCAAGGGCGGGCTCGGTCCCCCGACCGGAAACGCTCCGCCGGAAGTGAAATACAATCTGGTCGGAAGCGGCGAGCCGGATGTGGCAGGTGTGGTCGCAAATGAAATCCTCCACATCGGGGGCTTTTGCGTGTTCTCGGAGTT
>JAISJT010000092.1 GCA_031261395.1 Eubacteriales Family XIII. Incertae Sedis bacterium
TAGGGGGATCGAACCCCTGACCTCGTGATTGCGAACCACGCGCTCTCCCAGCTGAGCTAAAGCCCCGTAAACCGTTGAAATTTCAACGATTTTTGATGATTTTTCACTTTTCTCGAACCTCCGAGTGGTTCGCAATACATTTCGTTAAATGGTATATCGTTTCACTACCACGCGCTCTCCCAGCTGAGCTAATTCCCCGTATTTAGTTTTGTCATACGGCCCAAACCGTCGATATTGGGCAGCGCAAGAATTATAGCATAGGAAACACGGGATTGACAACAAAAAAATTACTCGTCGTCCTCGTTATTATTACCATCATCGATTTTTTCATGCGGCAGCAGCATGGTAAGGATGTGGCGCACTATGTCGCGTTCTTTCACGACGCCGACGACGCGGCCGGCATCGAGCACGGCGATCTGACGGATATGCTCTTTTTTCATGATGTCTGCCACATCGTCGATTTCCTGATCCACATTGGCATAGATTTTTTTCTTGCCGGCGACCTCGCGGATAGGCACTTCGAGGAGCCCTTTGCATTTGTCTTCGAGCGTATCCTCATCGACCTCGATGGCAATCAATTCACCGTAATCGAAATATCGCGGCTTCCGGTGCGCGATATGGCGCACGATATCGCCGTCCGTGATATAGCCGAGCAAATGCATCTCGTCGTTGACGATCGGAATCCAGCCGATGCGGCCGTTGGCCAATTCGCGGATCACCTCGCCTACTGTTGCGTCGGGTCTTGTGGTAAACCTAACTTCTTCCATGATTTCAACGATCTTCGCCATCTCTGCCTCCTTTGACTTTAATAATTGCGATGATGAGCCCGGCGGCCATCAGGCCGGTAGCGCCGCGAAATGCGGCATTGATGCCCAGTGTAGTCGCCTCTGCACCCGGCGAAATCCACGATGCCGAGACGATCGTCATGACCGTCACAAGGATCGCCGTGCCGATGGAGCCTGCGACCTGACGAACGGTATTGTTGATCGCGTTGCCGTGTGCGATCAGACTGTTTGGCAATTGGTTGATGCCCCAGGTGTTGACCGGCATATTGACCATCGCGATGCCGAGGCTGCGGAGCGAATAGCCAAAGCAAACATAGAGATAGGCCGAATGCACATCGAGGAAGGACAGCATCAGAGATCCTATCGTCATGCCGGACAGACCGATGATCGAGAGCATCCTTGGGCCAATACGGTCAAACAAGGTCCCCGAGACAAGACTCATGCCCGCCATGATCAGGGCGCCCGGCATCAGCAAAAGTCCCGATGACAAAGCGGAAATCCCCTGCACACTCTGCAAATATATCGGCGTCAGTACAGCGCCAACGGTCAAACTGGCGCTGACGATCGCAGAAAGGATAGTCGAGACCGAAAAAACCGGGTTTTTTAGGACGCGCAGATTCAGCATCGGTTCGGGCAAATGAAGTTGCCGGCGTACAAAAAACACCAATACGATCGCACCGACAATGATCGGGATGAAGGTGAGCGGGTGAACCCAGCCCCTGCTGCCGGCCGTTGAAAACCCAAAGAGCAAGCCTCCGAAAGCGACTGTTGACAGGACGACCGACAGCCAGTCAAGATGCGTTGTCTTGCGTTCTCCGATATTTTTCAGCCAAATCAGGGCGATGATGCAGACCACGGCGGCAAGCGGCGCGAGGCAGGAAAAGATATATCGCCATCCAAACTCGTCGACCATATAGCCGGCAAACGTAGGACCAAAGGCCGGGGCCAGACCGATGACAATACCGGATAGCCCGAGGGCAAAGCCTCTGCGTTCTTTCGGAAAGATCAGCATCAGCGTGACCATAGAGAAGGGAAGCATGACGCCGGCGCCGATCGCCTGCAGGATACGTCCAAGCATCAATGTCGAAAAGCCCGTAGAAAAGGCGGCAACGACCGAGCCTGCAGTGAAGGCTATCATCGCAAAAGTGAAGATCTGCCGCGAGGTAAATCTGGCGATCAGGTAGGCAGTGACAGGGACCATCAGCCCGTTGACCAACAGAAAAATGGACGTCAGCCACTGACCTACCGCCGGGGTGATACCAAACTCCACCATGACCGTCGGCAGCGCCGGGGACATCACAAGCTGGTTGAGAACCGTGATAAAGCCCCCAACGATAATGATACCGACCATGCGTTTGCCGGTCTTCGTTAATTTTCCGTCTTCTGTACGAACCATGTTATCCTTCTTGGAGCCCTTTTGTTAATTCCAATATCGCGTCTGCGTAAATGTGGGCCGCGCGCATAAGGCTATCGATTTTTACATACTCATCTTTTTGATGCATGACGTCTTCGTCGTCAGGAAACCTCGGGCCAAAGGCGACCGCATTCGGAATGGCGCGGGCATAGGTGCCGCCGCCCATCACTAAGGGTCCGTGTTCTCTGTCCCCCGTATGTTTTTGGTAAACCGCCAGCAAGGTCTGGATGAAAGGGTCGTCCGGCGGGAAATACAGCGGCGCCATGCCCGAGACTTTCACCACTCCGAGACCATTTTTGTCTAATGCGGGGCGGAGCGCCTCATAGACGTCATCCTCACTTTTTGTAACAGGGCAGCGCACATTGACCGTGAGAATCGCAGCCTCGGCGCTGATATCGATCATGCCGCTATTGACGATCAGAGCTCCGGACGGCTCATCCGACATCGCGATGCCAAGATGCTTTCCGTCGAGCTCAAAATCGATATAGTTGCGGTAAAAATCTATGAAACTTTGCGCGCTTTCGCTCGCCAAGCTGAGTTCCGAGAGAAACTCCGCGAGGACGGAAATCGCGTTGAGACCTTTTTCCGGGTGGGCGCCGTGAGCAGATATGCCCTGCGCCGAAACTTCAAGCGCCTTTCCGGCGCCCCGGCATGCAATTGCCCGTCCGGTGCGCGAACGAAACGCCTCCGCCGCGATCATGACCTTCTCAAAGGCGGCGGCTCGTTCCGAATCGGCTTTCGCAGGCTTTGCCGACTTGCCCCGGCTCTTGCCTGACCTGCTACGCGTCTTTGCGGAGGCAGGCTCGCCGTCGTCATAGACAAGCACGGCGCGGCAATTGTCCGGTACCATATTCGGCGCCGTCCCGCCCTTCATGCTTCTGAGATGGAGACCCTTTCCCTGTGAAGGCTCGAGTTTTTTTGCGATCTCAAAAACCATCATCCCCATCTCGCCGTTGATGACGGGGAAGTCTGCGTCCGGAGAAAACCCGAAGTCCGGCGGCGCTGTACGTTTGAAATACTCGTCCATTCCGGACCAGCCGGTCTCTTCGTCCAGTCCGATGATGAGCCGCACGTTTTTCGAGGGGATATACCCGGACGCTTTCAGAGCCTTCATCGCCAGGTAGACAGACACGGCCGGCCCTTTGTCGTCCGTCGTGCCGCGGCCGTAGATGCGGCCGTCCTCCTCTTCACCGACCCAGGGATCCTTCGTCCAGCCGTCGCCGGCCGGGACCACATCGATGTGAATCGGTATGCCGAGCGTTTCCACGGCAGCGCGGGCGACCTCGCCGCGGGCGTCCAAAACCGCGCCGCGCCAGTCGATATGCCCGCCAAAATTGTCCGCATTGAAGGTCTCAAACCCGTCCGTTTCCGCCTCGCGCAGCAAGTACTCGTACGCACCCTGCACCGCGGCCCCGAAGGGCATCCCCGTCTCCGCCGGCCCCTTCACACTCGGATACGAAACGAGCCCGCGCAGTAATCGCACGGCCTCGTCCCGGAATTTTTCGATTATTTCGTGATGATCCACTTTTGTCTTAGTTCACAGCCTCGACGGACGCGACTTCGGGATACTCTTCTTTCAGCAAACGCTCGATGCCGTTCTTCACGGTCATCTGCGACATCGGGCAGCCCGCGCAATGGCCCTGCAGCCTCACCTTGACGATATTTTCATCCGTGTAGTCGACAAATTCCACATCGCCGCCATCCCGCTGAAGGAAGGGCCTGATTTTCTCCAATGCATCTTTGATCTTTGCTTCCATAATACCTATTTCTCCTCAAATGCTTCTTCACCGGCGCCGCAAACCGGACATTCCGTCGGCTTTTCCGCGCTATCTTCTTCGTAACCGCAAATGTTACAAACCCATGCCATTCCACTTACCTCCCGTACAACTTACATCCTAATATCCTATACAATTAAATATTATACCACTTTCACCGAAATGAAGCTTGAAGCCTAAATCTCGACGCCTTCCTTGTTGGCGGCGACAAAGCGCTTGATCTTTTTCGAGGTCGTTGCCTCAAACGGCTCTTCCCGCAGATAGACCTTGCGGATCTTTTTGAAGATCGGCAAGTCCGTATTGACTCTGTCAACTTCCTCCCATATGAGTTTGGCCGCCTGCTCCGCTGTATACCCCTCGCCGAGCCGCTCCGTGAGTTCCTCGGTATTCGGGATCGCCACGACGGCGATGATGGTGTCGTTCGACAGCCCCGCCTCAACTTCAAAGACCATCAGCTCTCCAAAGACCGGCGAAATGCTGAGCAGGTATTCCAGTTCCTCAGGGAATACATTCTTCCCGTTTTTTGTAATAATAACACTCTTCTTCCGGCCCGTGATATGCACAAAACGCTCAGGATCCACATAGCCGTAATCCCCTGTATGATACCATCCGTCCTGTATCGCTTCAGCCGTCGCCTCTTCATTGTTGTAGTATCCCATCATGACCATATCGCCTTTGATGAGGATCTCACCGATGCCGGTTTCGGGATCGGCATCCTCGGTACGGGCGTCAAAACCCGGCACGAGATAGCCGGCGCCCTCGCTCTTGCCGCCCCGTATCGGATTCAGCGCACAGATCGGCGAGCACTCGGTGAGGCCGTATCCCTGCACCATATTGACGCCAAATTCTTTGAAGCCGTCGATGATCTCCGGATTGATGGCCGCTCCGCCCGCGATGAACAGTCGCATGTTGCCGCCGAAAGTCTCACGGATCTGCTTGAAGAAAATATTACCGATATTGATGCCGATCTTCTTCGTGACGCGATTGATCTTGATGACCCGCTTCAGCAGCTTTTCCTTGCCGCCTTTGCGGGCGTTCTGCCAGATCTTGCCGTAGAAATTCTCAAAGAGGAGCGGTACCGCGAGGAACACCGACGGTTTTGCCTCCTTGATATTGTCGAGGATATAGCGCAGGCCTTCGCAGTAGGCGATCGAAGCACCCTGTGCGAGCGGCACGAGATGGCCGCAGGTACTTTCATAGGTGTGGTGCAGCGGCAGGAATGAAAAGAACTTGTCCTCCGGCACTATGCCGATCACTGTCGTCGGGATCATCAGCTCTGTGCAGATATTTTTGTGACTGAGCATGACGCCCTTCGCAAACCCCGTCGTACCCGAAGTGAAGAGCAGTATGCCCATGCGCTCGGCGTCGATCTGCGCGTCCAAAAAGTCGCGATTCCCCTCAGCGAGCAGCTTTTCACCCTCCGCGATCAGATCAGCCACCGGCACCTCGTAGTCCTTCAGCTCCTCCGGGTGTGCATCGTTGTTCACGAACAGCGTGAGTTTGGTCTTGCCGTTTTGTCTGATCTCTTCAAACACCGGCGCGAATTTTTGTGAGTAAAAGATGGCCTCAACTTCCGCAATGATAAGCAGCTGCTCGATCTCAGAAGTTGAGAGTTCCTTGTCAAGCGGCACCACCACGCCCGTACCGCAGACGATGCCGAAATAGGCCGTGATCCAGGCGTAACTGTTTTCTCCGATCACCGAAAGCCGGGCGCCGCGAAATCCCCTCGCATGCAGCGCCGTCCCGATACGGTTGACGCGCGTGAGCGTGTCGTTGTATGTGAACACCTGATAAGGCTCCTTGTGGCTCGGTTTCTCATGGAAAGCAGGCCGCTCGCCATAGAGCGCCGTGCTATCCTCAAGCATGCGTTTGAGATTGACCTGCGGTCGGATGTTCATGAACCGCGTGAACTTGTCCTTCGTGTGCATGTCCATCAAATAGTCGTACATGCCCTGCGCCCAGGCCTCATCGCGAGCGACGATCGCCGCATATTCTTCCGCCGGAATCAATTCCCTATAAGACATTCTCTATCTCTCCTTTTCCCTGCACGCATGACATCGGTAATAACAATAATAATAACATGAAACCGTGCTTGACCTCTGCCAAAAAAAGATTTCACGTATAATTTTTAGTTCATGACGTATAGCGACGCAAATCGGTAAGAAAACGATGGTTTTTTGACCAATATGCGCCGCTATACGTCATGAACTAATTTGTCCGGTGTATTTCTTGCTCACAGCGGTTCAATTTCGCCGGCGAAGATGGCGGCGCCGAGGGCTCCTGCCAATTCCGGAGCGTCCGGTACGTAGACAGGGGCGCCAAGCAGGGCCTCGAAGGCCGCCACCACCCCGGCGTTGCGGGCTACGCCGCCCGTCATCATATACGGCGGCCCTGCACCGACTCGTTTCAGCAGCGCTTCGTTTCGCCTTGCTACTGCTTGGCAAAGCCCCTTCAGTATATCCGCCTCGCTGCAGCCCTCCGCAATCAGCGACACCACCTCCGACTCCGCAAAGACGGTGCACATGCTGCTGATCTGCAGATCTGCACGCGCGGCGCGCGCGGCCTCGCCGATCTCGTCCAGCGGTACGCCGAGCGCCCCGGCCGTCTTTTCAAGAAAACGTCCCGTTCCGGCCGCGCATTTGTCGTTCATCGCAAAGTCGGCCACGCCCCCCTGACCGTCCATCCGTATGACCTTGCTATCCTGCCCGCCAATATCGATGATCGTACGTGCCTCAGGAAAAAGCCGGTATGCGCCGCGCGCATGGCAGGTGATCTCCGTCACAGCGTCATGCGCAAAAGAGATACCAGCCCGCCCATAACCCGTCACAACGGTGGATATCTCCGCATCTTCAGGCAGTCCGGCGGCTTCGAGCGCAAGCCGCCGCGCAAGCGCCGCACTCTGCAGGGTCTTCGCGCCCGTCGGCACGGTAGCCGTCCCTGCCGCACTCCCGTCCGGCCCAATCACCACCGCATTGGTAGAAGTCGACCCGCTGTCAATACCAAGTGCAATTGTGCGAGGAATCAGGCATTTCTGCTCCGTCATACTGTTTTCTCCTATCATTTCTACAAAAGCCTCGATCCTCGTCGCGAGCTGCCCCGCTCCGGAAGCCGTGTAGTCCGTCTCGACCTTGAGCACGGGCAAATCCGGGAAACGACCGCTATCGGCCGCACGGGCGGCTAACATATCTGCATATTCATATGCATAGTTGTCGCAAAACTTGATGGTGTGGTAGATCAGCCCGTCGGCCCTTGCGTCGGCCGCCATCTTTTTCAGACCCTCCGCACGCTCGCCTCCGGTGATCATACGCATGCAGGGATATTTCGAAAACACACCCCTGATATAGGCCTCTATGATACCTTCGTCATCGTCCCTGAGCGGCGGCAAATAAAAGCGATTTTTCTGCCCCGAGCAGGAGGCATTGAATACCACCTGAGCCCCGGCCGCTCGCACAGCCTCTTCGAGTGACGGCGGTATCTTCGCTCCGGCCAAGCCGATACGCGGCCGGACGGACGCATCTTCCTCATCATCCTCCGCGAGGCAAGGCGCCTGCGCCTGCCGCATGATCTCCGCAAGCCGCTGCGCATCAAAGGATTCGTCATACGCGCGGATCATATCTTCTACTGCTTGCCGGTACAGCGCGAGGCCGGCCTCGTCCTGGCGGACGGGGAGCTGCAGCATATGCACGAAGCGGTCGGGATAAAGCCGCTTGACCACATCGTACAAGCGGCGCGTGCTGTCGCAGCAGCTCGTGAACAGCACGCCCCCCGGCTCTCCTGCCTCCGCGCCTAAGTCCTTTGCCAAAATTGCCTCAAGCGCCGCCTTTGTGAACGAGCAGGACGCCGGATGCAGCAAAGCCTCCGCCTCGGCGGTTTCCCCTCCTTCCGAAAACAAATACTCGGTCTCAGCTCCCATCGCCTCGAGAATCTCCGCCGGGGCATAGCGGCAAAAATAATAAATCACTTCCTTGCCCTCACCATCTCAAAGAACGCTTCCGTACGCGTACGGATTTGCCCGTCCGCATCATTGCGCTGATCCACACCATCGCCGTCCAAAATCAAAAACGGATGCCCGGAATCGTCAAAAGCACGCTTCATCTCAGCCGCGCCGCCCGCTGATTGTTTGCAGCCCCAGTGGCAAAAATGGATCACCCCATCCACGCCCAAAGACTCTGCCGCTTGCAGCGCTGCGGCCGTCTTGCGTTCATACGGACCGTTGTAAATATTCTCCACCATCTTTCTGGCCAACGCTTCGATCGGATGACTCTCGTCCAAGCGTTCCCCGAGTCCGTAGTCAAAATCAAAGTCCGACGCCACAATACGGTACAGAGGATTATTATTAAAGTATGATTTCAGGGTCGGCTGGTAGTACGGCATGAGGTGGATCCACAGGATTTTCATGGCCTCCGTGTCGGGATAGCCGCGCAGGTCCTCCGCGAGGGTCCGGTAGTAGTGCAGGGCTTCCTCCGAGCCGGCCAGCAGGTGGGTCGCGAACAGCTTGAACATATGCAGGGTCAGCGTGGCCGGATAGTCCTTCTTCGCCTGCATCGCCAGACAGGCTTCGTTCAGGGACCGGGCCTCGTTTTCGCGAGCGAGCGCGGCGCCAAGGGCACGCTCATCAAAGCGCCTGCCCGTCCGCCGCTCCAAAAGCCGCACCAAATCCTCTATCTGCGCCGCCGCGTAGGACACCGACGTTTCCGAATTTTCATAGGGGATATCCAGGATGAACGCCTCGTCGCCTGTGCGCGCGGACAGATACCGAAAGGTGTTGGCATTGCAGTCGCAGGCCAGCGTCGTCGTGATGCTCACCCGCGGAGTTTCGAGCAAGTCCGCATCCACCGCGCCCAGAAAGCCCTTGTGATAGGAGCAAAGCGTATCGCTCATTCCCATCGCTTCCGCGCGCCGGAGCAGGAAGTCTTCGATATGAAAGCCTCCCGCGAAGGCCGTGAACACCTCGATCGACATCGGCGTCAGGTCGAACCCGTGCAGAAGTTCGGCAGGGGCAAACAGGTTGACCCACGCAGCATTCTGAGGATCCCCGAGCGCCCGCGCCACCGAGCGGATCGCGAGACGGTTCAGTTCGTTCAGCGCCTTTGGCACAGGCCCGCCCCGCTTTGCTCTGAGCCGCGCGCGCTCATACAGCAGGCCGATACGAATCAGCCTGCGCGCCCTGCCCGGATGCCTCACTGCCGTTTTGCGGATCAGCGCCCCGTATTTTTCAACGACTCCCATTTGCTCCCGTCTGCTGCTCTGCTGCTCTGCTGCGATCTGCGGCGCTCACCGAAACGTCTGTCTCGACAAGAAGATATATTCCCGCATTTTTTCGACCAAGTCGTATTCCCCGTGCGCGAGCACCCAGTCAAACAGCAGACCGCGCGCGATGACGAGCATGAAATCAGCAATCCGTTCCGCCGTATAGGCTTCCGCCGCCAGGCCGCGCGTCTTCGCCTGCCCGATGATCCCGACCAGTTTCCGGCGCAGATACCTCGTCTCGTCGAGGAAAAACGGACTTTGCACCTTGATGATCATGCTCGTGTGTTCTACGCCCTGATCCACGTGGTATTTTGCATAATGCCGAAAGAAGATCTCCAGATCCTCGTCCGGATCGCCCGTCAGTTCCGCTGCGACCACGTCCTCGTAATACACGTCGATCTGCTTGAAAAATTCGACGATGATATCCGTCTTTGAATCATAATAATGATAGAAGGCGCCAACCGACACGCCCGCCCTTTTGCTGATATCCGCGATCGTGACCTTGTCGTAGCCGTATTTGTTGATCAATTTCGAAGCGCTCTGAAAAAGCCGTTTTTTCGTCTTCTGCGCGCGCGAGGCGCGGTCTGCCGCAGGTTTCTGAGCCATGCTATTTTTCCTCCATCAACTGTTCCACTTCGGCCATCTTTCCGTCAGCCAATTCTTTTTGAATGAAAACCAAACCACACACAGGACACCGGAGCACCTCATGCGCAAACGTCATGCCCATATACGAAAAGACCGTGCTCTTAGGCGCCAGGTCCACCCCGCATTTCGCACACTGCCACGCCATCAGACGTCCGCCTCAATATGCATGCGATGACTCCATGCGTCAATAATGGCATAATCATAATTTCCATGGTCCCCCTGCCTGTACTGCACCCACACCGTGATCACGGAGCCGGCCAGCGAGCATTGATATACGTCACCGTCAAAAAAGCGATCGCCCGTTTTCTCTGCGGTGTAAATCGCCTCTTTCAGATCTTCTTCCGTGATCAGGCGTCCATCCATCTCGCCAAGCAGCGTTTGCGGGATCGTCAGCGTGATCTGATCCCAGGGTTTTGCTTCCGGCACAAAGGGAGTTCCTTCGTACAGCTGCATCAGCGCATCTTTCGTCCGAACGGCGCCTGCCCGGCGCGCGCCCAGCCCCCCCGCCATTCCCGCAGTCTCCCCTGTCATTCCCGCGGAGGCGGGAACCCCCAAAACAAGATCCAAAATATGCACGTTTTCCTTGCCCGCGAGGTCAAAGGCGTCCGCGCAGTTCGCGCAATACACAAGATATTTTTCCGCACCCGCCGCCGCGCGATGGACCGCGATTGACTCATATAGATCGGGATTTGCCAGCCGCATATGGCCGCCAAAGCCACAGCAGCGAAACGCCTCGGCCTCAGGCAAATCCTCCGTCACAACGCCTGCGTGTGCAGCAAGGCCGCGCACCGCCGCCCTCATAGCGGGAAAGCCAGCCGCCGCGCAAGGATCAAAGACAAGAGCAGAAGGTGACGAGGCAGAAAGGGACGATCCCTCCGCCTGCGTTAGAAGTTCGTACAGCGACACGCCTGCTATCTCCGGCAGGCGCTCGGCAAAGATCCTTTGGCAGTACGCGCAGGCAAAGACGAAGGTCGGGCGCGCCGCCGACTCCCAGACCGCGCGGATCTTGTTCAAATGCTCTTCGAAGAGCGCCGTCTCACCGGCCCAGTACGCAGGCGCGCCGCAGCAGTCAAGCAATATCCCCGCGCCGTATTCTTCTTTTAGCAAGGCCGCCGCCTTTTCAACCTGTGCCGGCATCCGCTCGCCGAGCTTGCACCCCGGGAAAAATACGTAGCCCGCTTCGGTCAGCGCCGCATACGCCCCTTCGCCCCGGTGCCACGCAAAATCCCTGAGCCAAAAATCGTGATACGCTTTCGGGTGTTTGCCCGTCTCCGCGCGTCCCTCACGCGCCAGCGCAAACAACTCGCGCAAATCTATTCCGACAGGACAGACTTCTTTGCATTTGCCGCAGAGGTTGCAGGAATAGGTCTCCCTTGTGAGCGAGCAGGACGAAAACGGCGGCACCGCCTTCGTGTCGGCGTAGGCCTCGACGGCAATCTTTTGCGGGTGTTTTCCGAAGGCCATGAGCATTTCACAAACATCGAAACATTTGCGGCAGTCGCATCCCATACAGCGCTGCGCCTCTGCTATTGCCTCTTCTTTTGTATAGCCCTGCGCAGGATCCGCCGCTGCGATCAGCGGCAAGCGGGCCTCGCCGGGATGGTCGAGATAATGTTTTTGCGGGCGCGGAGCCTTGCTGCCGGGAGATGTTGCTCCTGCGGCGCCGTTCGTCATCAGCCAGGCCTCGACATCATTCACCACAGCGATCCCCGCAGCCAGCGACGATATCGGACCTGTGCCGCCAATACTGAAGACAAAAGGGGACGGTTCTTGCTGTCTTGCCAAAGGCAAGACAGAAGAACCGTCCCCTTTTGTCTTCAACACGGCGTCGAAGTCTTTGGGCCATGCATCTGTTTCGCTGATTCCCGCTCCGTCTTCCCAGGTGATTTCTACCGCCGAAAACTGGAGATCTATCTCATCCTGAAATTGCGTCAGCGCATCTTCCGGCTCTCCGCCGCAGCGAAAGATCGTCACACCATAGCCTTTTTGCGCGAGACCGAGCGCCGCCGCAAGACCGCCGAGACCGGCTCCGATGACCGCTACGCGCTTGTCTTTCGGCGGGATGCGGTAGGACACCGGCCTCTGGTCTTTCGCGTAGGCGCAGACCGCCGCTTCGATCGCCCGCACATCCACCGGCGCATCCCGGCCTTCGTCCTCTCCTTCACCCGGAACAAACCCCCGTTGACATTCCGCCCGGCATGGCGCCCCGCAAAGTTTGCTGACGATCCCCGGAAAGACGACCGCATTGCGATAGAGTTTGTAGGCCAGGCCCCATTTGCCTTCCTTTGCGCGCAGCAAAAACGTCCGGATGTCAAAAAAGAAGGGGCAGCCGTGCGAACACGACGCCGGCTCCCCCTGAAAGCAACGCTCCGTGATTTTCGTAGTATCTTCCTGACGCAATTCTGTCATGCTTTCATTTTATCACAGGGCCGCCGGAAGAATGCATCCGGCGGCCCTGTATCCTGCGTTTTGCGGGCAAATTTAATGCCCGATCGGATTGTCCTTGATGTACTGGAGCTCTTCCTCGAAATCCGAACCGAGGAAATACTTTTCGGGCGTCTTCACTTCGCCGCTTTGCAGCTCGGTCCAGCCGGCCTTCACCTTGTCCGGCGTCGCCGGCAGATCATACACGCGAACGCCCGTGGCGTCTTTGATCCCGTTGATGACCGCCATATGCCCCGAGCTCTGGAAACACTCCGAGCAGCCGCACGAACCCTGTGGCCCTGCGGGACGCGGATTTTCGATGAAGATCAGATTGAAGTCGTCCGGCACAGCGTCGATCTGCGGGATGCCGCAGCCCACGATGGTATTGTACTTAGGCGCCGGATGATAGTCCTCGCTGAGCGCGAAACCAATGCTGTGCGACAAGCCGCCGTAGCCCTGCCCTTCGACCGAGAGCAGATTGCCGATCACGCCGACATCCGCAACCGTCGTGTAGCGCAGCACCTGCGTTTTGCCCGTTTCCACGTCCACTTCGACGAGAGCGGTATTGACAGCATACATATAGGTCGGGTTCTTTTCGCCCATACCGGTATTCGGATCAAGTCCCGGCGGCAGGCCGATGTTGAACTGGTCGTAATGCCCGATATATTTCGTCGGGATGTTTTCGGCCACCATCTCATCATAAGTGCGATAACTGCCGTCCGGCTTCTTCATCGCGTCCATCAGTTTGTTTGCCCCGTCGATGATCGCATTGCCGCCCATATAGTGCGAACGCGACGCCGCCGCGAGCCCCGTATCCGGACACCTGGCGCTGTCGTTCATGACGAGCTTGACCTGAGACGCCTTCACGCCGAGAGGCTCGAGCGCCTTGACCGTATGCGTGAGCGATCCGATATCGCCGCCCTGCCCGACGTCTTCCCAGGTATCAAAGACCGTGAAAGTCCCGTCCGCATTCAGCTCCAGCGCGATTTCCGCCTTGTCAAACATGCCGATAGTGATGATGAAGCCGCCGAGCGAGAGGCCGACGCCGACATGCCGTCCTTCCTTCTTCGCCGCCTCAGCCTCTGCCTTGTAAGCATCATATACGGGTTTGATTTTTTCGAGCATGGCAGGGTAATAATAATCGTGGTAGGGACAGCTATTGATCGTGAGATCGCCGGGACGCGCCGCATTTTTGTAACGGAATTCCCATGGATCCAGCCCGGCCTTCTCCGCCGCCATATCCATGAGCGCTTCCGTAGCCGTATAGATCTGCGGTGAGCCAAAGCCCCGGTAGGCTGCGTTGAACGCATGGTTTGAAGAACCGCCGCGTGCCAGCCCCTTGAAATTCGGTACATTGTAACCGTGGAAACCTACGGACACTAAGTTGTTGAAGATCTTGGATCCGACCACCGCATAGGCGCCGTGATCCAGCGCGCAGTCGTATTCCGCCGCCACGATCTTGCCTTCTTTGTCCACCGCGATGCGGCCGTTCGTGAATGTCGCCGAGCGCTTGCCCGACGTGTGGTTGAACTCCGCATACGTCAGCGTCAGCGTGGCCGGGCGCTTCAGTAGCAGGACCGCCAGCGCGACGAGCGCATACGTATTGGCCGTGACCGAGTAGCCGAAAGACCCGCCGACCGGATTCATGATGACGCGAATTTCATCTTCGGGAAGACCCAGCGCCTGCGCTATGGATTCGACAGCCTCCGTGAGAGCCTGCGCCTTGCACTGAACCGTCAGCTTGCCGTCTGTATCGTAATATCCCTGCACCGTATCCGGCTCGATCGGCAGATGCGGCTCATGCTGTGAATAGAAACTGCCTTCGGCAATAATCAAACCATCATCGTCTGCGCCGTCAAAAATATCTGCCGTGTCTTCGCCCTTGTAGACAGGCTGTTCGAGATAGAAGTTCGGTGTATCCGGATGCAGCTGAATGGCGCCCGGCATAGCGGATTCGAGGAAGGTCAGATAGGAAGGCAATTCCTCGATATCTACTTTTACGGCCTTTGCCGCCGCGCGTGCTGCACCTTCCGTTTCCGCGCAGACGAGCGCGAGTACATCGTGATAGCGGTTGACGATGTCACCGCAGATGATCGGGAACGGTGTGAGCCCCTTGCCTTTCTGGCGCGGAATGACCGCCTGAAAATCGACGTTGTTTGCACCTGTCACGTCCTTGGCAAGCAGGATCCTGATGACGCCGGGCATCTTTTCGGCTTCCGAGATGTCGATGTTCTTGATCTTGCCGTGCGCGACCTGTGAAAAGACCGGTACGAGATGTACTGTACCTTCCGGCATCTTCAGCTTCACGTCATCGCCGTAATCCGTCAGACCCGTGACCTTGCCCAGCGCGGTCGGACGCGGCCGGCGGCTGCCGTAGATATCCTTTTCCGCCTCTTCATCGTAAATCAGCGATGACTCCGGCTTTTCGCCGCGCAGCACTTCCGCCGCCGCCATGACCGCATCGACGATGGGTTTGTAACCCGTACAGCGGCAGACATTTTTGTGCACACGGAACCACTCCCGCACCTCTTCGCGCGTCGGTGAAGCGTTTCCCGCAAGCAGCGCGTAGGCCGAAACGATGAATCCCGGCGAACAAAATCCGCACTGCGCGGCGCCGTAATAGATCCACGCCTGCTGCAGCGGATGCAGTCTGCCCGGCGCCCCGATGCCTTCGATCGTCGTGATCTCCGCAAAGTCATCGACCTTTGCGATCTTGCGGTTGCAGCTTCGGATCGCTTCGCCATTCAGGATGACGGTGCAGGCGCCGCAGACGCCGATGCCGCAGCCGACTTTGACGCCGGTCAGACCGAGTCTGCGCAGTACCGTCGAAAGCGTATCGCCCGGATCACACAGAGCAAAGCGCTCGACGCCATTGATGATGAAAGTCCTTCTTTCAAGTCCCATTTCCTTATCTCCTTATTTCCTCCTGTCATTCGCCGGCTTGACCGGCGAATCCATTCTCCGGCCTCTCTGCTAGAAGTCGATATCCTTGCCTTCGTAGATGTACTGAAGGACTTTTTGCATCGTGGGCGTGTCGATGTCGCGCGGGTTGCTGATGACGAGCGAATCCGTCATTGCATTCACTGCGATCTCCTCCACCTTTGCATTCCATTCGGCCTCGGGAATTCCATATTCCTTCAGGCTCTTTGGCGTGCCGAGGGAAGAGGCCAAAGCCCGTACTTTTTCGACGTAGCCTGCTACGAGCGCATCGTCATCCGCTCCCGTGACGCCAACGTATTTGGCAAGCTCGACGTATTTTTTCTTCGCACCCGGATCTTTCGCGTTGTACTGAATGACATAGGGCAGATAGATGGAGTTGGCAAGACCGTGCGGAATATGTCCGGCCTCGAACATGCCGCCCGTCTTGTGCGCCATCGCGTGGCTGATGCCGAGCATCGAACTTGAGAACGCCATGCCCGCAAGACACTGTGCATAATGCATCGCCTCGCGTGCGCCCTGATCGCCTGCATAGGCAGCGGGCAGCGTATCAAAGATCATCTTGGCCGCATAGAAGGATTGTGCATCCGTAAACGGCGAAGCAAATTTTGCGACATAGGATTCGGTCGCATGCGTGAGCGCGTCGAGACCCGTATGCGCGGTCAGCTTTTGCGGCATTGAATCCGTCGCCTCGGGATCCAGGATGGCAATATCGGGAATGATCTCAAATCCGGCAACGCCGAATTTGATGCCCGTTGCATAATCGCAGATGACGCTCGCGTTGGTCACTTCGGACCCCGTGCCCGACGTCGTCGGAATCGCGAGGAACTGTGCCTTTTTGCGCAGCGGCGGCATATTGAACGGATTGATGTCATAGATGTCGATATCCGGATGTTCGTATACCACCCACATGGTCTTGGCCGCATCGATGGGACTGCCGCCGCCGATGGGAACTATCCAGTCGGGGCCGAATTCTTCCATAGCGGCCGCGCCTTTGCGCACCGTTTCGATCGAAGGATCGTTTTCGACGCCCTCAAACAGGTAGGTTTCAAACCCTGCCTCCTTCAGATAGCTCGTTGCCTTGTCGAGCAGTCCGGACCTTTTGACCGAGCCTCCGCCAATAACAATGAACGCTTTTTTTCCGGGCAGTGTTTTCAGCGCGTCCAAACAGCCGCGCCCGAAATATACATCTCTCGGAACCGTGATTCTTGGCATTATTCAGTACCTCCTCTGCGATTTGACCTAATGCATTCACCTAACACATTCATTGTAGCATCCCAATAATTCAAGTCAAGAAAAACCGTGCCATAGGATTCCGCGTGAATAGTAACCGCGCGAAAATTATACATATTCTGTATACGCAAATGAGTTGCATTGGTTGGGGTTTTCTTCTATAATGCGGCTTGGAGATAATATTCGAAACACTGACATGTAGATGGAGGAAAAAATGGTATTTGACAAAATCAAAGAGATCATCGCAAACAAGATTCAGGTAGATGAAGAGAAGATCACGGCAGAGACAAGTTTGATGAAGGACCTCGAGGCCGATTCGCTCGACGCCGTGGAGATCATCATGGGCATCGAAGAAGAGTTTGACATCGAGATCCCCGACAGCGTTGCTGAGGGCTTCATCAACGTCGGCGATATCGCGAGCTACGTGGAGTCGAAGATCGGGTAGGACGAATCATGGATTCGCCGATCAAGTCGGCGAATGACCGGGTATACAAAAAGCGCGGGGATCCGCGCTTTTTGTTTTTTGCTTCTTGACTTCTATGCTTCTTTCGGTGCGCCGACGGGGCACGCAGAGGCGCAAGCGCCGCAGTCGATACATTTGTCCGCATCGATCACATAGATGTCTCCCTCGCTGATCGCGTCTACGGGGCAGTCTGCCGTGCAGGCGCCGCAGGCGATGCAAGAGTCATCGATTGTATATGCCATATCCCATACCTCCTTCTTAATGTGATAGAATAAGCAATCGGTATTATATCAGAAGCGGACAAAACACACAAGGCATGAAAATATACGGATTGATCGGAAAAAGCGGTACGGGGAAGAGTTTTCAGGCGATCAGCCTATGCGAGAGCAGGGGTATTGAGAGCATCATTGACGACGGTCTCTTCATCAAGGGCGGCACCGTCCTCGCCGGGATCAGCGCCAAAAGGCAATCTACGACGGTAGGCGCCATCAAAACGGCCCTCTTCACGGAAAACGAACACCGCGATGCGGTTGCGGGAGCGATCCGCGAATCTTCGCCGGATTCTATCCTCGTGCTCGGCACCAGCGACCGCATGGTCGAAAAAATCACGAAACGGCTCGGCCTCGCCACGCCGGACGAGCTCATACAAATCGAAAACCTTACCACGCCGGACGAGCGCAAACTGGCAAATTATCGGCGAAACGAACTTGGACAGCACATCATCCCGGCGCCGACCCTCGAGGTGAAACGCGGATTTTCCGGATATTTTTTGCATCCGCTGAAGGTGTTCAAGGATATGCGTGAGGGTCGCGCGCACACAACTGAGCGTTCGGTGGTGCGCCCGACATACAGCTATTTCGGGAACTATACCATCTCGACCAATGCGATCATCAATATCGCCCATGCTGCGGCAATACGCGTTTCCGCTGTCGAGTCGGTATCTTCCGTATTTGTACGCAAGCGGCAGGACGGCATCATCATTGACGCCGGCATCATCGTCCGTGCGGGAAAGCCCATGCTCGATGCGGCGCGCGATTTTCAGATCGCAGTGCGCGAAGAGATCGAAGAAATGACGGCTATGAACGTATTGGGCACAGACGTTGAGATCGTGGAGCTCGCATGGACGGAAGACTGACACGGCATGTGATCGAAGGGGTCCGCGATTTCAATACGGGCCAGACATTCGAATGCGGGCAGTGCTTTCGCTGGCGGCGGGGGTCTGATGGGGGCTATACCGGCATCGTGCGTGGTTGTGTTGCAAATATTTATTATGACAATGAAGAAGATATCATCACTATTTGGAGCGACTATATGCCGCATAGTGAGACGCTGCGCGACGCTTTTTGGCGGGACTACTTGGATCTGAACCGCGACTATGCGGATATCAAGCGCGGGCTGGTGGCGGCGGATCCTGTGATGTACGACGCCATAGACGCAGGCGCGGGCATTCGGATCCTCAATCAGGAGCCGTGGGAAACGCTCATCTCATTTCTTATCTCGCAAAACAGCAATATTCCGCGGATACGGGGCTGCATCGAGGCGCTGTGTACGGCTTTCGGCGAGCGCATCGGCACTTTTGAGGGGCGCGAGCTGCATGCTTTTCCGACGATACAGAGACTCTCTTCGCTGAAGGAAGAGGACCTCGATATTTGCGGTCTCGGCTACCGTGCCAAATATCTCGCGGAGGCCGCACGGCAGGTCAATGTGGACGGCGGGGCTTTTCTCGCGACGGCTGACAAGGCGGAGGCCGGCAAGGTGGAGGATTATCTCAAATCGCTGTCCGGCGTCGGGCCGAAGGTCGCGCACTGCGTGATGCTCTTCGCACTGCGCCGGACCGACATCTTCCCGATCGACGTATGGATGGCGCGCGTGATGAGCGAGCTCTACGGCATCGAAGAAAGCGACCACGACGCGATGCGCGCCTATGCGCAAGAACACTTTTCGCCATGGGGCGGCATCGCGCAGCAATATCTGTTCAACTACATACGGGGTAACGGTAAGTAGGCTCTGTCATTGAGGCCGCGGTCAAATCGTTTTTGCTAAGGCATGAAACATTTGCGGAAAAACGTCCTGTACTTCTGCGTGTGTCGCGCGGGCGTCCGGCTCGCGGAAGAAAAGGCCGTAGACGGTCGGGCCGCTGCCGCTCATCATCGCCCTGCCGCCATGGACGGCGCACAGAGTCGCCATCTTTGACAGGAGGCCTTTCACCTCGGGATGGGTTGCCGCGACCGGCGGCAGCAAGTCGTTGGACAGGCCGGAGAGGATGGCTTTTTCTTCGCCTGACGTCAGGGCGGCAAACAGAGTCTTTGGTTCAATGCCGGCGGCCTTCCCGCCCTGGGGCTGAGGTTCGTTTTGGCGTATCTCATACTGCGAATCGAACAGGTGATAGGCCTCGGCGGCAGAGACGAAAGTCCCGGGGTTGACCAGCAGGATATAGGCCTTTTTTGCAGGACGCACCGGGAGCAGCTGCTCTCCGATACCACCCGCGACCGCTGTGCCAAAGGCTTCGTCGGCATAGCCGAATTCGGGATTGGCCTTCGCGCAGGCATAGAGCTGAAAAGGGATGTCGGCGCCAAGGGTGACGCCAAGATTGGCAAGTTCGGTCAGCGAAGCGTCCGGCGCATGCGCGGCGGCCAGCGCGAGCAAAACCGCAGCGGCGTCTGCCGAGCCGCCGGCGAGACCTGCGGCCAAGGGGATGCGTTTGCGGATCCGGATATTCACGGTAAGGCTTTGAAGATTGTGTTCATATTGATCGAGAAACGCCTGTGCGGCGCGCACCGCAAGATTGTTTTCGTCTTCCGGAAGATCCGCACCCTCTGTTTTGCAGATGATCTCAAAGGTCTGTGTAATCAGGACGGATGACATGGACGGCGTTCGCGCTTCGGTTTCGACATCCACTTCATCGCAAAGATCAATCGCCTGCATGACGCTCTCGATATCGTGATGTCCATCCGACCGACCGGACAAAACCCGCAGGAACAGATTGATTTTGGCCGGAGCCTTCATCTATTTCTTTTTGCCTTTTGAGGACGGTGACTTCTTTGCACCGGAGCCGCTGCCCTGTTGCTGGCGCGCCCGGGCCGCTTTCTTGGCGGCCGCAGCCTTGCGTTTTTTCTCGGCCTCGGCTTTGTGTTCGGCTGCATATTTGCTTCCGGCGGCGAGTGCGGACTTCGGGCCTGCGACCCTGTGTGTCGGCTTTTTCTTTTTGGCTCTGGATTCGAGACGCGGGGCGGCGCCCTTTGGCGGCTCAGGCACGGGGGCTTTGCCGCCGACTTTCTCGAGCTGTTTTTTGTTTTTCTCTTTGGCCTTCTCGATCAATTCTTTCGCTTCGTCAACGGTGATCTTTCGCTCTTTGGCGATGCGGTAGGGATTGGCTTTCATGAGGGCCGCCGCCTCGGCTTCGGCCTTCATCTTGCGCCCGTTGGTCACGACCATGAGGGCGATGACAGCGACCATCATCAGCACCATGACGACCATGGATAGTTTGGAATTGGCGGCGACGTCCATTGTCTGGAACTTGACGACCCTGTCTTCTCCCAGCTGTTTGCCGTCCGCCGACGCGATACCGCCGCTGACCGTCAGCTCATAGTCTGTCTTCTGGGTCAGCTGTCCGGGATACCCTTCCTTGATGGGCTCAGGTTCGGCAAGGACAAGGATGTAGTTTTCTTCGTTTTCTTTCTGGCCCGGCAACGCGACAACCGGGATATTGACGACCTCTGTTTTGCTCTCATCTTCGGGGTCCGGGATGAAGCCTTTCAGTGAGAAGGCGTTTTGATTGGCGCCCCAGACTGCCCCGCTGGTCACATCGCCGTTGAAGATCAGCTTGATGCCCACGTTGTCGATCGGGATATTGTTTTTTCCTTCCGACTCGCTGGTGAATTCGAGCGTACCGCCTGCCGCGAAGGCCGGCGCCGCAAAGATGATTGTCATTGCCGCGAGAACGCTGACCAATCCTATTCTTCTTGCAATTTTTGCAAGTCTACTCATCTGTCTGTTGCTCCTTTTTCTCCGCCCGCAATTCCCTGAAAAACCCGGAAAGTATGAGGGCGCATTCTCCCTTTAGCACGCCTGACCTATAGGCGACCCGATGGTTGAGACTATCCGAATCGAGAATGTCTTTGACGCTCCCGCAACCTCCGGATTTGCCTGATTCCGCTCCCGCGACCACCGCATCGAGTCTGGCAAGCACTGCCGCGCCGGCACACATCGAGCAGGGTTCGACCGTCACGTACAGCGTACAGCCGATGAGCCATTTGGCGCCGAGCCGTTTGGCGGCCGCACGGATCGCGATCATCTCCGCATGGAGCGTCGGATCCTGTCCGCTCTCGATGCGGTTGCGTCCGCGTCCGACGACTTTCCCGTCCCTGACGATCACACAGCCAATAGGGACTTCGCCGGCCTTCGCCGCTTTCTCCGCTTCACGGAGCGCCAGCCGCATAAAAATTTCATGCTTCTCGGTGTTCTCCAAATCAAGGCCACACATTTAGTGATTTTATCACAAATCCCCGGCGCCTGCATAAAAAAGATCGTCACTTCATGACGTATAGCGGCGTAAATTGGTGAAAAAATACGTGTTTTTTGACCGATTTGCGCCGCTATACGTCAGATAGGCCCTGACGGAAACTCGTGGGGGGCACTGAGTATCTTCCGTCAGGGCTTCTAAGGGTATTAG
>JAISJT010000006.1 GCA_031261395.1 Eubacteriales Family XIII. Incertae Sedis bacterium
GATCGATTCCGGTCTGATCCCGCTTCCGAAGTCCGGCAACCCGGAGCGCATCCGGGAAAATGTCAACATCTTCGATTTCCGTCTCACCGCCGAAGATCTTGCACAGATCGACGCCCTGAATTGGGATAGGAGGCTCGGTCCGGATCCGGATGACTACGATGACGACGCCACGGTTGCCATGGACGTATAGCCTATTCGGCAGAAAATTGACACATAACAAAAGATCAGAACAGAGGAGGACGAAATGTCGGGAATGGATAGCGAACTGAACTGGGAAAACCTCAGCGACGAAGAATGGAACAAGAGACTGGATGATCGTATTGCCACGTTCAACGAGGGGCGGGGCGAGATCGCGGCGCCTCCCGCACCGCACTTGCTGCTGCGCGGAGAATATGAACGCGGCATCAACCACAAGCTGGTTACCGAGGATCTGATCCGGCATCTGGCCGACGCCATCGGCGACCCCAACCCCATTTGGCGGGATCCTGCCTACGCGGCCGGGACCCGCTGGGGCGGCATCGTCGCGCCGCCTTTGTATGACACGGTGATCGCCTTCGGTTCCGCTTTTGCGGATCGCCTGCGGATCCCTGGGGTCTCCCGCCTGAACGGCGGCTACAAGCATGTATACTTCAAACCCATTCGTCCGGGCGATACCTTCGCGATTTATGATAAATACGAAGGCATCGTCGAAAAGCAGGTCACGGACAAACCTTACCGGATGTTTGTTGAAAGCGCTTCCCGCTATTATGTCAATCAAAGGGACGAAGTCGCTACGATCAGCATCAGTCGCAGTATTTACATGGGGACGCCTCCCGGAAAACGCGGGAAGAACAAAGAAACCAAGATGTATCAGGATAAGCAGCGGCATTATTACAGCGACGAAGAGCTGGAGATGATCCATCAGGCTTATGACGACCAGATCGCCGGCGTCAACCGCCGGGGCGCGAATACCCTCTATTGGGAAGACGTCGTTGAGGGCGAAGCGATCCCGACGATCATCAAGGGACCCGTCGACGTCTGCGATGCCTGCGCGCGTACGATGGTGAGCTGCTACGCCTATGCATTTGCCATCAAGTGGGCGGCGATGCGCGAACATCTGCAGCATCATCCGATCGATCCGGACACGGGAGAGCATATGTTCCTCCGCGACTGGCACTACTCCGATCACGCGGCGCAGGTCAGAGGCTATCCATTCGCCAACTCGGCCGGCGCGCAAAATGAAATGATGCTGGTCCATCCGGTGACGGACTGGATGGGAGATGCCGGCTTCGTGAAATCGATGGATTCCCAGGCGCGGCGTATGCTCTTCTTCGGAGATATGACCTTTGCCAAAGGCACGGTCAAAAAGAAGTATGTGGAGAACGGCGAACACCTGGTTTTGCTGGACGTTTGGGGCGAAAATCAGGATGGCGTCGTCCATACAAAGGCGGACTTCGTAGTGAAACTCGTCTCGAAGAGCGCCTACGATAAAGAGATTTGAGGAGATTATGATATTTTCGTTCGTATCAAAGCCGCCGCTGTACTTTGGAGCGGGAGCGGTCGCTGCGGTCGGGGAAAAAGCATCCGGTTTCGGCTGGAAGAAAGTGATTCTCGTCTGTGACAAGGGGATCAAGGCGGCCGGTATCCTTGACAAAGTGACGGCAAGCCTTGATTCGGCAGGGGTCATCTATGTTGAATACGATGGCGTGCTGCCCGATCCTGTTGTCGCAATTGCAGAGGAAGCTGCTGCACTGGCTCGCAGGGAACAGGTCGACGGCGTTGTTGCCGTTGGCGGCGGCAGCGTCATCGATGTGGGCAAATGCGTCAGCGTCCTGCTCACGAATCCGTCACCGATCAACCTGTATCTGGGTTTCCGTAACGATGTGAATCCGGGAGCGGGTTCGATCCTGATCCCGACGACTGCCGGGACGGGGTCTGAAGTTTCGGGGGCAGCTGTGGTCACGGACACGTCGCTGAACATCAAAATCGGCGTTTCCGGCGAACACTGCAAGGCGAAACTTGCGATCATTGACCCGGAACTGACCTACAAACTCCCGCCCGCGCTCACGGCCCAGACCGCGCTCGACGCATTCGCGCACGGTTTCGAGGCGTTCACAGGGAGCGGACACAACCCCATGTCCGATATGCTCGCAAAAGAAACCATGCGCCTTGTCGCAGAAAATCTCCCGCTGGTGATGCGGCAGCCGGATAACCTCGAAGGCCGGGCAAACCTCTGCCTGGCCGCGACGCTCGGAGGCATGTCTTTCGGCGACAGTATGTGCCATCTTGGGCACACCGTTGGAGAAAACATCGCCGTGTACGCGCATATTCCGCACGGACTGAGCTGCGCGCTCGGAATGCTGGCGATCATTTCGTATATTGCGGATGTGGTTCCCGCACGGGTGCGCTGGGCAGGCGTGCTGCTTGGACTGGACCCCGCTGCCGAACTGTCTGACGCAGAACTCGGAGCGCAGGTCACCGACCGCTTTCGCGCATTCGTGGCCTCCGCCGGCGTACCGACAACGCTCTCCGGCGCAGGGGTGAGCGCGGACATTCTTGAAGCTGCCGCGAAGGGCGTCGAAACCGAACCCGTACTGCAGCGTGCTACACCGAAGTTCCTCAACGCCGCCGATGCGCTCAAGCTGATGCGTGCGATTTATTGATAGGGGTCGGGGAGAAAAAAGCAATGAAAGCGGCAGTTTCAACAGCGATTGGGAAAATTGAAACACAGGATGTGAAAATTCCGGATATCGGTCCGGGTGAGTTGCTCGTCAAAGTGCACTTTTGCGGCATTTGCGGCAGCGATCTCCGTGGATTTCAGCACGGGGATCCTTTTGCGGCGTTCCCGCATATATTCGGACATGAAGCGTCCGGCGAGATTGCAAAACTGGGCAGTCCGACGGATGTTTTCAAGGTCGGAGACAGAGTGGTCTTTGATATTACGCAAGTCTGCGGGAAGTGTCGCGCTTGTCAAGAAGGCCGGTACGGCGACTGCAGTGATATTAAGATTATTGGAGGCCATCTCCCGGGCGCCTTTGCCGAGTATGTCAAAGCGCCGTTTGAAAACACTTACAAAATCCCGGATGATATGTCGTATCAATTGGCAGCAGTCTGCGAGCCATACACGGTTGCGTCGCGCGGATGTGCACACGCAGGCATTAAACCCGGTGAAAATGTTCTGATTCTTGGCGCTGGTAATATCGCACTCTGTGTTCTTGCCGTTGCCAAAGAGCGGGGCGCAAAGACAATTCTTGCGGCGCGCAGTGAATCGCGTCTAAAAAGGGCGCTCGATTTTGCTCCGGATGTAATCATCAATACGACAAAAGAAGATCTGTACGATCGTGTTTATGAGCTGACGAATGGCGAGGGCTGTGAAGTTGTCATGGAGGCAACCGGCGCCAAAAGCGTGATTGAGGATGCCGAACGTTACGTTGCCCGTGGCGGGCGTCTTGTCATTATGGGTATGTGCGGTGAAAATGTCAGTTTTTTTGGGTACAACATCATCAACAAAGAACTTCGTATAATGGGATCACAGAATTCATATGGTCAATATCCGACGATTATCATGGATTTGTATGAAGGCAAGCTGCATGGCGACAAGTATGTCTCAGATGTATTTCTTTATACGAGAGCACAAGAAGCATTTGAATTCGCCATTGCCAACACCGGAAATTGCGGAAAGGTTTTGTTATGCTTTGAATAGAAAGAAATATGTTTACGCAAAATAATTTTTTGATATTGGAAGGAGGCCCTATCATGGATGCAAAGGAACGGCTCCATATTCTGAAGGAACAAACTTATAAAACGCCGGAGCTGTGTACGGAAAGAGCGCATTATTTTAAGAAGGCTTATGAGGAAAATGAGTGCGAACCGTATCCGATCATTCGGGCCAGAGCGCTGGAAACGCTTTTGAATCATTGCTCGATCACCATTTACGAGGGGGAGATCCTCGTCGGCCGGATGACCAGCAAGCAGAAGGGCGGGCCGCTGATCCCTGATGTCGAGTGGAAATGGTATATGGCCGAGTTTTACGATGGCGCCGACCGGGAAGCGGAAAAAGTGAAGACGCTGACGGATGACGAGCAGGCCTATTTCACGGAGCTGCTGTCCTTTTGGGACGGGAAAGCCCTGAATGACAAGTGGTGGGCGCTTGTTCCCGATGCGTACAAAGACACAAGGGGCCTTGTCTGGGAGCAGGGCGGCGGGACGCCTTCGGACGGTCAGCATATGGCGCATTGCATCCCCGGATATGAGCGCATGCTCGACTGGGGTGCGAACGGTCTGATCGAGCGGGTCGAGAAGAGAATGGCCGAGCTGGACCTGACGGATATCGAGCAATTCCGGCAGCATACCTATCTTCGTTCGATGAAGATCAGTCTGGAGGCCGTCATTTCTTTTGCCCGCCGGTACGCGGCTCTGGCGGACGAAATGGCGGAAAAAGAAGCCGATCCCGCGCGGAAAGCCGAGCTGAAAAAGATCGCGGAAGTCTGCCGGAAAGTCCCTGCCGAGCCGGCCGAAAATTTCCACGAGGCGCTGCAGTCCGTGTGGTTTACCTTTACTGGTATTATGTTAGAGGGCTACGGCCCCGGAATCGGGTTTGGCCGAATGGATCAGTATCTGTTCCATTATTATACGGAGGATTTGAAATCGGGCGCCTTCACGCAGGATCAGCTGCGGGATTTGATTGCCATGTTTCTTGTCAAACTAAATGAGACGATCATGCCGTCTCCGCTCGGGTCCAGCGGCAAAGCCGGCGGTCGGGCAGGCATCGTTCTGGCGCCCATCCAGCTTGGCGGCGCGACGCCGGGCAGCAAGTTCAATCTGGCCGAGGAACTGACCATGCTGTTCCTGGAGGCGGAGGAAGACGTCATGCTGCGCGAGGATATGGTCTTCTTTATCCATACCACGATCTCCGACCGCCTGCTGATGAAGGCCGTCGAAGTGGCAAAGACCGGCATGGGCAAGATCAAGTTTGTCTCGGAAGAAACGGCCATCCTGCAGCAGCTGCATGCCGGCAA
>JAISJT010000110.1 GCA_031261395.1 Eubacteriales Family XIII. Incertae Sedis bacterium
TTGCTTTCCGTTCACGCTACCGCCTTCGAGCATCTACCGGACTGCCGGACTGCCGGGTTGCTAAACTACTGGGCATTGGGTTCGGCCGCGCCGCCTTCATAGACAAATTCATACAAAAGCTTTGCGCCTTCCGCAAGCCGCGGGCCCGGGCGCGACAACTCGTCGCCTGTCAGATTGAGGATCGCCTTGTTTTTCACAGCAGTGATATCCGCCCAGCCCAGACGCGAGAGAATGCTCTCGATAGGCGTCGGGCCGTCGCCGAAATACATGCCGACCGTCAGGATATAGTCCGGATTGCGTTCGATTACCTGCTCCTCGGAAACCTCCACCCATCCGGAAACGTCTCCGAAAATGTTTTTGAGTTTGAGCAAGTCGGCGACTTCGTTCATGAACGTATCGGCTCCGGATGCCCAGAGTCCGAATTCAAGCGGTGAGACCTCAAAATAAATCGTTTGCTCCTCGCCCCCTGCTGCAGCCGCTGCTTTGGCAGAAAGATCTGCAAAGGTTTGCTTCATGTCATCCACGACTTTTGCCGCTTCCGCTTCTTTCCCCAATAGGACGCCGATGAGTTCGATCGACGTATATGTCTCGTCAATGGAGTTTGCATCCGTCACAAAAACAGGGATGCCTGCATCTTCAAATTGCGTGATTTGTTCTTCGGACTGCGCCATCGTATCCATAATCAGCAGATCGGGCGCGAGCGCAATTACCTGTTCTGTATTTGTCTCGCTGCCGGACTGAACAGCCGTCACGTCTAAGGCTTCGGGCGGATAGTTGCAATACTCACCGCGTCCAACCAAAGTATCTCCCGCGCCTACCGCATAGAGGATCTCGACGTCGGCTGCCGTCAGGGCGACTACTTGCTGCGCCGGCGCTTCGAGCGTGACTTCGCGGCCGGTCATGTCCGTCACTGTGATGCCTGCGTTCGCAGGTTCTTCCGCCGGGGGCGCCTGCTCTGTTGCGGCCGCGCTTCCGGTGTCTGCCGCCGGCGCATCCGCCTTAGGAGCACATCCGGCAAAAACTCCGGCTGCAAGCAGCAGTGTCAGCAGCAAAGCAATGATTTTCTTGTTCATGGTTTTTCCTTTCCTTCCTTAGCAAAACGGCCCGTCTCGTGAGAGACAGACCGTTTTTTCTGTGTCTATTTGGTTTTTCCGGACAAGCCCCTACCCGGGGGCTGATTCCAGAGCAACGCTCGTGACGGTTTTCTGGCTTACGGATCAAGGCGTGAAACCCGGCCTTCCCGGCATGACTGCCCGTGACCTTGTCGCCCCAATGCGGCGATGGATTTCTGCTCCCCGAATACAGCGGCGGTACCGCGCAGGATTCAAACCTGCTTCCCTTTCACTCGCGCTATTCGATTGTAAAATCATTATACACGAAGTTCCCGCCTCGTGCATAAGCAAGTCCCCCCGCCCGTCATCACCCTATCCACATCCGCAATCTGCACAAACGCCCTCTACTCACCCACCACCGTCCCATCACCCGGATGCCGAAAGAGCAACTTGGTGAAAAAGGCGTTCTGTTCGTACTTTTGACGGCATTTGGGCTTAGATTACGAACAGAACGCGAAATTCACCAAATTGATGGGGTCTATTTGGTGAAAAAGGCGTTCCGTTCGTATTTCTGGCGGTATTTGGGCTTAGATTACGAACAGAACGCGAAATTCACCGATTTGTGTCGGCATATTGTTTGTAATATTGGAATTCGTTCTAACTTGGAAATTCGCGTTTGGAGAATCTGCGGGATGGTATGTTTTTGTCGATTAGCTTTTGGACCAGTTTTCCGTTCATGACCTCGGACCAGATGGAGCGAACCACTTCATAGCCTTGTTCGCGCAATTTGTCTTCTCTTACTTTTTCGGTGAACTGTACTTTTCCATCCTTGTCATTTCTGTATTTTGACTGGCCGTCCATTTCCAATACGATTTTTCTTTTGCTGATTTCCCAGTACATATCGACGCAGCCGATGAAAGCGCGTTTGTTGTCCCGGATGACGACTTGCTGCTGCGGCATCGTGAGTCCTGCTTTGTAAATGGCGAGCATAGCGATCGTTTCCAGCGGTGACTCACATTTCGAAGTGGCGAAACGCAGGAGGCGCTTGAGCATGACCCCGCCTTTCATATAGGGGCGGGCGTCAATGGCAGACAGCAGCTGTTCCTTGGTGAACAGGTTTTTGTTCAGACAATGATTGATGGATACCAAGAGGGATTCGGGAGTATCGGATGTCGCCAGGTCGCAGATCATTTGGACTTCGCTGACGACGAGGAGGTCGCAGATGATTGATGCGTTCGGGTCAAGCGGCCCGTAATGCCAATAAATGACTTCGTCGCTGGTTTTTCGTATGTCGCTCAGGCAGTGCGGCTTCACTTCGGGGTCGCCCAATCTTGGTATACGCCGGATCACGCGGGCGCTCTCGCCGGTGAACATCAGATGCTTGCGGTGCTTTGCGGCGCAAACGCACATCTCAAGATGCTGCTCTTCTTTCGTTAGCTGGAACCATTCATCGCGGACTGCATAGTAGTGTTCTGCGATTTGAATGTATTCTTTGCCGGTCAATGGTTCAATCGTATATCTCATTACCATATATTACTGCGTAGCGTGTATGAGTCAAGCTGTTTTTGAATCAGCGCCGCAAGCAGGCAAGACCGCCTATTACGCTTTTAGAATACTTTATGATTAATTTAAGGTTTTTGGGGTAAATATATGATGACAGCTGTTGGCCGCAGAAAGGAGCGCATGCTATGGAGCTGAGACAAAATACACTTCTTCCCGTCAAGGGCGGCCTCACCGGATTTCAGATGAAATGGATCGGCATCATCCTCATGGTGGTTGACCATATTCATCAAATGTTTTACCTGCAAGGTGTGCCGGACTGGTTCAACTGGCTCGGGCGTCCTGTCGCCGTGATATTCATGTTCCTTTGCGCGGAAGGATTTTATTACACAAAAAACAAGAAGCGCTACGCGCTTCAGCTGCTGATCGGCTACTGGGCCATGGGCCTGATTTCTACGCTCCTCGAGGCCAAGATGCCGCTCGAAGACGTCGCCCTCATGAACAATATCTTCGGCACCCTGCTCGTCAGCGTCCTCTATATGGCTCTGTTCGATCTGTGGCGGCCCGGCGCCGGCACGCGCGTCCGCACGAAGATCCTTTCCGTCGTGGCTATGGTCGCCCTCGCGTTCGTCGGCGCGCTGCCGCTGCTCATGACGGACATCCTGCCCTACCAGGTCATCATCGTCATCCTGCGCTTCGTCCCCTGCGTGATCGTCGTCGAAGGCGGCGCCCTCCTTGTCGCGATGGCGGTCCTCTTCTACTACCTGCGCGGAAGCCGTCTTCTGCAGATCCTCGTCATCGCCGCGATCAGCGCCATTTCCTACTTCACGATGGGCGGTGCGCAATGGCTCATGGTCTTCGCGATCATCCCCATCCTTTTGTATAACGGGCAAAAGGGCCGCGGCAGCAAATACTTCTTCTACATTTTCTACCCGGCGCACATCTATCTGCTCTACATCATCGCGTTCGTCGTGACAGTTTAGCGGTATAATACGAAACGGAAGGTTTCACTGCGCTTAGGTGTTTCGGAGCCTTCCCCCTCAGACGGGCGGCGCAGCCGATTCCGTCTCTGATATAGCACGGGCGGAGCGAAAGCGCCGTCCGTGTGTTTATGGAAAGGTCACGCCGGTCAGTTTTTCCGACAGCGCCCACAGCGCCTCGCGTTTTTTCTTGCTCCGTGCCCGGCCGGGGACGAGCGCCAGACGCGGCGGGCCCATGACGCCGAGAAACCAGGGACCGTAAAATCCGCCGGGCTTTGCGCCGGGCGACGTCGCTGCAAAAAGCGCCGGACGCGCCGCATTGCTTGCCGATTGCCGGATGAAAGGAAGCACGAAAAAAATCACCTGCAGGAGCGTCATGATGAAGCCGTGGCTGCGGTTGAAGAGCTGCGTTTTGGCCAGTCCCGGGTGCGCACCGAACGCCGATACGCCCCATCCGTTTTCCCGGCTTCGCTGCTCGAGCTCCAGTGCAAACATCAGGCAGGCAAGCTTCGAAAGCGCGTAAGACCGGGATGCGTGGTAGCCGTGCGCCGCGGTCGCGTCCGCGAGATCAAACACAAACGGCCGGTTGGCCAGCGAGCTGATGGTGACAACGCGCGGATCCGTGCCCTTCTCCAGCAAGGGAAAGAGCCGGGCCGTCAGGGCGAAATGCCCCAGGTAGTTCACCCCAAACTGCATCTCCACCCCGTCCGTCGTTGCCTGCAAGGCATCCGGCATCATCACGCCGGCGATGTCCATAAGGATATCGAGGGCAGGCAAGGCGCTGAGCATCTTCCCGCTGAACGCTTCGATCGAGCCGCTGTCCGCCAAATCAAGCAGTTCGAAGCGGACGTCCGCCTCTGCAAAATCCGCCTTGATTTTGTCCACGGCCTCACCGCCTTTTGCCGCATTGCGCCCGGCCAGAATGACCGCTGCGCCTTTTCCGGCGAGCGCATAGGCAACCTGATACCCGATCCCGCCCGTACCGGTCACGATCGCTGTCTTCCCGTTCAATACAGGAATATTCTTCATATAATTCGTATTGCCCATTTCAAAAACAGAATTACTGCTCGCTGATTTGCGGCGCATAGTCTGCGGCCGTCAGCGCGTCAACAAATCCCTGCATATTCCCTTCGTCCGACAGCACGAGGTCGAGGATCGCCCGGCGCTCCGTCAGGTGGTCGATTTCGATGGCCATAATATTGCAGCCCATCCGTCCTGCCGCCGCAGTAATCTCTGCAATAATACCCGGCCTATTCCCCATCGGGATGCGCATTTCGATGAGCTTGGCCGTGGCAGGAACCCATTTCGCCGCCGGCAGCGTCTTTCGCAAATCCGCCGCCTCGGCAAGGTTTCTGCGAATTTCCGATTTTTCTCCGGTGCGAATCTTTTCTTCATAATCGGACAGGATGCCGATGAGTTCTTTGAGTTCGTCCGCGATCACGTCCGCATTGTCTGTTACGATGCCCGTCCACAAATCCGGATCTCCAGCCGCGATCCGCGTCGTATCCTTGAAGCCGCCGGCCGCGAGCCGCAGCAGCTCGCCGTGCTCGCCGGAATGTTTCCCCGCCAGCGCCACCAGCGAGGAGGCGGCGATGTGCGGGATGTGCGAGATGATGGCGACCGCCTTGTCGTGCTCGGCCGGGTCGACCGTGATCGGCCGGGCGCCGAGCGCCGCGATGAAGCCGTGCAGCGCGCCGAACTGCTGCGGATCCGTGTCCGCATCCGGCGTGAGGATCCAGTAGGCGCCTTCGAACAAATCGCTGCGCGCCGCCGCGATTCCGCCCGCCTCGCTGCCCGCCATCGGGTGCCCGGGAATAAAATTTTTGCTGTCCGGCAGGATGCGCTTTGCCGTCCCGATCACGGCGCTTTTCGTGGACGCCGTATCGGTGATCAGGCCCGTATAGCCAGTCGCCGCGATGAGCCGAAACCAGTTTTCAAAAGTGCCGGCCGGCGTGGCGAGGATGATCAAGTCAGGGGCGCGCTGTTCGGTGGATTCGCCGGTCAAGCCGGCGAATGACTGGGCGGTCAAGTCGGCGAATGACGGAACGATCAAGCCGGCGAATGACGGAACGGTCCATACGCCGGCGGTACCGACCCGCTGCGTGATGCCTTCGTCAATCAGGCCGAGCTCTTGCGCCTGGCGTACGGCTTCCGCATCCACGTCAATGCCGATGATCCTTGTCCCGGGGGCCTTGCTTTTGACCGCGCCAGCGATCGAGCCTCCAATCAGCCCCAGTCCGACAATCAATACTGTGTTAAAACCTGCAAGCATTTAAGTCCCCGAAATCACGCAACGTTCTACTGATTTGTATCTGTTCATTATACCGTAAAGATGGCGCTTGACGCACGGGAAAGCTATCGACAACATGGGGAAATGTCCTTGTCTTGTAGCGAAACCGTAAAATTCACGAAGGAGGGAATTGGCGTAGAATATTATTATGGGAAAAGAAATTACGAAAGAGGACGCGCTGATTGCAAAGACCATCCTCGCGATGCGGACCTGCGAAGTTGAATAGCGACTCTGTTTACGTTTATATTCTCGAGTGCCGCGACGGGACGCTTTATACCGGGTGGACGAACGATATCGAGAAACGGCTCAAGGCGCACAATGCCGGGGCCGGCATCGGAGCGAAATACACGCGGGGGCGGACGCCGGTTACACTCGTTCATACAGAAGTCTTGCCGGAGCGCGGGGCGGCGCTGAGCCGAGAGGCGCAGATCAAGCGCATGTCGCGAGCGAAGAAACTGGCGCTGATTCGCGCGGCCGAAAATGCAAAATGATGCGTGACAAAACGACGCTGATCTTCATCCTGCTCGCGGCGCTCATTTTCAGCACGATGGAAGTGGCGCTCAAGCTCGCCGGCAGTACGCTGGATGCGTTTCAAATCACCTTTCTGCGCTTCCTGATCGGCGGCCTCTTCCTTCTGCCGTTTGCCGTGCACGAGCGGCGGGGCATGACGGCGGGCGGCATAGCGCCCATCGCACCGAAGATCTGGCTCTATATGATCCTGCTGGGCGCGGCGTGTGTGCCCTTTTCGATGGTCTTTTTTCAGCTCGGCGTGGTTCACTCCAACGCTTCGACAGCCGCCGTCATCTTTTGCTGCAATCCCGTCTTCACGATGATTTTCTCGCATGTTCTGACGAAGGACGACAAAATGAATGCCCGCAAAGGCGTCTGCCTGCTCATCGGGATGATCGGCATCGTGCTGATGATCCGCCCGTGGCAGATCCAGCCCGGCAATACTGCGGAGGGTGCGATTTTCTCCGTGATTGCGGCATTCGCCTTTGCCTTGTACAGTGTACTCGGCACAAAAACGCTCGCCAAAACCGGCGTTTTCACGCAGACGTCATCGGCCTTTATTTTCGGCTCTCTGATGCTGCTGCCGATCCTGCTCATCCTCGGCAAGCCGATCGTACAGGGCGTTTCCGCGAATCTTCCGCTCATCCTCTATGTAAGCTTCGTCGTCACCGGCGCCGGCTACCTGCTCTATTTCCTCATCATCCGCCGGTCCGGCGCCGTGAGCGCCAGCGTCGTATTTTTCCTCAAGCCGGTTCTCGCCCCGATCATCGCCGTCATCATCCTGCGCGAACAAATCACCTGGAATATCCTCGCCGGCATCGCATTCATCCTGATTGCGTCGTGGAGGCTCCTGTATCACAAGCCACGAAATTGATCGTCACCGGACATCGTCACCGGACATCGTCGCCGGACATACGGCAAAACGCGCCATTTTACAAGCCGCGCTGTTTGTTGTGCTGTGCGATCAGCTTCCCGTCTATCGCCATCTTCGCGATGATGTCCTGCACCGTTTGTTCCAGTTCCTTGCCGGCGGAATAGTCAGCGGGCAGGATGAAGTCCACGCGGTCATCGCGCAGTAGCTCCCGTCCGATGTCCTTGCCGCCCTTCTTGCCCTTAGGATAGACCGCGATGGATCGCCCGCCGTTCACCTTGACGAGCTTCATGCAGGGCACATCCGTCAGACCGTCTCCGATGTATATCATGTTGCGGAAAGGGATGCGGCGGTCGTCTTCGGGCGTGTACCGGTTCAGCTCCAGGTCCTTCGAAATGTCCAGCACGCCCTTGTTGATCCGGAACAAATGCTGCGTTTTCGTCGTATAATTCACAACGGACTTCGGCCAGTCGGCCGCGCCGTTTGCATCATAATGAAATTCGCAGGCGAACACTGCCTTGAACCGATCCGCGATCTCACTCCCCTCGATGATCTCCCGAATGCCGGAGGAAATCACATAATGTTCGATCTGCACACCTCGGCCCTCGCCAAATTCGTTGATTCGTTCAAACCACGACGCAACGCCCGGATAGTACTCGATGCTCTTCCCCTGCGCCACGAACACATCCCGCGTGATCGGCTGGTCGCGCTGCGAAGACTTCCGAATCATCAGGTACATATAGGCGAGGATCCGATCCATCTTTTCCCGGGAGGCAAGCTTGTCGACCTCGCTCCAAAACTGTTCCGGCGTCATCCCGAGGTTCGGAATGAAACTGTACTCCTGCATATCTTTCGTAGACAGCGTCTTGTCAAAGTCATAAAGAATCGCAATGATCGGTTTCTTCGGCATAGCCATTCTCCTCGTATCTACAGTTTGTTATAAACCAAATTATACACCTCCGGCAGGCGTTTCCGCCTCACGGAAAAATCAGCCGAGAACCTTTTCTCCTGCGATATAGACAGCGAGCACTTTCGTACTGTCGATGCGGATCGGATCAACAGCGAAGATGTCCTGATCGATCACGATGAAGTCCGCCTGCTTGCCCGCCTCGAGCGAGCCGATCTCGTCCTCGCGAAACAGCTGCCGCGCACCGGCGATGGTATAGGCCTCGACTGCCTCCTTCACCGTGATGCGCTCGCCCGGGTTGCGGAGCCAAAGTTCATCATCCATCGACGAGATATCCTCCACGCCGTAGGGCTCGGGGTTCGCGAGGTTGCGCGTCACAGCCGTCTCGATCGCCCAAAACGGATCGTTGACCGGCGACGCCGGATAGTCGCCCGAGAAGGTCACGGGGATGCCGCGATTTAGGATCGTCCGAACCGGATAGGCGGCCATGGCGCGCTGCTCTCCCAGATGCCCGCGCTCGATCTCCTCATACCAGAACGGTTCCTTGAAATGCCAAAACGGCTGATACGAGGCGATGACGCCCAGCTCCTTCAGCAAGCCGATCTCCGCTTCGCCGACCACATGCAGGTGCGTGATCACGTCCCGCGCCGTCCACCGGCGGGCCGCAACACCCCCGGCGTGCTCCGGCGCACCGGCCGTTTCCTCCCGCGCGGCTTTCAGCGCCAACAACGTCTCGCGCGTCGCCGCATCGCCGATCGAATGCACCACGATCTGAAAACCCGCCGCCGTCACCTCTTTAAAACTCTCCTTCAGTTGCGCCTGCTCCCAGATCGGCTCGGACCGATAGTCAGGCCGCCCAGCCGCCGCTTCCTCATACGGTTCGTTCAAATAAGCCGTCAGCCCCTCGACCACCCCGTCCTCAAAAAACTTGACCGTCGTCGTAAGGAACCGCTCGCCGTACGGCGCAAACATCTCCTCATACCCGCGCGCCTCCTCCAGCGTCTCCGAAATCGGCCGGTCCGGCTCCGCCAAAGCGCACAGATTGACCCGCATCTTCCAGTCCCCCGCCGCCGCGACCGCCGCCACCGCCCGCGGATCCCCAAAATGCGGCGCAATATGCAGCGCCGCCGTGTGCCCCCAGCCCAGCTGCTTCTGCTGATAAAGCCGCGCCGCCTCCACCTCCTGCGCAAAGGTATACCTCGGCTTCCGGTTCACCAGCGCATGCGCGTCCGTCAAAATCCCCGACGGCTCCCCCGTCCCCGGATCGATATGAATCTTCCCCCCGATCGGCGCCTCCGTCTCCGCCCCGATCCCGCAAAGCTCCAGCGCCGCCGTATTGAGCCAAAGCGAGTGCCCGTCCGAAGACTCCAAAAAGAACGGCTTCCCCCCTTCGATCCGGTCCAGCAGCACGCACGGCGCCTCCGAAACCCCGCTAAAAATCGACATATAATACCCCGTGCCAAAGTAAGCCTCCCGCTCCGGATTTCCCTCCACAAATTCCCCGATCACCCGCAGCGTCCCCGCCAGCGACCGCTCCGCATAAAGATAAATCTCAAACCGCTCCGTGAACGCCGACCCCGGCGCATGCACATGCGAATCCACCAGCCCCGGCAAAACAACAAGTCCCCCCAAGTCAATCTCTTCAATAATAGAATTGCCCCCGGCCTCCGCCGCCCTGCGAACCTCAGCCTCAGCCCCCACCGCAAAAATACCCCCGTCTGCGTAAACAGCCATCGACTCCGTGGCATGCCGCTCCCAGTCCGAGCCGGCCACCGTATAAATACGTGCATTATGATACAAAGTGACGTCACCACCATCAACTTTTGGCGAATTTGCCGTTTCGTTCGCGCCGGAGGTCTGATTTGACCCCTCCAATTCGAACGAAACGCCTTTTTCGCCAAATTGAACCCCTGTTTTTGGCGAATTTGCCGTTTCGTTCGCGCCGGACGCCGGTTTTGGCCCCTCCATCGCGAACAAACTGGCTTTTTCGCCAAATTGAACCCCTGTTTTTGGCGAATTTGCCGTCTTGTTCGCGCTGGAGGCCTGATTTGGGTCCCCTGTCGCGAACAAACTGGCTTTTTCGCCAAATTGAACCCCTGTTTTTGGCGAATTTGCCGTTCTGTTCGTATTCATAGCCGCTTCTTGCCCCTCAATTACGAACGGAACGCCTTTTTCACCAAAATACACCCCTGTTTTTGGTGAATTTGCCGTTCTGTTCGTATTTTCGGCTACTTCTGGTCCCTCGGCTACGAACGAAGCGCCTTTTTCACCAAAATACGCCCCTGTTTTTGGTGAATTTGCCGTTCTGTTCGTATTCATAGCTGCTTCTTGCCCCTCAATTACGAACGAAACGCCTTTTTCACACGGTTTGTCGTCATCTTGCTTATCAGCGTTCGAGTTGCTCTCATGTGGGATATCCTCAACACGCTCGTCATCCCTTGGGATATCGGTATATGCGGCGGCGGCCAATAGTTTTGCCGTGTAGGGGTCTTTGGGCGCCGCGAAGAGTTGGGCGGTGTCGCCGCTCTCGACTACGCGGGCCTCGTTCATGACATAGACACGGCTTGCCACCATGCGGACGACCGAGAGATCGTGCGTGATCAACAGGATCGCAAGGCCGCGCTCGCGCCGCAGGCGGTCGATCGTTCCGAGAATCTGATTTTGCACCACCACGTCAAGCGCGGAAACTGATTCATCGAGAATCAGCACCTCCGGGTCGGGCGCGAGGGCGCGGGCGATTGCGACACGCTGCCGCTGACCGCCCGAAAGGCGTGCCGGCTTACGATCCAGCAATTCGGCCGGAAGCTCCGCCAGTTGCAAAAGTTCCTCGATCGTGAGCGTTGCTTGCATACTGCTTTCGCCATCAGTACCAAAAACACCGTTTGTATCATTTGTATCAGATGTAACACCGGTACCATCCGTAACGGTTTTACCAATTACACTACCAGAGCGACCGGCACGACCTGTCCTGCCGGCCAGCAGCGCTTCTGTTAGGATGGCGCGGACCGTGTGGGCGGGGTTGAGCGAGGAATAGGGGTCTTGGAAAACGATCTGCGGCATCCCTTTGCCGAAGTATTCGATACGGCCTTCGTCCGGTCGCTCGAGACCGACGAGGCAGCGCGCGAGCGTCGTCTTGCCACTGCCCGATTCGCCGACCACGCCGATGCACTCGCCGGCATGCACCTCGATGGATACGCCGTCGAGCGCCCGAAACGCCCCGAAATTTTTGACCAAGCCAGTCGCAGCAAGCACGACGCGATGTTCCGCACCAGTGTCAAAAGAACGATTGCCTTCCGTCGTGTCGGTCAGAACTGTGTCGCTGAGTAGACGATCGGCCTCTACGAGCGTGCGCGTGTAGGCATTTTGGGGCTGGCGGATGATCTCGCGCGCCGGGCCGGTTTCTACGATGCGGCCGTCTTCTACTACGGCGATGCGGTCGGCCCATTTGCAGACCAGGCC
>JAISJT010000136.1 GCA_031261395.1 Eubacteriales Family XIII. Incertae Sedis bacterium
TATCGCATGGCGGTACTGTTCCACTTTCCGTGAATCTATCTCGATAGTAGGAGGTGGTGCGTATGATGATACTTCTTGCACTGATGGATGTTTACATCCAAAATGCGGAATTTATCGCAAACGTAGTCGGCTGGCTTTTGGTCAGATTCGATATAACAGAACCGCCTCAGTAGAGACGGTTCTCAACGTTTTTAACGGGACAGACCGCTTTCACCGAGTGCGGTAGCCCTTTTCTATGTTCAGTATAGGCAATCAGGAGATACATTGCAAGAAATATTTTTGGCGCTGGATTCGCCGATCAAGTCGGCGAATGACAGAGGTGGCGTGCAGACTGTTGTCATTCCCGCGAAGGCGGGAATCCCGCTGTCATTGCGGGCGCCACGTCTGTCATCCCGGGCGCCGACCCGGGATCCATGGTCGTATCGGGAAGTTGTTAGGAGGTCGTTATGTTTAAGAATGCAAAAGCCGGAACGGGGAGCAAATGGGTCGCAGGTATGCTGGTGTTTGTAATGCTGGCGACCGCGATGATTGCCGCGCCGATCCTCGGCAGCGCCGGAGAAATAGGTGCGCAACCGGACACGCAGGGATCCGAACAAGATGACGGCAATCCGCAGGGAGATGAATCCCCTGTCATTCCGGGCGCCGACGATGTTGTCATTCCGGGCGCCGACCCGGAATCCCCGGACGGCAACACGCCGGACGACGAACCTCCTGCAGCGCCGGACGATGAATCCCCGGTCATTGCGGGTGATGAACCTCCTGTCATTGCGGGCGACGACCCGCAATCCACCGACCCTGAAACCTTGCAAACTATAGACACCGACCTTGAGGCTCTTGCGACAGGCGGCAACTGGATTGACCGCGCCCCGGGCGATGTCCTGACAAACCCGATGTACGGGCCCGGCGGCACGGGTCTGGGCGAATGGGTTTACACATCCGTTTTAGACGGCACGACACCGACACCTGTGACGGACGGAGCCGGACTTATCGCTGCATTGGATGCTGTGAACAACAATACCGACAACGGCGGCGGATACGATGAAGGAAAGCCGTATGTCATTTTGATCGGCGGCGATTTTACAATGACGGCAGTTTATGCGATAACTACGAGTAAGAACATTACACTTAGAAGGGTTGATGCCAGTAGCGAGCAGCCATGGGACTACCGGCAGGACTATCCGTACAAAGATGATCCCGTAGCCCCTGACCTTTATGACGGAATCTCCGACTGGAAAATCGATCATTCCGGAACTGCCAACCACTTTACAGTTTCCGTGGAACCGAGCAAATTGATACTTGAAAATGTCACCCTTGACTGCGGAAGCAACTGGGTGTTTAATGGTCCCGCTGTCGCAATCTCCCATGCCAATGGAAGGTCGCTTGGAGGAATTGCTGTTTCCTCAGGAGCCTTCACTTTCGCCGGCAATATAATCAATAGGTATGCTACCGGTGGTGTGGCTGCAATCAGCGCAAGCGGTGCGAGTACGACACTTTCTATTATCGGCGGCGTATTAAGTCACAATAGTTCCGGTTGGGGCGGAAACATTATTCTTTCTGCACTCGGTGCTAATAGTATTAGCGGCTATACCATCATTGAGGATTCATATGTGACCAATGAGGGCGGCGCGATTTATCAAGCCAACGGTTCACTCGATATCAGCGGTCATGTGTTGTTTAGAAACAACAGAGCGCAGGCCGGTCCCGGCGCAGTATATGTTACCACCGCTGCGACGGATATCACATCAAATATCAGCGGGGATGTTGTTTTTAAGGACAACATCGCCCTGCATGGATCGGGGAAGGGCTCTTCTGCATTGTATCCGGGAGCGGGCGGCGCGATCGCATATCACAGCAGAACCACCGGCAATATTACAGCAACGATCAGCGATAATGTCACTTTTGACGGCAACATTGCAGGTCGCGGCGGCGGTGCTATATATATGCTTGAAACCACCACTGGCCGTGCTGCGCTTACCTTAAACGGCGGGCATTTTATCAACAATGTCGCCACCGGTCAAAACCGTGACGGGGGAACCGCTTTTGATAATATATCGATCGGAGCGGGCGGCGCCATATTGGCAACGAATCCGGAGCGACTCATCATTCCTTCGGGAAGCGGAGCCACTTTTTCCGGGAATATGGCCGCATTTGCTGCCCTGACCAGAATTGAAGCACCCGAATATCTCACGCCTGCGGGTTACCAGTCCGTCTTTACCACCGACACGGACTATGATGCACATATTCAGAAAATGTACGGACTGAACACCAGCGCAGGCTTTAATGCACCCTTTGACAATCTTTACAACAACTATGACATCGCGGTACCATACACGGCAATAAGCGGTGTATATTCTGAACTCGAACTTGGCGTAAGTCCTGCCGCAGGCGGCGGCATCGAGCAGCCCGTCGGTCAGAGCGACAAATTTACGGCACCGTTCGGCGACGGAAAAACGTATGTGGAACTCCATCAGACTCCGAAGTTGGACTTTGAAGCGGTGCCGTCTTCCGGCTATCTCTTTGATGAATGGGTATTCGGCGGCGACCCCAATCCGACCAAGAAGGAATGGGTGATTGCCTTTGGCAGCTCGTATACAAATGACGGCGCAGCGGACACGTTTCTTGCGGGCATCGCTGCAAATGCGGCAATCACAGGCTTCGATATGCCGAATGCGAAGACGACGCTCGAGGCACAGTTTGTCACGGTCGCCGATCTCAACCGACTCGATGACCACATTTTCGATCTGGCATATACCTTGGGATATACGCCTCCTGACGCATGGCAGGTCCCGTTGACCAATGTAGGGGAAACGGAGGCAACCAGCGTCACACTCGGTCTGTCAAACATCAAAATGAACGACAGCGCATTCGCCGGGGATCCGTTTGTTATCACAGGATCCACTACGACGGTTCCGGCAAAAACCGGCGGCGTCGATGGTCTAAATGATACCACCTATGAAATCCGGCCCGCGGCGGGTCTCCTCCCGGGTGCCTATACCGCGATCCTGACACTTTCCTATGATGACGGTTCGGGCACCACCGTCACAAAGACCTCGGAGATTGGATTTGCCCTGTATGAAAGCGGCGAGCCCATGATTCTGACCATCGCTTCCAATCTGAACTTCGGCACCTATACGGCGGGCAGCACGCGACCGACAGAATGGGTACGCCTGTATAACTACGGCACCGCTGCGGCAAATATTACAAATATCGAAATCACAGGTGCGAACACCGACAAATTTGAACTGATCAATGTTATTAATTCCGGCGTGACTACGGGAAATGTTCCCGAACGTAGTGGTTCCGACTATGGCCGCAACGATAGCACATGGACGGTTGGTCCCGTAAGCGGCATCGAAGGCGGCATATTCAACGCGACGCTGACGGTGTATTACGGGACGGGCAAATCGGCGTCCAAGGATATATATATTCAGGTCGTCGGTGCCGCTGATCTCGGCGCAGGGGATGTCATCCATACGCCGGCATATGAAGGGTACAGCACGCCCCCGTACAGGGTGATCCCTCTGACAAACATCGGCAACGTCTCCGCTGTCGTTCAGAGCATCGTGTCGAAAGCGGGTTCCTCGAATTTCAATGTGAATAGCGGAAGCGTGAACGTAGCCGCAGGTGGTACGAACAATTCCTGGTCGGTTGCGCCAAAGGTCAATCTGACAACGGGTACTTATACCGAGACCTTCACGGTCACCTATACCGACAGTTCGGGACCGGATCCGAAGTCTGGTGAATTTGACGTGACCTTTGAAGTCAAAGAACCTGTCCAGCCCACGGGAAAAATCACGATCACAAGCGGCAATAGTTGGCAGGCCTTTCTGAACACCATCACCTTCGGTCTGTTCTTCAAGGACGATCCCCAGACCGTGACCATCGAGGAAACGACGAGTCCCGACTTGGTCACAGGTACCGGTAACGGAAAACTCGAATACTATCTGTCGGATACCGCGCTGACAGAAACAGAAGCAAAGGCACTGACCTCTGCGCAGCTGACGGCATATAATTCATTGGCGAAACCGGTCATTACGGCGGGAAGTCACAAAGTCGTCTATGTGAAGCTGACCGCAAGCGACAGCTACGGCGGCAAGTTCACCATCATCAGCTCGAACGGACTTGTGGTCTACTCCGACAGCACGCAGAATACTTCGGCTATCAGCTTTACGAAGACGAGTACATCCGATGTACCAGCTACTGTGAATCTAAACGGCAATACCGTGTCAAAGATCATGAACGGGACAGGCACGCTCGTAAAGGATACGGATTACACGGTAAGCGGCGGCACGATTACATTTAAGGCAAGTTATTTGGACACGCTTGCGGCAAATACTTACACGCTGACCGTGTATTATGATTTGACGGGGTTGACGGCGGCTCAGACGACGAGCCCGCCGACGATCGCGACGACGACCATTGGACTGACGGTGAGCAAGTTCACGGCGGGCGTTTCCGGTACGAATGCCCTTACCGGAGAGGTGAAAGCCGTTGGCGCGAAGAACGTGAATGTCACGGTGACCAGCGGCGGGGAATCCTTGGCGCTCACGGCGACGATCGGTGGCCTGACGAAGACGATCTCGGGTACCGGATTGCAAGGCTTTGTCTTTACCGCCGAGCAACTCAATACGCTGACGGTCGGGAACTATCCGATCACCGTTACCGCTGTAGAGACCGACAAGAATACGGCGATCGCCTCTGCGAATGTGGGGACGCTGGTGGTCTCCGATACGACCGCGCCGACAGGTTCGATCACCATCGGCAACAATGTCTGGAATATCTTCTTGAATACGGTCACCTTTGGGTTGTTCGCGAAAGAAACGCAGAGCGTGACCATCGCCGCAAGCGACAACAGCGGTGGTACGGTGACGAAAGAATATTTGCTCAGCGATACGGTGATTGCAACGGAAACTGCCGCAGAAAATGCCGTGGGCTGGGCGACTTACACCACCTTGAATACCACCCCGGACAACAAGAAGTACATCTATGCCAAGCTGACGGATCCGACGGGCAATGTCACGGTCATCAATTCGGCAGGGGTCGTTGTGTACACGGACAGCGTAGCGGATACGGCAAGTATCAGTTTCACAAAAACGGGTGTGGCGGACGTGACGGCAGATGTGACGCTGAACGGCAACACGATCAGCAAGATCATGAATGGTTCAACGCAGTTGATAAATCCGACACATTATACTATCGCAAGCAACACGATCACTTTCAAGGCGAGCTATTTAGACAGTCTCGCCGCAGACAGCTATACGCTGACCGTCCATTACAATCCGCAGGGCGAGACCTATCCGGCAACGCCGCTTGACGGGAGTGTGGCGCCGGCTACGACAAGCATCGCCCTAACTGTGAGCAAGGAAAATCAGGCGGCGCTCGCGATCAACAATCTCAGCACTTCATACACCTATGGCGTTTCGCCGTTTACGGTCGATACAATCGGCAGCGGCAGCGGCATAGGCACGGTGACTTATGTGTCCAGCGCTCCGGCCGTTGCTACGGTTGGCGAGGCTACAGGCTATGTGACGATCCTGAAGTCGGGTACATTCACGATTACCGCCACGAAGGCGGCAGATGGCAATTACAATCAGGCATCAGTCACATCGAGTACCGTGACGGTGAACAGGGCGGCTCAGGATCCGCTTGTGATCAACAACCTTGGAACGTCCTATACCTATGGTGATTCGGTATTTACGGTGGACACAACCGGCAGCGGCAGCGGTGACGGTGCGGTGACTTATGTATCCAGTAATACGGGAGTTGCTACTGTTGGCAGTACAACAGGGGTGGTGACGATCGTCAAACCGGGTACTTTCAAGATCACCGCTACGAAGGCGGCAGATGACAGGTATCTGATCGAGAGCCTTGAGAGTGCGTTGGTGACCGTGAACAAGGCAACACCTACCGTCGCGGTGGGCCGCACCGGCGGGGCGACGACACAGGACAGCGTGACCATCACGGCGACGGTCACGGGGGTTACGGGCAATGTGCCGGCGGGGACGATTGCCTTTACCATGAGTACCGGCGGCGGCTATGGTGCGCTGCCCTCCGGCATCGGCGCCTCCGTGACGCTATCAAACGGCGTGGCAACCGCCACGATCCCCGGCGGGAATTTATCTGCACAGGCGTATACGTTTAGGGCAGTATATACGCCCAGCGCCTCGCCGGGTTCGGCAGACTATTACAACGGCGCCGAGAATACGGCTACGCCGATCACGCCCGGGTTGGCAAATCAAACGACTGTTGTCACGATCTCCGGAACGAGCGGCACGCATCTCTATGGCGAGAGCAACTTTACCGTGACGGCCTCAGGCGGCAACGGCAACGTCGGCGATGGCAATTATACTCTGATATCGAATATGACCTCAGTGGTCACCGTGACCCCTATTTCTGCGAGCGCCGGGACATTCTCCATACATATCGTCCATGCCGGTGACTACACGCTTACCGCCGGACGGGATGGCAATGCGTCCTTCAATCCTGCGGATACGGTGACAACCGGCACGCTGCATATCGGCAAGGCGACGCCATTGATCGGCGGTACGACTGTCGGGAGCGGAATCACCTATGGCCAAAAACTTTCGGCGTCTACGGGGCTGACCGGCGGCACGGCGACCGGCGTTGCCGGCGACGGGACGCTGACCGGCACTTGGGCTTGGGCGGCCGAGTCGCAAAACCTCCTCCCGGGTAGTGATGCGGGCAGCGCGAGCGGGTTTACCAATCCGTATAGCTACGGCGTTGTCTTTACGCCGAATGGAGGGTACGAAGACAATTACACGACGGCGACGGGTACCGGTAGCGTGACGGTCGGCGTGGCAACGCCGTATGTAGACAGTCCGCCGCAGGGGAAGGGGATCTATATTACGCCCAGTACGCTTTCGCAGTCTACGCCGATTACGGGCGAGGTGCTTTATGATGCCGGCGGGACGCCGACGGTGGTTGCGGGCAGTTGGGCTTGGGCGGCGTCTGAAAACGCCACAACCACGACATACCCATCGAACGGAGTCGTACACCCGAACGCAGTATTTACCCCCACCGATCCGCGCATTGGCTCAATCACGGAGGCCGCCGATGTGTTGGTATACTCGCCGGCTACGAATATCACGACGCCGCCGACAGTGGGCGCCGGTAACAACGTTTCTTACGGTATCCGGATCGGTGACTTGCTGCCAACGATCACGGGCGGTGTGGTGGAAGCTGCGCCGGCAGTAGGGCCTTCTACGGATATCTCGACGCAAGGCAGCTGGTCGATCAAAAATCCGGATACGCGGATCACGTCTAAGACGGGTACGCAGGATGTGATCTTAGTCTTCACACCGGATGTTGAGGTCGATTATACCGGGACTCCGGGGGATGACAACGGTTATTCGAAAGCCGAGGTCACGGTCCCGCTTACCGTGACGAAGATCGATATCCCGGGCAGCGCCGCGAGCTTCGGCATATTGCCGGCGGTTAGTATTACATCGATTTTGTACGGAGAGCCGCTGTCGAACGGCGTCATAGCAAGCGCTGCATATTCGGTTTCCGGAGATGCGAACACCGGAGATACCATCCCCGGCTCCCTTGTCTGGACAGATGGCGCTGTGGTGCCCGGTGTTGCTCCGAACCAGGCCGACTATGCCGGCAGGGATCCCAAAGACGGCGCATTTTGGGCAGGTGTACGGTTTGTACCGGATGCCCCGTTTGACATTGTTTACAATGACAAAGAATTCTATGCAGAGATCGGGATTTTCGCCAATGCGACGGCAGACGGCGCCCTGTCTGATGCCGTGAATACCGCACAAAATGCGCTAAATCTCATTTCCGCAGCGCTTGCCGCAGAAAACTACAAGGCAAGCGACATCGCCGCGCTGGAATTGGCAGTGGCACAGGCAAATGCATTGCTGGCAAACCTGACGGATGTCACGCAGCGTCAGGCAGAGCAGGCGCGGATTATTGTTGAGGGTGCACTGGCAGCGTTGGTCCACGATCATCCGGTGATCGGTCACTCGGCAAATTATCAGCCGATTACGGATACTTCCGGCGGCTTGACCGTACAGATCAAAGGACATTTTGACAGCATCCTGAGCACGCTGGGCGTGACGCTCAACGGAGAAGAAATCGTTCATACGCCGACCGCCGACCCGGGTACGCACAACCTTACCAAGAAAGGCAGTTCTGTCGGTACGCTCAAACAGGGCAGTGCAATCGTCTCGTTTACCCCGGCGTTCTTGGACACGCTGCCGGATGGAACGCATACCATCAACGTGGTATTCAACGATGGGTTCCGGCAAGGTACAGGCATCGCGACCTTTGTGCTTGACCGCTCAGGCGATGATGAAGAAGACGATGAGGATGATGAGGATGACGAGGATGACGAGGAGGATGAGGAGGATGAGGACGACAAAGTAGTTGACGTCGTTGATGAAGACGGCGGCGCCGGAATTATTGCAAGAACAGGCGACGCCATGAATCTCACGCTCTGGCTCGTGGTCATAGCGGTGGCGCTGGCGGCGCTGATCGCGTCTGTTGTGATAAGGCGCCGGAAGACGAAAGCGCAGTAGCAGAGAATTTGTCCATCGCGAACGGCCGCGTGGACCCGGATGCATTGTTTACAGAAGTTTAGTCGATGGGCTAAACTTCTGTAAACTTTTGAGTGCGGTTGATGTATTGCTCCAATAGCGGGACGGCGAAAGAATATGCCCCGCGTCTGTTTTTGTATACAAGCCCGCTTGCAATCAGCCTTTTTAGCATTTGGCTCAATTGCGATTTGCTGAAAGCCTTGTAGCGGGATTGTTGTGACAGCTCTACGACTTGCATGATTCCGAAATCCTGCAAATTGTTTTGGGCAATGATAGTGAGCAACTCTTTTTCTCTGTCGGTTGCTCTGGACCAGCGCCCGGCAAAAAAATCATTGTCCAATTTTTGTATGATAGCGTCGACCGGAACAAAAAGTTTTTGTTTGCTCGCAAGCTGCTGTGCAAAGACGTCATAGACTTCTCTGCAAATGAATTGAATGAAGTATGGATATCCGCCGGACAAGGATGCGATCGTATCAACCGAATGCGTATCGAATTTTACCGGGCAGTTTGTATCTTCAATGGGTTTCAAAATGGCGTCACGGCATTCTGATTTGCTAAGTTGTTCCAGTACCAGCACCCGAAACATCCGCTCCGTATATGTCCTTGTCTCGATCAAACGCGATAGCAGCATGGGCAAACCTGTGAGCACAAGAAGAAACCTTACGCTGTTTTTTTGAAGGAACTGAAACAAATCCAATAAAAGCGCCAACGGGTATTGCTTGTCTTCTGCGTGGTCACTCAATGTCTGCGCCTCATCATATGCGAAAACGATTCCCTGCAGACCTTCTTGTGTGGAAATATGCTTCCATACGAACAAAAGAATCGTCTTTAGTTTGTCGCTGGGAAGGCCCGGGATAGATGAATATTGCTTTGCTAGGAAATCAAAGTCCATGAATTCCGTTTTCTTCGAATTGTCTGAATTAAAACCAAGACCGCGCAGTACAGTTTCTTTTATTTTGATCCCTGATGTGATCAGCGCAATATCTGTAAGAATTCGGACTGCCATAGTTTGTTCATCGACACTTACCGATTCGGAGCAATCTGTACCGACCCATAGCCAATTCTTTTGCTTTGCAAGCGGGCGGAGGCTTTCAAGGAGTACAGTCTTGCCAACGCCCCGAAGACCGGTAATGACCATATTGCTCGACACAATATCCTGGCCAAGCAGATTTTGAAATTCGCTGATCTCATAGGTACGCCCCGCAAGATAAGGCGGTTGATGACCTGCACCGGGGCGAAACGGATTTCTAAATTCACTTACAATCTGTTTTTTCATAAGATAAATATACACCAATTGCAAAGTTTAGTCAATAGGCTAAGTTTATTTGTTTATAGAAGTTTAGTCGATGGGCTAAACTTCTATAAACTTTTGAATGTATCTACAGGATGCGGACGGAGATGATGCCGTCGGCTTTGAACCTCGCCTGAATGGCGGCCTCGTCGACTGCGCCGTCGCAATCGAGCAGCGTGCAGCTGTAGTCACCTTTGCTCTTGTTGATCATATTGCTGATGTTCACGCCCATCTCAGCGAGCGCACCGGTCATGCGGCCGAGCATCGAAGGAATATTTTTGTGTAATACGACAATGCGCGAGCCCTGATCCCATTTGTCCCCCTGGACCGTCGGGAAATTGACGGAGTTGAGGATGTTTCCGTTTTCGATATAATCCACTATTTCCTGCACCGCCATAATTGCGCAGTTTTCCTCGGATTCCTCCGTGGACGCGCCGAGATGGGGGATGAGGACGACGCCCGGTACGCCGAGCATGTCGTCGGTCGGAAAGTCTGTCACATAGGAGCGGAGCTTGCCTTCGGAAAGCGCACGCCTGAGACCTTCGCCGTCGACGAGTTTGTCGCGCGAGAAATTCAGCAGGACGCCTTTGTTCTTCATGGTCTCGATCAGGTCATAGTCAAACATGCCGTTGGTATCGCTCGTGGCCGGCACGTGAATGGTCACGTAGTCGCAGTGCGGCAGCATGGCCGGTAGCTTGTCGAAGAGTTTGACGGAAGGCGAGAGGTCGTGCGCCGCCTTCAGCGACAGGTAGGGATCATAGCCGACTACGTGCATGCCGAGGGCTTCGGCCGCGTTGGCAACCAATACGCCGATAAAACCGAGACCGACGACGCCGAGCGTCTTGCCCGCGATCTCCTCGCCGGCAAATTTGGACTTGCCTTTTTCCACGGTCTTGGCCGCGTCTTCCGTCAGCGTCTTCGTCCATTCGAGAGCTTCCGGGATGTTGCGCGAGGCCATGAGGATGCCCGCGAGGACGAGTTCCTTCACGGCGTTGGCATTGGCGCCCGGGGTATTGAACACCACGACACCCTGATCCGCCAGCCGCTCGAACGGGATGTTGTTCACGCCCGCGCCCGCACGCGCCACGCACAGCGTCTGCGCGCCCAGCGCCATCTCCTGCATATCGGCGCTGCGCACTAAGATCGCGTCCGCGCTCCCCGCATCGTCCGTGATTTCATAATTTTCTTTCAGCAGGCTAAGCCCCTTAGGTGAGATTTTGTTCAGTGTAGCGATCTTGTACATGAAAGCGATCCTTCCTCCGTCATTCGCCGACTTGATCGGCGAATCTATGCATATGACCATTCGTGGATTCGCCGATCAAGTCGGCGAATGACAATTAAGGATACCGTAATCGCGTTGATTCTGCAACGGGAATCGTGTAAAATAATTTAGTTGTGCCATAGTTTAGTAGAAAGAAGGAAAGACAAACAAAATGAGCGAAAGAGTATACAATTTTTCGGCCGGACCCTCGATGCTGCCTGTGGACGTGATGACGGACGCGGCGGCGCAGATCCTTGATTATGAAGGCTCGGGTATGAGCGTGATGGAAATGAGCCACCGCTCGAAGCCGTTTGAGAAAATTATTACAGAGGCGGAAGCCAATCTGCGCACGCTGATGGGTATTCCCGACGACTACGACGTCCTCTTCGTGCAGGGCGGCGCGACGCTGCTCTTCGCGATGGTGCCGCTGAACCTGATGCAAAACGGCAAGGCTGACTACGTCGTCTCGGGCCAGTGGGCAGACAAGGCGCAAAAGGAAGCGGCCAAGTTCGGCGACGCGAGGGTCGTAGCCAGCTCCAAGGACAGCAACTACACCTTCATCCCGAAACCGGCCGCGGACGAGTACCGCAAGGACGCCGACTACGTCCACATCACCTGGAATAATACGATCTATGGCACGAAATGGCCCGTGATACCGGACACGAACGGCGTGACCCTCGTGACGGATATGAGCAGTTCCATCCTCTCGGAGAAAGTCGACGTCTCAAAGTTTGGCCTCATCTATGCCGGCGCGCAGAAAAATGTCGGTCCGGCCGGCGTTTCGATCGTGATCGTGCGCAAGGATCTCGTCGGTCATGTGCGGGCAAACACGCCGACCTATTTGGATTTCAAGATCCATGCGGACAACGGTTCTCTGTACAATACACCGCCGGCATGGTGCATCTATATCGCGGGAGAGGTCTTCAAAAGCCTGCTGGCGAAGGGCGGCATCAGCGCGATGGAAGCCATCAACAAACGCAAGGCGGCCAAGCTGTACGATTATATTGACGCCAGCCGGCTGTACTCGGCGCCGGCCGCAAAGGAAGACCGCAGTCTCATGAACGTCGTCTTTGTCACGGGCAATGAAGAGCTCGACAAGAAATTTGTCGCCGAAGCTAAGGCGGAAGGCCTCGTGCAGCTCGGCGGCCACCGGTCGATCGGCGGCATGCGCGCAAGCATCTACAACGCCATGCCCGAAGAAGGTGTCGACAAACTCATCGCCTTCATGAAGGACTTTGAGTCGAGGAACGCATGAAATATTTGATTTTGGTTCCGGATGGGGCTGCGGATGTTGAAGGCGCGAGCGGCGAGAAGACGCCGCTTGAAGAGGCATTTATGCCGCATACGACTGACCTTGCCCGCAGGGGGCGCGTGGGGTTGGTGCGTACGATTCCGCGCGGGGTCAAGCCGGGGAGCGACGCGGCCAATCTGGCGGTGCTTGGGTATGATCCGGCGCACGATCTGACGGGGCGGTCTCCGCTCGAGGCGGTCAGCATGGGCATTGCGCTCGGGCCGCGTGACGTGGCGTTTCGGACCAATTTGGTGACGCTCGAAGACAAGACGGGTGAGGGCGCGCCGGACTATGCGGATTTGACGATCGTCGATCATGCTTCGGGTGATATTTCCGATGAAGAGGCGCGGGTGCTGACCTGCGCGATTGATGCGGCGCTCGGCAGCGGCGACCCGGCGAACGGGGGGCGCGTCAAATTTTATCCCGGCGTCAGCTATCGGCACGCGCTCATCGTGCGCGATGGAGCGGCGACGGAAAGCGGCATCGGGGATGTGTTCGACGAGTATCCGGATTATGCACTGACGCCGCCGCATGACATTCTTGGGCGGCAGATCGGGCTTTATTTGCCCGGCGACGGCGCGGGAAAGGAAAACGAAAGCTATATCCTGCACCTGATGGAGCGTAGCTATGATTTGCTGAAGACACATCCGGTCAATCTTGCGCGCGCGGCGCGAGGCGAGCGGCCGGCCAATTCGATTTGGATCTGGGGCGAGGGCAAACGGCCCACGATCAGCCCGATCGCGGCGAAGTACGGCGTGAAGGGGGCGGTGATCTCGGCCGTCGATCTGATCAAGGGCATCGGCATCTGCGCGGGCCTTGAGCCGATCAAGGTCGAAGGTGCGACAGGGACGATTACTACCAATTTCAAGGGCAAGGGCGAGGCGGCGATCGCCGCGTATGAAGCCGGTATGGATCTTGCCTACATTCATGTCGAGGCGCCGGACGAGTGCTCGCACCAGGGCAACCGCGCCGAGAAGATCGAGTCGCTCGAACGCATCGATGCGGACATCGTCGGCCCGATCGTCTCTTATCTCGAAAGACACCGCGAGGAAACCGGGGAGGCTTACCGCATCCTCATCGTGCCCGATCACCGCACACCGGTGGTCATTCGCACCCATACGGATGAACCGGTCCCTTACGTGATCTACGACAGCACGGAGGCGGCAGACCGGGCGGCAGATCCGACCCGCGCTTTCACCGAGCCGTCCGGCCGAACGGGCAAGGCCCTGCATTCAGGCAAAGAACTTGCAGACACCTTCTTCGGGATTTCCGGGGTCTAGGGAGCCCGGCGAAAACCATGTTTGATATCCGGGAGCATCTGGCGGAGCTGCCTGACAAGCCCGGCGTCTATCTGCACAAGGACGAATACGGCGATGTGATTTATGTCGGCAAGGCGACTTCGCTGAGGAGTCGCGTCCGGCAGTATTTTGCGCCGCCGCAGGGCCTCGACGCCAAGACACGGGCGCTGGCCGCACGCATCGCCGAATTTGAGTACCTCGTCACGGACACGGAAGCCGAAGCGCTGATCCTCGAAAACACGCTGATCAAGCGGCATCGCCCGCGCTACAACGTGATGCTGCTCGACGACAAGACCTACCCCTATATCAAGATCACCTACGGCGAGCGTTATCCGCGCGTGCAGAAGACGCGCACGCTGAAATCCGACGGGAGCAAATACTTCGGCCCCTATGCGGATGTCGGCGCGCTGAACCGTATCACCCAGCTGCTGAACGACGCCTACCATCTAAAGCGCTGCAGCCGGCAGACCTTCCCCTCGGACTGGCGCCCCTGCCTCAACGGTTTCATCGGCACCTGCGACCGCTACTGCCTCGCCGGCGCAGAAAAAACGTCCCCCTGCGTAATTCCTGCCGAGGGGGAATATGCTGAGCGGATTGCGGCTGTGGTCGAATTCCTAAAGGGGCGCGATCACGGGCTGGCCGCCGATCTCAAGGCGCGTATGATCAGCGCGGCTGAGCGGCAGGATTTTGAAGAGGCGGCGAAATACCGCGATTTGGTGCGTGACGCCGAGGCGGTGACTGAGCGCCAGAAGGTCGATCTGCTTTCCTCCGGCAGTATGGACGTCCTGCTGGCGACGGAAGCCGAAGACGGCCGGATGGCTCGTGTGACGCTTTTCTTTGTACGGGACGGACGGCTGATAGGGCGGGAGATACACCATCTCGATGCGGAAGGCGGCGGCAGCAAGAAAGAGATCGTGGCCGCGTTTATTAAACAATATTACGCGAACCAGACTATGATACCTAAGGAGATCCTCTTGGAGGAACGCTTGGGCGGTGACGGCGGTGGCGATGAGGAAGATCAGGCGGCGATCGAAGACTATCTCTCGGAGGCAGCAGGACATCGCGTACACATCTTAGTGCCGGAGCGCGGGACGAAGAAAAAGCTGCTCGCCCTCGCGCAGAAGGATATCGCCGAGACCATCAAGCTCGCCGAGGATATGCATGCCTCGAAGCAGGAACGCGACCGGAGCGTGATCGCGGCGCTGACGGAAGTCATTGCGGGCGACGCCTCTGTCATTGCGGGCGCCGACCCGCAATCCATTTGCCCCCCGCGCATTGAGGCTTACGACATCTCGCATACGGGCGGGCAGGACGCTGTCGGCGCGATGGTCGTCTTTCGCGGCACGGCAAAAAGCAAAAAGGACTACCGAAGATTCCGCATCCGCACGGACGAGGGCAAGGGCGGCGACGACTATGCCGCCATGCAGGAAGTCCTCTATCGCAGGCTGAAGCGCGGGCTCGCGGGGGAGAAGGGTTTTGACGAACTGCCGGACGTGATCCTCATCGATGGCGGCAAGGGGCACGTCGCGGCGGCGAGGCAGGTGCTCGGCGCCATGCAGGCGTCAATCCCCGTACTCGGCATGGTCAAAGACGACCATCACCGCACGCGCGGCCTGGTGGATGCAGGCGGCGCCGAGACGGAACTGACCGCGCAGCCGGGCCTCTTCCACCTCATCGGCGCCATTCAGGAAGAAGTCCATAGATTCGCCATCGAATACCAACGGGGCGTACGCGGCAAGAAACTCGCCGCCTCGGCGCTCGACGGCATTCCCGGCATCGGAGAAAAACGCCGAAACGCCTTATTTATGAAATTCGGGTCAATTGACGCCATGCGCGCGGCGCCTGCAGGAGAGCTCGCCGCCGTCCCCGGCATGACCCGCCGCGCCGCAGAAACTTTGCACGAATATCTCAAGGGTGTATAATAATTCGTACAAATCAGTGGATGAACAACGGAGGGATTACCATGTCAGCAAACAAGACAAAAGACGAGATCGCTGAAGAAGACGACGAACCGATGGTC